>NZ_JAWQUN010000012.1:0-119103 GCF_033447105.1 Formosa sejongensis
GTCCGCTAAGGTTGGGGCTTTCTGTAATTTCATAACCTAAAAATAAGACTTGAGAACTTAATTTACAAACAGTTATTCAATATAATAATAGATTCAATTGATTTGACCTTGCAACGGTCTTTATTTATTATCATGCTGGGCAACTAAAGATCCATTTAAAGTAAACCATTGTAGACGTATTGGTTTGCTAATAGATAAACAGTTAAAAAGAAAACTAAATTTTTTAGATGACCCTAAAATAAAAAATAAAAATGTTAGCATGACTTGCGAGCGTTGCACAATTAAAGATTTTGAATTACAACAAGTACTGGCAATTCGTTTGTGAAATCAAGTAAAAACAAAGAAACAGAATTAGTTATAGAGGATTTGAAAAAGAGATTTAGTTAAGAAGTGAAAAATATCATATTTTACTCTTAATTAATTTTTGTATTTTATCACACTAATATTCAACACAATAAATCATGAAACATATACTTACCTTTACTCTTTTAATGCTAACTCTAACCTTAATTAGCTTTAAACCTATTTCTGATACTATTACATTTTCAAAAATAGTATCTGCAGAAAAAGATACAGAAACGAAAATTATCCCGATTTCTCATGCGACTTTTATCATGGAAATAAAAAAAATCACTATTTATGTAGACCCTGTTGGAGGTGCAGAAGCATTTATTAATCAAAAAGAACCCAATCTTATATTAATTACAGACATACATGGCGATCATTTAAATATTGAAACTTTAGAAGCCATTACCAAGCAACATACAACTATTATAGCACCTCAAGCAGTTGCCGATAAATTATCAGATACTCTAAGAAAACAAACTTTTGTTATTAATAATGGTGAAACAAAATCTTACAAACATATTAAGATTGAAGCTATTCCTATGTATAACTTACGCCCTGAAGCCCTAAAATTCCACTCTAAAGGAAGAGGAAATGGTTACATTTTAAATAATAATGAAGAACGTATTTACATTTCAGGTGACACAGAAGACATACCAGAAATGCGTAATTTAGAAAATATTGACATCGCTTTTGTTTGTATGAATTTACCTTATACTATGCCTGTCGATAAGGCTGCAGATGCCGTACTAGAGTTTCAACCAAAAGAAGTAATTCCATATCATTATCGCGGAACAGATGGTTTTAGCGACGTAAATGCTTTTAAAAATTTAATTGAAACAAATAGCACAACAATTAAAGTAACTCTACTTGATTGGTATTCACAAAATTAACAGCTTTCATTTTGTGATTATTGAGATTTTGACTTATATTTGGTATGCTATTAATCTAAAAACATATTTAACCCTCCATGTCATTTGTCTTAATTCAAAACAATTTATTAATAAATTTAGAACCATTATCTATTATAGATAAAAGTATTGTTATTGGATTGTCCATAACCGTAGCCATCTTTCTTATTTTATTGCTTTTAGGTATTAGAAAAACCTATAAGTTAAAAGCCGAAAACGAGCGTCTTGCAAATTTAAATTTTGAAGAATCCGAAGAAGAAGAAAAAAAATACAAAGATTTCACAGAAGGACATTTATATAATAACAACTAATATTGTCAGCTTTATAAAAAACAAAACAGCCTGCTATTTATTAGCAGGCTGTTTTACTTTTATAATGTTAGATTTAATTATCTAACCAACTTTTTATACTTAATACGTTTTGGCATTAAATCACCACCCAAACGTTTTTTCTTATTCTCTTCATATTCACTAAAACTTCCTTCAAAGAAATACACTTGGCTATCTCCTTCAAAAGCTAAAATGTGAGTACAAATTCTATCTAAAAACCATCTGTCGTGACTAATTACTACAGCACAACCCGCAAAGTTTTCCAACCCTTCTTCTAGCGCTCTTAACGTATTCACATCTAGATCGTTAGTAGGCTCATCTAAAAGCAACACATTACCTTCTTCTTTTAGCGTCATAGCTAAATGTAAACGGTTACGTTCACCTCCAGAAAGCAATTTCACTTTCTTGTTTTGTTCACCACCAGAAAAGTTAAAACGACTTAAATAGGCTCTAGAATTCACTTCTTTTCCACCCATTAAAACCAATTCTTGCTCGTCACTAAAGTTTTGCCAAATTGTTTTTTCAGGATCAATATTAGTATGACTTTGGTCTACGTAGGCGATTTTTGCAGTTTCTCCAACTTCAAAAGAACCCTTATCAGGGGTTTGTTCCCCCATAATCATTCTAAAAATGGTGGTTTTACCAGCACCGTTAGGACCAATAATTCCAACTATACCTGCTTGAGGTAAATTGAAGTTTAAATCTTCATATAATAATTTATCATCAAAACCTTTACTAATACCTTTAGCTTCGATAACATTTGTACCTAAACGTGGTCCGTTCGGGATATAGATTTCTAATTTTTCGTCAAGTTGCTTTTGGTCTTGACTCATTAATTTATCGTAATTATTTAAACGTGCTTTTTGCTTAGTTTGGCGTCCTTTTGCTCCTTGACGTACCCAATCTAATTCACGCTCTAACGTTTTCTGGCGTTTAGAAGCTGTTTTGCTTTCTTGAGCCATACGTTTAGACTTCTGATCTAACCAAGATGAATAGTTCCCTTTCCAAGGAATACCTTCACCTCTATCTAATTCTAAAATCCAGCCCGCAACATTATCTAAGAAATATCTATCATGCGTTACTGCTATCACCGTTCCTTTATATTGCGCTAAATGATGCTCTAACCAATGTACAGATTCAGCATCTAAATGGTTGGTTGGCTCATCTAACAGTAATATATCTGGCTCTTGTAATAGTAAACGACAAAGTGCAACACGTCTGCGCTCTCCACCAGAAAGCAGGCCAATTTTCTTATCACCATCTGGAGTACGCAAGGCATCCATAGCGATTTCTAATTTGGTATCTAACTCCCAAGCATTCGAAGCATCAATCTGATCTTGAAGCTCGGCCTGACGTGCCATTAATTTATCCATTTTATCGGCATTGGAATATACTTCTTCCAACCCAAACATATCGTTAATTTTATTGTATTCGTCTAGAATAGCAACTGTTTCGGCAGCACCTTCACGAACTATATCCATAACCGTTTTCTCATCATCAAGTTTTGGTTCTTGCTCTAGAAATCCAACTGAATAATCTTGAAGAAATGTAACATCACCTTGATAATTCTTATCTACACCTGCAATAATCTTTAATAAAGTTGATTTACCAGAACCATTAAGACCTAAAATCCCAATTTTGGCACCGTAGAAAAAACTTAAATAAATGTTTTTTAAAACTGGTGTGTTTGCACCAGGAAATGTCTTGGTTAAACCGGACATCGAAAAAATAACTTTCTTATCGTCGCTCATAATTACACTCTACCTTTTAATGCGTTAAATACCCAAGCAATTGCAAAAAAACCTATGCCTACCGAAGCAAATCCCCAACCTGCTACATCGTTATATCTAAAAGCACCAAGTGCAATTAAACCTAATCCTACTACAATCATAATGGTTGTTGCCCATGCTAAAACCGTGTTTTTATTCATTGCCATAATATATAAATCTATTTTTTTAGGGCGCACCGTTTTAGCAAAAAAAAGCTAAAACCGTCAGGCTATCCGTTGTATCTTTTTAAATTGTCTACAATTAAAAAAGGATGCCACTTCTATCCTTTGCGCAAGTTCAATTACAAATATCGTATTTTTAGTACTAATTATAAATTATTTGTACGAACATTATCATTTAAGTTGAGATATTAAATTTACACCGCTACTCATTTAACAACATTAAATTGTTACTTTTCTATTATAGATGGAATAAAATTGAATATGTTTCAAACATAAAGCATATCAAGTTACCATTTTAATTACTATTTTAAATCTGCACTTAACTATCAGAATTATTTATCTAATCACTAATACTTTCTGTTTTAAATAGATATCTTTTAAAAATTACGCTTCATAAGTAATGGGTTTTCAATTAACTTTTTTTTTACGTCTTAAATTCAATTAATACATAATTATCAGACTACATTTGCGTCATATTTACGTTTATTAAAAAACATTGATCATAAATGAATAAAGCATTATTATCTTTAGCAATAGGTGGTTTTGGAATTGGTTTAACCGAATTCGTAATCATGGGTATTTTACCAGAAATTGCTACAGCATTCGACATTAGCATTCCTGTTGCTGGTCATTTTATTTCTGCCTACGCTTTGGGTGTCGTTGTTGGCGCACCAATTCTTACTGGAATCGCGAGTAAGTGGCCTGCACACCGTGTGCTTTTAGCATTAATGGTTTGGTTTACTGTTTTTAATACGTTATCCTCTTTTGCTACTGGGTATAATTCTTTTATTATTTTAAGGTTTTTATCAGGGTTACCACACGGTGCCTTTTTTGGAATTGGAGCTGTGGTCGCTGGTAAATTATCTAAGGAAGGTAAATCTGCCCAAGGCATCGCTATTATGTTTAGCGGATTAACATTTGCGAATCTACTTGGTGTACCATTAGGAACTTATTTAGGAAAACATTATAGTTGGAATCTCTCATTTTTATTAGTCGGATTTGTTGGCGTTTTGGTAGTGCTAAGTATAAAATTTTGGATGCCAGTTTTAAAACGATCTTCAGAAACTCACTTTCTCGAAGACTTAAAAATATTTAAACGCTTGGAATTATGGTTAATTATAATATTAACTACAATTGGTACAGGAGGTTTTTTTGCTTGGTACAGTTATATCTCTCCATTAATTACAGACGTTGCAGGACATACTGCCGAAATGGTCTCTTTTGCTATGATATTAGCAGGATTAGGTATGGTAATAGGTAATTTTATAGGAGCCAAACTAGCCGAAAAATTCTCACCTATTTACGCGATTATTATCACACTTGTCTGCATGGTTATTTGCCTTTCTTTAAACACTATTCTAGCAACGGATAAAGTTATGGTATTAGTGATGACGTTTATAATTGGAGCCGTTACTTTTTGCCTTTCCACACCTATACAGGTCGCAATAATTAATGCGTCTAAAGGTTCTGAAACCTTAGGCTCGTCTTTAAATCAAAGTGCATTTAACGTTGGAAATGCTTCTGGAGCGTATTTTGCTGGAATTCCCATTGCAATGGGTTATGGTTACACCTCTGCCGATTGGGTTGGTGCTGCTATGGCTGCATCGGGAGTTTTAATTGCAATAGCAATTATAATTTTAAGAAAACAGCGTGTAAAAAGCTAGAATCCTTTTGAATTTAAAATATAAAAGAACCTCAGAATTGCATACAGTTCTGAGGTTCTTTGTTTTATTTTGGAAACTGCTTAAATTAAAGAGTTACAATATTAATTTCTGATCGTCTATTCTCTCTATGTTTACTTTCTGAACATTTAGTATTACCATCACATTCATTAATCAATTTAGACTCTCCATAGGCTTTTCCTTCAATTCTATTAGTTTCTATCCCATTTTCAAATAAATAGTCAAGAGTGCTTTTTAAACGCTTTTCTGAAAGGGTTTGATTATATGCTGCTGATCCTCTAGAATCTGTATGAGATGTGATTCCCAACATTATTTCAGGATTTTCGTTTAAAATTAGTAACAGTTCATCTAATATGGTTATTGAATCAGAATTTAAAGTAGAAGAATCAAAAGCAAAGTACAAATTATCCAAACCATCTATTTCACTTTGCACTTTATTTCTAGCCTCTATTTTTTCATTTTCAAGTTGTGCCAATCGTTCTTGCTCTGCTGCTGCTTTTTGTTGTGCCAATTGCTGTGCTAGTAACATGGCTTCTTCTTGCTCCATATTTACGCGAGCAATAGAGTCTTCAACTCGTATTTGATCTAGTTCTAAAGCTTCATCAACAGCTAATTGGTCTTTTTTAGTTAACTCTTTTTTAATATCGAATTTATAAACTGCACCAATAGCATACTGTTTATGATTTCTAAAATCATAATTAATTCCCCATTTACCAGTAGCGTTTACATCCATACCAAATCTTTCAGAGAACCAAACTCTAAAACCTAGGACAGCATTATAAGTACCACGTGTATTCTTATTAGCATGCGTAAAACCAACACCAGCGCCTAAATAAGGATCAAACCAACCTGTTTCGCCTACAAGTCTATTTAAATCATAACTCAACCTAGAATCTACAGAATAATAATCTACGTCTTCTTCAAGAGGATAGTTATCAACCATTTTTCCTTTCTTATATAGGTTATATGTAAAGATACCTTCTACCCCTAATCCGCTTTTAAAATATCTACCAATACTTACTCGCGATGGATAAGGTACAGCGTTCCAACTTCCATCTGTATCGAAAATACCATCAAATACATTTCCGGAATCATCTACGGCATTAAAACCAATTCCGACCATCCAAAAGCTAACTCTTGTAGAATCAATTTCTGTAATCTCTGTAATCTCTGAAAAGTCTTTAATTTCTGAAGTTTGAGAATAAGTTACTAGAGTAATAGCAACAAAAAAAATGAATAAAATTTCTTTCTTTAGTATCATATCTTGGGGGATTTAATATTTTAAATTTACATAAATATTAAATCTGATAGAAATATATGCTATAGACTGTCTATATAATCGATAATTAGATTAACGTATATATAATCAAGATATACAACCTTTTAAAATCCACTTTCGACACTAATTTATTCTAAATTTCCATAAATAACTCAATAAAAAAGAGGCTTGAAGCCTCTAAAAAGTCTATATAAAGTAAATTGTTCTACTAATTCCTATAGCATCTTTAGAATTTAATTCTGTTTGTATTTTTCCATGAACAATAATTAAACTCCATGACTAACACACTTTAATTCCCACTAAAATGGTATGTTTTCATTTAGTATCTTTTTTTGATGATTGAAATTTATAATTCAACGTATCTTATCTAATAAATGACTCAATTGAATGGCATCCTCTTCAGATAAGTTCTTAAAAACATCTTTTCTATTAGCTTTAGAAATATCTTCAATTAATGTCAGCCCTTCTGTTGTAATTATCACATGAACAGCTCTTCTATCATTCTTACAAGGAATACGATCAATCAAACCTTTGGCATACAACTTATCCATTAAACGTGTAGCATTTGGAGATCTTTCCACCATGCGCTCTTTAATGGTTTGTACTTTTAAAGGTTCGTCTGCACCTTTTAATATTCTTAAAATATTGTATTGCTGTGACGAAATTTTAAAGGGTTTAAAAAATGAATTTTGATAACTACTAATCCAATTTGCTGTATAGATAATATTCAGCATCGCCTTGACTTTATTATTCGGAAAAGAAGAATTAATATCTTTAGAAAAATCTCCCATATATTACATATTTATAGTATTACGTTATAATTAAGAAGTGTATAAATGCGCTTCAAATTGTTTCACTTCTTTTAATAATTGCACATTTAACTCAGGATTATTTATTTTCCCTTCTGAAAAATTTTCATAAAAAGAAGGTAAAGAAAATGTACTAACTATATTAGCATCATGACGCGGAAAACGATCTTTGGCCATTGCTAAAACTGAAGCACCACCTCTTGCACCTGGAGAGGTTGCCATTAAAAACATTGGTTTACTCTGAAATGTTTTGGGCTCTATTCTAGACATCCAATCAAACAAGTTTTTAAATACGGAGGCATAAGCACCGTTATGTTCTGCTAATGAGATTATAATACCATCTGTATTTTTAATTTCTTCAACCATACGTTTTGCATGTTCTGGAAATCCAGATTCGGCTTCAAGATCTACACTGTAAAGTGGAACATTAAAATCGTTTAAATCTAAAATAGTAGATTTTGTATTTTCTGCTAAACTAGACGCATAGCTTGCTAATTGCTTATTAATAGATTGTTTACTGCTACTTCCCGCAAATACGATTATATTTTTCATGTTAAATTTGAGTTTTTTTGTTAAATATATAAGATATTACTAATAACACTAAAGCTGCTAAGGCTGTCATTTGCCCGCCATCACTTATCATATAATGAGCGAAAAAGGCTAAAATAAAGGCAAAGAAAAAACCTGAATACGCCCATTCTTTTAAAACCTTAAATTTAGGATTCCAAATCGCAAATAAACCTAATATTTTAGCGACTGCATATGGATAAATAATATATGTTGGATATCCAAAATTGGCAAACATTTTAGCCACATCTTCATGTTTAAAAAAGTACATACCCACAGAAAACAAAATTATTATTGATAATAACCCTGTTGATACATAAAAAATAATCTTGTCTTTTTTCATCTTAATTAATTTAATTGAAGACAAATATACAATAAATAAAATATATTTACCTAGGAATATATTTCCATGTATAGTAAAATACATAACCATTAATTTATAGTAGATATTTTTAAACTTTCGTATTTTAGCATCAAATTGATTTTATATGGATATCAACTTCAATAAAAACGAAGATTATAATAAACTTTTAGTATCAGATTTAAAGAGGCGATTTGCTAAAGTAAGTCTTGGTGGCGGATTGAAACGTATAGAAAAATTACATGATAAAGGGAAACTTACAGCTCGAGAACGTGTTGAATATTTATTAGATCCGAAATCAAAAAGTATTGAAATTGGTACTTTTGCTGGAGAAGATATGTATGCTGAACATGGAGGATGTCCTTCTGGAGGAGTAGTCGTAAAAATAGGATATGTAAAAGGCAAACAATGTATAGTTGTTGCTAATGATGCTACGGTTAAAGCTGGTGCCTGGTTCCCAATTACGGGAAAAAAGAACTTACGCGCACAAGAAATTTCTATCGAAAATAAATTGCCAATTATCTATTTGGTAGATAGCGCAGGCGTGTATTTACCACTTCAAGATGAGATTTTTCCAGACAAAGAACATTTCGGACGAATATTTAGAAATAATGCAATTATGAGCAGCATGGGAATCACTCAAATTTCTGCTGTCATGGGAAGTTGTGTTGCTGGTGGTGCGTATTTACCAATTATGAGTGATGAAGCTATAATTGTAGATAAAACGGCCAGTATTTTCTTAGCAGGAAGCTATTTAGTAAAGGCTGCCATTGGAGAATCTGTAGATAATGAAACTTTAGGAGGTGCTACTACACATTGCGAGATTAGTGGCGTAACCGACTATAAAGCTAAAGATGACAAAGATGCTTTAGATAAAATAAAATTTATAATCGATAAGATTGGTGATTATGACAAAGCTGGTTTTAATCGTATTGCAGCTTTAAAACCGAAAGAAAACCCTGAAGATATATACGGCATTATACCTAAAAGTCGTGCAGATCAATATAATATGAAAGACATCATTAAACGCTTGGTTGATGATTCTGTATTTGAAGAATATAAAGAAGGTTATGGAAAAACAATTATCACAGCTTACGCTAGAATCGATGGTTGGGCAGTTGGTATAGTCGCAAATCAACGTCAGTTAGTGAAAACTAAACAAGGTGAAATGCAATTTGGAGGTGTTATTTATAACGACAGTGCAGATAAAGCTACCCGTTTTATTGCAAATTGTAATCAGAAGAAAATACCATTAGTGTTTTTACAAGATGTTACTGGTTTTATGGTGGGATCAAAATCTGAACATGGTGGCATTATAAAAGATGGTGCCAAAATGGTAAATGCAGTGAGTAATTCTGTTGTACCCAAATTCACTATTATTATTGGGAATAGTTATGGAGCCGGAAATTATGCCATGTGCGGAAAAGCATACGACCCACGCTTGATTGTTGCTTGGCCAAGTGCAGAACTTGCTGTAATGAGTGGAAATTCTGCTGCAAAAGTATTACTTCAAATAGAAACAGCTTCATTAAAAGCTAAAGGAGAAACTATTACTCCTGAAAAAGAAGACGAATTATTTAATAAAATAAAATCGAGATACGACAAACAAGTATCTCCATACTATGCGGCTTCAAGACTTTGGACCGACGGTATTATCGATCCTTTAGATACCAGAACTTGGATTTCTATGGGAATAGAAGCTGCAAACCACGCTCCTATTGAAAAGAAATTTAATATGGGAATTTTACAAGTTTAAGAATCGATTTTAAGAAGGCAAATGGAAGCCACTAATACATGTTGAATTGCTCTTTTCAAATTCCGTCACTCTGAACTTGTTTCAGAAACACATTATTTTGGTTTTTAGATTATTATTTTAATTTATTAGCTACTTCTGTGAAGCTAAAATAAATTCAGCTTGACTTTAGAAGAGTAATTCTATTTAAATTCAGAACAAAAATAGAGAAACAAAAAGCCGTTAATTTACAAATTAAAATTCGTGAATTAACGGCTTTATATTTTATAAAAACAATTGCTTACTTAAGCAACTCTAATGTTTTTTTACGTTGAATTTTACGGTTTGGAGTTTCTACCAATTTATCAATAAAATACACGTCTTTAGGGATTTCATTCTTCTGAAGGTTTTTATAAATCTTAGCATCAATAGGTCTTTCTTCCCCTTCAATAACTAAAATTAAACGTTCTCCTAATTTATCATCTGGCTGTCCTGCAACAAAAAAGCGTTCTGAAATCTCACCTGTTAAATGCTTTTCAATTTGTTCAGCAAACAATTTTAAACCCCCAGAATTAATAACATTATCTATTCTACCTATTAATTTAAATTCGTTTTCCGATTGCATAATAGCAACATCGTTAGTTTCTAAAGCACCATCAAACAAATAATCAGCTTCAATCACTATACAATCCTTATCGTTTTGAGAAATCTTTACATTTGGCAACGCCTTATACCATTCCGATTTATCAGGACCATTTAAGGGTCTAAATGCAATATGACTCACAGTTTCTGTCATTCCATATGTCGAATAACATTTTGTGTCTATATCTTTAATATCCTCTAACAACTGATGAGAAACTGCTGCTCCTCCTATAATTAGGGCTTTAAAATGATGTAATTCTGAAAGTAAGTTTTCGGCTTGCAACGGAATCATTGCAGAGAAATCATATGTTTTTTCTAAATCAAATACAGGAGTAATACGTGGCGGCACAACATCCAATTCTAAGCCTAAAATCATTGCACGAACTAACATCATTCGGCCTGAAATAAAATTAAATGGTAAGCAGTGTAACAAACTATCTCCTGGATATAAATTAAAAGCATTTCCTGTTGCAATAGCAGAATTTACCATGGCTTGCTTCTTAATTTTAATCATTTTAGGAACACCAATAGATCCTGAAGTTTGCACTTCTACGTAATCGTTATTATCTAACCATGCTTGTAAAAAATCACCCAATGTTTTTTGGTGTGGTTCCCCTTCTTTTATAAAACAATATGCAACTTCTTTTAAATCTTCGCTATCATAATAACGTCCGTTTAATTTAAATTTTAAATGAATTTTGTCATATGTTGGCACTTTGGTTTTTACTGCTGTTATCATGAGAAATAATATTTATAGTAATTTGATTTATTGATTTATATTTTGTCGTCTTCAATCGAAACCGATTCAAGAACAGGTTGAATAACTCTGCCTGTTAATTTTTCTTTCCAATCGTTCCATTTATATTTCTTTGAAAAGATAAATAGTAATAAGGGAAAAATAACAAATACAGGCAAAAATATTTCGATAAAACTCGTTTCTTCAGGATTAGAAATATCTTTAAATATAGAATGAGTTTGTAAAGCACTCCAATCTGATGTTACAAGTAAGGCTGTAAAAAAATTATTTGCGGCATGAAACCCTAACGATAATTCCATTCCTTCGTCCATTAAAGTTAAAATACCTAAAAACAAACCTGTTCCTATATAATATACTAATATGGTGTAACCTAATTTTGCGACTTCAGGATTTGCAATATGTAAACCTCCAAATATTACAGATGTTAAAATTAAAGGTACTAATTTAGATCTTGAAATTACCCCAATGCCCTGCATCAAATAACCTCTAAACAGATACTCTTCGAAACTAGTCTGAAACGGTATTAAAATTACCGCAATAACCACTAGTATAATAAATTTATTAAATTGAAAATTATACATATAATCTTCGGGCGACATCCAACAATCTATAATAATAAACAGTGAAGATATAGATCCCCAAAGTAAAAAAGAAAACAAAACACGCTTCCAATCTATAGCTTTTCGAGTGGTTGTTAACTTTAAAATAGGTAATTTATGAATATACTTTACCGCGAGAAACAAGAAGATAAGTCCTCCTAAAAACGGAAGCAAGACAAAAATTAAATTTAAATTAGACTCAAACAAGCTCATAATATAATTGGTGTCATCCATTTTAGATAAATCTACCCCACCTTCTATTGTTTTTAAGCTTATTGCTACCAAATGTGGTACCGAAAAAATTAGGACTCCAATAAAAGCAATTATTGATCCAACTATATAACTCCACCACTCATGTAATCCTTTATACGCCTGACTTATATACATGTTTTATTCTAAATTATATTTCCAATTTATATGTGTTTCGTAATGTAATTTACCATTTTTTACTTCTAAAGGAGATTCGAAGTTATTAGTAAACAAACCTCCTGTTCCCAAACCCTGAGGTAAAGGACTTTGTAAAGTATAGGTATATTGTGCAATGGCATTTAATCCCACATTACTTTCTAAGGCACTTGTAATCCACCAACCAATATTATTTTGTTCTGCTAATGAAATCCAGGAATCGCTCCCTTGAAATCCGCCAACTAAACTTGGTTTAAGTATAATAAATTGTGGATTAATCTGACTTAAAAGCACTTCCTTTTCTTTTTGATGAAATACACCAATCAACTCTTCGTCCAATGCAATTGGTAGAGGTGTCGATTCACATAAATTTGCCATAGCTTCAATCTGACCTGCTTTTATAGGTTGTTCTATTGAATGTAGATTAAAATCTGATAATATTTTTAGTTTTTCTAAAGCTTCATTGGGCTGAAAAGCACCATTTGCATCGACCCGTAATTCTATTTCTGAATCTGAAAATTCTTTTCGAATCGATTTTAGTAAAGCGATTTCTGTTTGAAAATCTATCGCTCCAATTTTCATTTTAATACAATTGAATCCTGCGTCGAGTTTCTCTTTAATTTGCGATTTCATAAATGTTTCGCTCCCCATCCAAATCAATCCGTTAATGGGAATAGCATCTTTTCCCTCAGTAAAACCGGAAGGAAATAATGTAAAAGGAGTTTCACCTACTAACGATTTAAACGCCATTTCTAATCCGAATTGAATACTCGGAAATTCAATTAACTCGACTAACAATGCTTCTAAACCTAGATTAATATTCTTGCAAACCCATTGTAATTTAGCTTCATAATCCGGTCTATCATCTGCAGATAAGCCTCTAAAAACACCACACTCGCCTACTCCTTTTTTTTCATGTTCTTCTAAATGAATAAACCACGTTTCTTTAGTTGTAAGCACACCTCTAGAGGTTTCGCTAGGGTTTTTAAAGTTTAAAATATATTTATGAAAAGTCGCTAAAATCATGTTCTCAAAAATAGTCAATTATTTTGGTAATCATGACAACATCACCATTGGAAAATCTCATAAAAAAGCCTTAAAAAATTTCAAAATGAAATATTTTAAGGCTTTAATTTAACTGTTAAATAATTTACAACTCTATACTCTCACCTATTTCAAGAAGCATTAAATCTTTGTCTTTATCAAAAAACTTGCGTTTTGCTTCAACATGGTCTATTTCAATATATCCAAACGTATCGAAATGATAGCCTAAAACTTTATCGCATTCTACAAAATCACTAGCTAAAATAGCATCGTCAATACCCATAGTAAAATTATCGCCAATTGGTAAAATCGCTAAATCTAATTTTAATTGCATCGGGATTAATTTCATATCGAAAGACAAAGCGGTATCTCCAGCGATATAAATATTTTTACGTTCGCCTTCAATAACAAATCCACCAGGTTGGCCGCCATATGTACCGTCTGCAAAACCAGAAGAATGAATAGCGTTTACGTATTTAACTGTTCCGAATTCGAAATCCCATTTCCCACCGTGATTCATTGGATGTCCTTCAAAACCTTTATTACTATAATAGCTTACAATTTCCGCATTCGAAACAATTACGGCATTTGTGCGTTTGGCAATAGCTTCGACATCTGCTACATGATCTTCATGCGCATGCGTTAATAAAATATAATCTGCTTTTAAAGAATTAATATCAATGTGGGATGCTTTTTCATTTGGGGAAATAAAAGGATCTACCAAGATTGATACATCGTTAACTTCTATTCCTAGACTAGCATGTCCATAAAATGTAATTTTCATATTTCAATAATTTGAAATTAAATTACAAAAAAAACTCAGACATATTAAAATAATTTGTCTGAGTTTTTCAATCCCCAAAAATGAAAGCTGAATTAAGCCTACAAGTTGATAAAAATATCAACCATTATAAATATACAAAATATATAATTGCTTTCTTATTAAACGATTATACTTCAGTACATTTAACACTTTTAAACAGAATAGGATTACAACAAATGTCCCATTCCTAATAACAGCGACAAGAAAAAAGTACTTAACGCTAACGTCTTTAATTCAGGATCTAAATCTTTAGGGATTTCATTTTTATATACCGTAATAAGATGTTTTACTAGCGGTATAAAAACTACTAGAAATACTAAATTTAATGGTGAAGTGTAATAAATCACCCCGAATAATACGGTTAATAGCATTGCACCACCAACCAAAAAGTAATGATATTTTTTAGCTTTTTTAGAGCCTAATTTCACCACTAAAGTATTTTTATTCGATTTCTTATCGGATACAATATCTCTCATATTATTCAGATTTAAAACACCAGCACTTAACATTCCTATAGCTACTGCTGGCAAAAATGTGATATAATCTATTTGTTTAACAAATAATACATAACACCCTATAACACTGACTAATCCGAAAAACAAAAACACAAAAATATCACCTAAACCTTTATATCCATAAGCTGAGTTTCCTACCGTATATTTTATTGCAGCAACAACACATACAACACCTAAAACAAAAAAGAATAGGGACATAAAAAAGTCTGCAGCTCCAAAAGAAACCCAGATTAAAGCTATAGCAAATAGCAATGCTATGACTACATTTAACTTGATTGCAAACAACATTTGTTTAGGAGTGATATCACCGCTTTGCAAAGCCCGCATAGGACCAATACGGTCGTCGTTATCCGTTCCTTTTACACCATCTCCATAATCGTTTGCTAGGTTAGATAATATTTGTAAACTTAATGTGGTGAGTATGGCTAAAGCGAAAATTAACGGATTAAAAAATCCGTCATAAGCTGCCAAACATCCTCCTACAATAATACCTGAAATAGATAACGGCAATGTACGTAAACGCATAGCCGAAATCCATTTTGAAAAATTATTCATATCTAACAATTATGGAATCCATTTTTTCTCGAAATTAGGCTTACGTTTTTCTAAGAATGCATTTCTACCTTCTTTAGCTTCATCTGTCATATAAGCCAAACGTGTTACTTCTCCTGCAAAAACTTGTTGACCGACCATACCATCGTCTGTTAAATTCATGGCGAATTTCAACATTTTAATAGAGGTAGGCGATTTCGCTAAGATTTCCTGAGCCCATTCGTAAGCCGTATCCTCTAATTCTGCATGAGGAATAACTGCATTTACCATGCCCATATCGTAAGCCTCTTGAGCATTATAATTACGCCCTAAAAAGAAAATCTCTCGTGCTTTTTTCTGTCCGACCATTTTAGCCAAATATGCAGAACCGTAACCGGCATCGAAACTGGTAACATCGGCATCGGTTTGTTTAAAAATAGCATGTTCTTTACTCGCTAACGTTAGATCGCAAATCACATGTAAAGAATGTCCGCCACCAACAGCCCAACCTGGAACAACAGCAATCACAACTTTTGGCATAAAACGGATTAAACGCTGTACCTCTAAAATATTTAAACGGTGATACCCATCTTCTCCTACATAACCTTGCTTTCCTCTTGCGTTTTGGTCTCCTCCACTACAAAATGAATACACACCATCTTTAGAAGAAGGTCCTTCAGCAGATAATAATACTACTCCAATATTTACATCTTCGTTAGCATCATAAAACGCTTCGTATAATTCACTCGTCGTTTTTGGTCTAAACGCATTTCTTATATCTGGCCGGTTAAACGCAATACGTGCCACACCATTGCATTTTTTATAAGTAATGTCGTCGTATTCTTTGACAGTTACCCAATTTACTTGTTCCATTTTTCTTATTTTAGCCAAAAATAAATCATTTTAAATAAACCCCTACTTCATAATGAAAAAATATAGTATTTTCTTATTACTATTAGCACTCACGACCACTGGATTTTCTCAAAGCTACGAGTTTGAAACGGTAATAGACTTAGATGCCTTAGATGTTATAAATCAAGGAAACACAGGAACTTGTTGGAGTTTCTCTACATCTTCTTTTCTTGAAAGTGAAATTACAAGAACCACTGGTAAGAAAATTGATTTATCTGAAATGTATACCGTTAGACAAACCTATCCTGTAAAATCTTGGAACTATGTTATGCGTCAAGGAAAAGCACAATTTAGCGAAGGTGGATTAGCGCATGACGTTATTAACAGCATGAATGTATATGGTTTAGTCCCTGAAGAAGCCTATACGGGGTTATTAAAGAAAGAAAAAACACATGACCACTCTGAACTTGTTGGCGAATTACAACCCATTTTAGATAACTATATTAAAAACCCTAAAAGCTATGATGGGGACTGGCAAGCTGATGTGTCTGACGTTTTAGATGATAAACTAGGCGATAACATACAAAATTTCACATACGGAAGTGTTTCTTATACACCGTTATCTTTTCTTGAAATGACAGGTTTACAAGCAGATAATTATGTTACAATCACATCGTTTACACATCAACCTTACAATACCTCTTTTATTTTAGATATTCCTGATAATTTTTCTAACGGAAGCTTCTATAATGTAGAATTAGACGACTTGGTAGATATAACAAATGATGCCCTTAAAGCAGGTTTCACTGTCGAATTGGATTGCGATGTTAGTGAAGAAACATTCTCTTCTAAATACGGAATTGCAGTAATTCCTAAAGATGTAAAAGATAACAAAGCAGCTTTAAAAAGTATTAAAAAAGAATTGAAAATCACTGAAGCATATCGTCAGGAAGAATTTGAAAATTTTGACACTACAGATGATCACTTAATGCATATTGTTGGTTTGGTTGAAGATCAAAAAGGAAATACCTACTACAAAGTAAAAAACTCTTGGGGAGGTAATTCCGATCGTATTTCTAACGATGGTTATATTTATATGAGTGAGGCTTACTTTAAGCTAAAAACCATTTCAATCATGGTGCATAAAGATGCGTTACCGCGTTCTATTCAAAAGGATTTGAAGTTGTAATCTGAATTTTAATCACACAAAAAAGCCTCAAATTTAATCGTTTGAGGCTTTTTTAATTTATATATTTTAAAATTTAAACAAGATAAATACCATCTTCTTTAATTTCAATTAAACGCTTTCTATACAATGTTCCAACTGCTTTTTTGAAGTTCTTCTTACTCATTTGTAAAGTTTCTTTAATCGCTTCAGGAGCAGATTTATCAGTTAAATTTAGGTAACCACTATTATCTTCTAATTCCTTCATAATTAAATCGGCATTCGGTTCGATACTTCTATAACCGATTTTACCCAACATAATATCTAACTTATTATCAGGACGTACTTTCTTCACGATTCCTTTTAAACGATCTCCAACACTTAAATCCTGGAAAATATCATCTTTAAAAATAAGTCCAGTGTGTAATTTGTTTATAATTACATTCATTCCAATATCAGACGGATGCGACACAATTAAATCTACCTCATCGAAAGCCTGAACAGTCAATTCCTTATTACTTAAGTAGTGATTGGTTTTACTAGACGCAACTAGACGATTACTCACCTCATCTTCGAAACAATACACCAAGTACCAACCTCCTTTTTTCATTTTAAAGGCTTGTTCTTTAAACGGGCAAAACAATTCTTTAACTAAACCCCAATCTAAAAACGCCCCGAAGTCGTTTGCTTGATTACAGCGTAACAAGGCAAAATCGCCTTTTTTAATATAGGGTTTATCGGTAGTTGCAATGATGCGTTCTTCATTATCTAAGTACACAAAAACCTCAATATCGTCGCCAATTTCAAAAAATTCTGGAACATAACGATTTGGTAATAAGACATCGTTATTTTCGTCGTCTCCTAAAAACAATCCCGGTTCGGTATCGCGTAATATGGTTAATGTGTTGTATTCTCCTAAATGTATCATGGCGCAAAGGTAATAATATTAGTGATTTTATTTATAAAAGTTAGCCGTGCAAAATACAACTATTTTAAAGCCTTAAAATAATCAATTAAAATGCTATCGTTTATAGTTGAAGGTGTGAAAATTTCTAAAATTTTAGGTGCATTTGATTCTGAATAAAAAGTATCTAATTCCGATGCCAATTCATATTCGTTTGAAGCCGTTTGATAATCGAAATTATACATTTTAGCTAAATGCTTCGCCGTTAAATGATGCTTGGTTTCAAAGAAACAATCGAAATTCTCTGTGTTTTTATGTCCAGGTAATATTCTGAAAATGCCACCACCTTCATTATTAATAACTATAATTCTAAAATCTTTTGGAATGTAATTGTTCCACAAGGCATTGCTATCGTATAAAAAACTCAAATCACCCGTTATTAAAGTGGTTGGTTTGGGATTTGCAACAGCACAACCAATAGCTGTAGATGTGCTACCATCTATTCCACTAGTACCACGATTACAAAACACCTCAACATCAAAAGGCAAATCAAACAATTGCGAATAGCGAATGGTAGAACTATTACCTAATTGTAAAACAGAATCTTTTCTCAATGTACTCATGAGTATATCAAAAACTTTAAAATCGCTATAAAGCATGTCTTTAACATAGGCATTATGCTTAAATTCTCTATATTGTTTTACTTTATTCCAATAGGTTTTATACTCACTTTCCACGATGGTAATACGAATAGTAAGCTGACTTAAAAACTGATTTGGAGTTGTTTGAATATGTTTATTTAAACTAAAAAATGTGTCGTTTGGTTTTTGAATACTCGCATGCCAATGTTGTTTTGGCTTATACGTTCTAAGAAAAGCTTTTATACGTTTGGAAACAATTAAGCCTCCAAAAGTCAATAAAATATCTGGTTGAAGTGCCTTAAATTCTTCATCGGTTAAAGGCGTAATTAATTTATCGATACTCGGAAAAAAGCCTTTCTGATGTACATTCGAGGTTGTTTCTGTAAATACAATCACACTATCATCTTCAGCGAAAACATCAAGATATTTTTGCTCAATGTCGTTTGGACCATTTACTCCGATAAGAACAAGTTTACGTTCCGCTTCATTCCAATCGTCTGCACAAAACTCTATGGTTTCAAAATCTAATTCAAGAGATTCTGCTTCAACCTCAATCACTTCAGGATTTACCAATAAGGATTCTACGCGATTATATAATGGCTCTTCAAATGGAATATTAATATGTACAGGACCTGGTTGCGTTCTAGCCTTATTTAACGCTAAATTTATTTCCGTTTCATTACTTGTTTGAGCATGATTTTGAAGATTTAAAAAATGTTCTAATTTAAGTTCAAGTGTTTTAAAAACAGGAATGGGTTCCGAAGAAAAACGTTGATGAGATTCTTTTACATCTAACTTTAAATTTGCAGAATATAGAATATGATTTTTAAATACATTAGGCTGATTAATAGTTTGTCCATCTCCAATACCAACCATATGTTCCGGACGATCTGCCGATAACACCACTAATGGAATATGACTATAAAAGGCTTCGGAAATGGCAGGATAATAATTCAATAATGCACTTCCAGAGGTACATGCTACAGCAACGGGTTCTTTTAATTGCTGGGCAATTCCCAATGCAAAAAATGCCGCACAACGTTCGTCTACGATACTATAACATGTGAAATATGAATCGTGAGTAAACCCTATTGTTAAAGGTGCATTTCTACTCCCTGGAGAAATCACAATGTGTTGTATCTGTTTGGCTTTACACAGTTGAATCACTGTTTGCGCGAGAGGAATCGCTGAATATATCATGGGAAAATAATTATAAACTATCAGCTGTAAAATTAAGCAATCTTAAATTTAAACACGATTAAGTTTTATCTTTTTCAATCAGTTTATTTTATTGATTTTTTACCAAGTTAATTCTACATAAAAACGTAAGGCATTTACCTAAAACAGCACTTTTTTCATCGTAGATGTTTTACTTACTGTTTCCTCCCATTCTGCTTCAGGATTAGAATCTTTAGTAATCCCTCCTCCTACGTATAACGCAATTTTGTTTGGTAACACTTGCATACAGCGTAAATTCACATACAAATTACTAACCGTTTTTACTGTTGCATAAACGTTGTTTTCAACATTTCTCCGATTGGTGTTTCGTGTTTGTCGTTGTTTAAAATGTAACTCGCCCATAAATCCTGAATAAAACTCACGATTATAACTTTCATGTTCAAGAATAAAGGCTTTCGCTTCTGCTTTAGGTAAACCACAAACCGCAGGCGTTGGATGCAATGCCCTTACAATTTGTAATAGACCTGAATAATCTTTACTTAATCGCGCCGAAATTTGTGTCTGCAAATGCAATAATCCTCCTGCTCTAACTGTTCGGCGTTCTGAAGTTGAAACATGTTCTACCTCGGCATCTAAATTAGACACTATATAATCGGTTACAAACTGTTGTTCTTCCTGTTCCTTTGTTCCCCATGAAACATCCGTACTTCCTTTATAAACTTGTGTTCCTGCTAATGCCATAGTTGACATGCGTTGTCCTTCAGTTTTTAATAAGGTTTCAGGAGTTGCGCCTAACCAAAGTCCGATTTTTGGGTGATACCAGCAATAGACAAATGCTGTTTTATAAGTGGACAATAAACGTTTAAAGACTTCAAATACATCTAGATTATCTTTAGATACATAGTCTGGTCTCGATAACACTACTTTTTTCAAGTCCGTTTTCTCTATTTCAGACAAAGCCTTTTCTATAGTACGAATATACTCTGACTTCTGTTCTGAAGTTGATTCTAATTCATCAGTTACAGATTCCAATGCTTCGCCTTTAAATACATCACAATAGTCCAATTCTGAATGTTCTAAAGGCATTACTATCATTTTAGAAGCATCATCGAAAGGCGCAAACACAAAGCCGGTTTCAGATAAATCTTTAGTTTCATATAAGGTATCATCATTTTGAAATAATACGTTAACCCGATTTTCATTGGGTTTTCTATACGTCACAAAAGGCAAAGCGTCTTCAAATTGAGCGTTTAGACATTCAAAAAAATCATCTTGATCCATTTACTTCTTTTTAGGTAAGGTAATAGTCGATAATTTACAAAGCGAAACTAAATTATCATCCTCGTCGGTTACTCGGATATCAATAAGCTGAGTGGTTCTTCCTTTATGAATAAAAGATGCCGTAGCATAAATATAACCTGACTTGACACTTTTTAAATGATTGGCTGTAATTTCTAAACCACGCACAAAAAATTCGTTTGTATCTAAAAAAATATGAGATGCAAAACTTCCAACACTTTCGGCTAATGCAGCAGTTGCTCCGCCATGTAAAACACCGTCTGGCTGATGTACTCTAGAATTTACAGGCATTTTAGCAACCAATGTATCTTCAGTAAAATCAACGATTTCAATTTGTAACGTTTCCATTAAGGTGTTTTTACAAGCTGCATTCGCTTGTTTTAGCACATCTTCTTTTGTTGGTTTCATATAAAACGTATATTTAGTAATGCAAAAGTACAAAACGTGTTGCAGATAAATTCATCCTCTTTATGAACATTCAACAATTAGAAGATAGTCGTGTAAAACTCACGCTTTTAGGGTTAAGTAATTATAAAAAATTAGAGCCTGTTGCATTTCAAAAAGATTTGGTGCAATTCTCCCCTACGGATATTGCGACTCCCGAAGCATTAAGAGACTATGTGCAAACGGCAGTCGATGGCTATTACCATAAAACGTGTATTCCGTTTTTAGTGTTCGATAAACAGAATAGATCGTTTGCAGGTTGCACTCGATTTATGAATATAAATCTTAGACAGAAAGTCTTAGATATTGGATCCACATGGATTGGCTATGAGTTTCAAGGCACCGGATTAAACAAGCACATAAAATATTTAATGCTTCAATATGCTTTTGAGACCATGGGATTTGAGAAAGTAGAATTTAAGATTGATGAGCGTAACATCCGTTCTCGAAAAGCTGTAGAATCTATTGGAGGCACTTTAGAGGGTATCCTTAGAAAAAACATTTATTTACTAAACGGATTTAAACGAAACACTTGTATTTACGGCATTTTAAAAGAAGAATGGGATGCGTTAAAAACAACGGTCTTTAGTGAATTTGAATCGCATTAACCTAATCTACTAATTTAGCCACAATATCTTTAACTGGTAAAACAGTTTTTGTATATTCTATACTGGGTCCTGCTACCCAAACGGTTTTATAAGTCACCTCTGTGGCTGCCTTTTCAGTAGCTTTCATACCTATAGCAAATCTCATCATTTTCACCCATTTTTTAAGACTTTTATTTTTATTTAGTAGTTTTTCGTACCAAGGTTGAGACGTTCCTGTTTTCTGAACATAAGGGGTATTAATCACTGTACATGGCGTACCCGAAATACGCTCGGTCATTATAATATCTTTTGCGCCGTATTCTATACACGCCTGTTTGTATTCATTGGTTACATCTGCTTCCATTGAAGCGATAAACGGACTTCCTACAGATACGCCATCTGCTCCTAATTTCAGCATATGGTCTACGTCTTCTTTTCTTCCTACACCACCAGCAGAGATTACGGGAATCTTACAATTCAAAGTTAACTCTTGGATTAAAGCTCTTGGAGATAATTCACCACGATGTCCGCCTGCCTGATCATTTACAGCTATTAAAGCATCTGCGCCTAAATCTTCTACCTTTTTGGCAAATCTTAAATCGGTGACATCGCAAAAAACTTTAATACCTACTTTGTGTGCCTTTTTGATTGTTTCCTCTGGGCTACCTAAAGATGTGATGATAAAGTCGCAACCTTCCTCGCATAACACACTTAACTGATCTTTATATTTGATGTTGGATTTATTCACAATCAAATTAAAACCAAATGCACCTCCTTTTACTTTAGCTGCTTTCAATTCTAGTATAGCTGCTTTTAAGTCAGGTAACGTTCTATAATTTAAGGCTGGAATACACCCTGCAATTCCACTTTCCATTGCGGCCTTAACCATGGCTACGTTAGACACCAAAAACATGGGTGCTTGAATAATAGGATGCGTAATATTTAGTAATTCAGTCAGTTTAGTTTGCATAATTTTAAGCTATCGGTTCTAACAAATATAGATTAATTTTATTATGCATGCATAATTTTAATATTATAATCAAAAAAATATATACTAAAAATTAGTATATATTTATCTCAATTGTCATTCTAGTAACAAAATATAAAATGGAATATAATTTAAATAAAATTCGCTATTATGAAGTTTTTATAAGAGATGTAATCAATGAAATAGTAACAAATATCAACTTCGAAAAATTAGAATTAGAAAACAAAACATTTCTAACTAAAATAAAAGAGAGATTAGGTTTTGAAACAGATAAAGACTGGAAATTTTTAACCTCATCTCTCGATATCATAGGAGATTCCCATTTTGCTATTTCAATATTTTATGAAAACAAAAAAAATTTGATACTGGTGAAAACTATTTAAGACTCTATGGTGTATTAAGTGCTGTTTATATTCAACAACAAGCTTTGCTTGAACTTTCTAATCTTTTCAAAGTTCAAAATTTAAAAAAATTAAAAGAAGAGATAGAAGCACTTGACATCCTTTATTTAAGACATTGTATTGCGGAACATCCTGTAAATTTTCAAAACGAAAATAAAAAGTTTAGTTTTAAAATCGATAGGTCTTCTGTTAATTCAAATGGATATGTTTCTTTATTAGATGAAAATAATAAAAAAGTAGATTATAATATTTTTGAAAGCTTAAAGAACTATTTGAAATTAGTTGAAATCAGTTTAGAAATAATGAGTATAAAATTAGTTAATTCTGCATTCAAAACAACTTTGAATAAAAGAGTATCTCTTCTAGATGAAATTAAAAAAATCAACCAATAAGCATAACAACTTATTTATACTATTAATCCCAATGCATACGTTGCAATCTCACGGCATTTAAAATCGCTAAAAGCGCTACACCAACATCTGCAAAAACCGCTTCCCACATGGTTGCCAATCCGCCTGCACCAAGAATTAATACGATTAATTTTACACCAAAGGCTAAGGTGATATTCTGCCAAACAATAGCTTTAGTTGACTTACTAATTTTTATAGCTGTAACTAGTTTTGAAGGTTGATCGTTTTGAATAATAACATCTGCCGTTTCTATAGCCACATCACTTCCTAATCCGCCCATAGCAATACCAACATCACTTGCAGCAAGTACAGGCGCATCGTTAATACCATCTCCTACAAAAGCAACTTTTATGCCTTTGTTCTTCTTCAGGTTTTCAAGGTCATTCAATTTATCTTCAGGTAACAAACCACCTTTAGCGTCCTTAATATTTAATTCTGAAGCAACTTGTTGGGTAATACTATCTTTATCTCCAGACAACATTATTATTTTAGAAATTCCAACAGCTTTCAATTTAGAAATAGTTGATTTAGCATCAGCTTTTAACTCATCTGCAATTACGATATAGCCAGCAAACATATTATCTATTGCAATCATAACCACAGATTCTACTATGCTTTCTGTTTCTTTAGGCACTTCAATAGCATTAGATTTCATTAACGTTGCATTTCCGACCAATATTTTTTTAGTTTTTACAGTACCACTTAAGCCTTGTCCTGCAATTTCCACTACATCTGTAGCTTGTAGATTCGTTTTAGTGTGATATAATAATATAGCTTGTGCAATCGGGTGTGTAGATTTAGCTTCCATAGCCGTAACATATCCCATAAATTCTTGCTCGTCTATCTGAAACGTTTTAATGGTTTTAATTTTGAATACACCTTTAGTCACCGTTCCCGTCTTATCCATAACCACGGTATTAATTTTACTCATAGCTTCTAAAAATGAAGCACCTTTAAATAAGATGCCATGTTTAGATGCTGCTCCCAACCCGCCAAAATAGCCAAGCGGAATAGAAATAACCAACGCACACGGACAAGAAATCACTAAGAAAATTAAAGCACGATACAACCAATCTCCAAAGACATAATCCGACACAAAGAAATAAGGTAACACTGTAATTGCTATAGCCAAATACACCACGATTGGCGTGTATACTTTAGCAAATTTTCGGATAAACAATTCTGTTTTAGACTTTCTAGCTGTTGCATTTTGTACTAAATCTAAAATTTTAGAAATAGAACTGTCTTTAAATAATTTAGTCACCTCAACCTCGATAACGCCTTCTAAATTAATACTCCCAGCAAAAACATCCTTCCCTTTTATAATCGTATCCGGTTTACTTTCACCTGTTAAGGCTGCTGTATTTAGGGATGCTTTAGTAGATAGCAACACACCATCTAAAGGCACCTTCTCGCCTACGCGAACTTGTATAGTCTCTCCTATATTTACATGTTCTGGTGCTACAGCACTATAATTACCTTGACGCAACACCATAGCTTCTTTGGGACGCACATCTAACAAGGCTTTAATATTTCCTCTCGCTTTACTAACTGCAGCACCTTGAAACAATTCACCAATAGCATAAAATACCATTACGGCTACACCTTCAGGATATTCTCCTAAAGCAAATGCACCTAATGTAGCAATCGTCATTAAAAAGAACTCTGTAAAAAATTCACCCTGTTTAATACTGTCCCAACTCATTTTCAAAACTGGTAAACCTACAGGAATATAAGCTGCAGTGAACCAAATTAATCGGATTGGGTTCTTAAAAAAAGATACATTAAAATAATCGAAAGCTAGACCAATTAGTAATAAAGAAAAACTAATAATGGCAGGCAAATATGGATATTTAGTAGGAACCTCTTGTGTATGACAGTGGGCACTACCACAACAATGCCCTTGATCGTTATGTGTTTCTGTATGTGTTTCGCTCATCTCTAAATTTATTTTTATTTAAACTTAATAATACTTCAAAGATGACCATTTTATCCATGCAATGGAAGTGCATTAATCTGAACTACATTTGTCGCAAATGCCTTTTACTACTAAATTAACATGTTCTGCAATAAATCCTTTTGGAACCTTAATTTTTGGAATTTTATGATCGGTTAAACAAATGGTAGATCCGCATTGTGTGCAGTGAAAGTGAAGATGCAAGTCGGTATCTAAATCGCAATGGCAATTTGGCTCACAAAGTGCATATTTAGTCACACCGGTACCGTCGTCTATTTGATGTACAATCTCTTTGTCTTCAAAGGTCTTAATAGTTCGGTATAACGTTGTCCGATCTGCTTTATCGAATGCGTTCTCGATATCGCTTAAGGTGACTGCTTCGTGTTTTTCTGATAAAAAATTACAAATAAGTATTCGCATCGCAGTGACGCGAATACTTTTAGATTCTAAAAAGGCTTCTACTCCTTGCATATAATAATTATTTTTTTGAAACCAGCTATACTTGGAAATCAGCCACAAAGATATTAAGCTAGTTTCATTTAAATATTAGAGTCAAAAATCAAAAAACTGTATTTTAGATTCCTGCTTTCGCAGGAATTCTTTTCAATTAATGATGATGTCCTGCACTTGCTTTCTTCATTTCGGCACTTAAATAATAGGCATTGTTAAAAGCAAATTGAGTTGATTTATCTGGAGCTTCTAAAAAGGTGATAGCATGCCAGTCGCCATCCTTAGCACCAGGAATAACTTCTAGTGGTTCAAACTTCCATTCTTCAGCTTCTTGTTCCGCCGTAAAGACAAAGAAACGATCGCCTTCTTTAAAAATAGCGTGTTCAGGAATGGCTAAAGATTCCGCTTCATTAATCTGAATTTTCCCTTTAATATACATTCCCGGTATTAGATGTCCTTTTTCGTTTTTAATCTCGGCATGTACATGAACGGCTTTCGGATTATCTTCAAAAGTTTTACTTACCGAATAAATTTCGGCAATTAATTCTTCATCAGGAAAGGATTGTACCGTAAATCTTATTTTTTGGCCTTTTTTAATATGATACACGTCTTTTTCGAAAACCATTAAATCGGCATGTACATGATGTGTATTTACAATTTCGAATACTTCTGTTTCTGGAGCTACATATTGCCCCGTTTTTACATTCACCAACTGAACAAAACCTTCAATAGGTGTGCGTAATCCTACACGCTGAAAAATGGTGCCATTCTGAATGCTTTTCGGGTTTAAATGTAATAATTGTAATTGTGCACCTAATCCGTTTACTAATGCTTTGGACGCATCGTATTCAGCCTCGGCTTTCTGATAATTAGCACCAGAACCTACGCCTGAGTCGTATAATGTTTTCTGACGTTCAAAATTCTTTTTCAAATAATTGCTATTACTATACGCATTCAAATAATCAGTTTGCATTTTAATAATGTTAGGATGCGATAAATATGCAACCACTTGTCCTTTTTTAACTTCATCCCCTTCAATCACTTCTATTGAAGCAATATTAGCACCAACTATAGTTGTAATTGAAGCTTCATTTTGTGGCGGAACTTCTAAAGTACCATTAGCTTCTACATAGCCACTCATTAAACGATGAGACAAGGTATCTACTTTCATTTGTAGCGCCTGAAATTGTGACGCTTTTAAATGCACGCCTTCTGCTTCTTCATGATCTCCATGTTCATCATGATCATCATGTTGTTCTTCAGTAGATTCGTGATCACTATGTACGTCGTTGTTATTAGAGTCTTTAGATCCGCAACTTAAAAGACTGGTAAAAAGTGTAAATACACCGATATATATTAATTTTTTCATCTTAATTCTGATTAAAATATTGTAATTCAAATAAACTGTTGAAGTAATTTAAAAGGGCTTCTTGCGCATCTAATTCCGATTGAATCGCCTCTTTAATGAGTTGCGAAAATCCGCTATAATCTACAGCTCCTTCCTTATAGGCTAATAATGCGCCTTGGCGTTGTTCTTTAGCCAATGGTAACACTTTAGATTCGTAAAACGACCAAGATTCCGACCATTGTTTAAATTGTGCTTGCGCTTGAAAATATTCAGATTTCACTTGATCTTGTCTTAACAACACATTAGACTCTGCGATCTCTTTATCTATTTTTGCTGTTTTAATATCTGCGCGATTGTTCCCCGACAAAAACGGAATAGAAATTCCGGCTTGGTAACTGTAAAATCCCGAATTACCATCAATTGTTTGCAAACCTCCTTGTAAATTGAATTTTGGCAAACTATTCGCTTTCGCGGCCTTTAATTGGGCTTCACTTTCTTTAACATATAACTCGGCAACTTGATACGCGGGATGATTCTTAATATCTAATTCTATAATTAAATCGTCTTGATTTTCAAACGTATCTGGAACTGTATAAAACGTATCGGATGCTAACCAAAGATTTAGTTGTTGCAGTGCAATGCTATAGGCTGTTGATGCTTTTGCTTCATTATTCTGAATTTGATAATACTGATTTTTAGCCGCCGCATATTCTAATCTAGAAATCGCTTCAACTTCATAATTCAAAGCCACAGCTTGTTCAAACTTAGTATAAATAGAATCTAATTCTGAATATAACTGATATTCCATTTTAGTTTGAAATGCCTTGGCCCACGCTTTTTTAACTTCTAAAGCCAATTGAAGCTCTGACAATTCATACGCACGTTCTGCTAACAAAATACGCTGATTTTGCAACTGCTTTTTAGCTCCAATTCCGAAAATATCTATATTATTTTGACCAAGCTGAACTGTAGTATATATGCCTTCACTTCCTCTTAGTTCTTCACCACCGGTAGACATATTAGTCGTTCCTAAGTCGAAAGCTGTACTTTTTATAGCTTCTTCTTTATCTATGGCTAATGCTTTTTGTTTTAACAACGGATATTGGGTTCTAGATAACTGCACGGCATCTTCCAAAGAAATTTCCTGACCTTGATTTGGTAATTGCTGAGCGTGCCCTAATTGTGGAATACCTAAAAACAACACCAATACGGCTATTGATGGTCCCATAGCACGTTTTAAAGTAATTTTATCCTGACGCTCTTCGACCCAATGATATAAAATGGGTAACACAAATAACGTTAATAAGGTTGATGTTAGTAAACCACCTATAACTACTGTTGCTAAAGGACGTTGTACTTCTGCTCCCGCAGATGCTGAAATGGCCATAGGTAGAAATCCTAATACATCTGTAAATGCGGTAAGCATAATCGGACGGATTCTTCGTTTTGTTCCTTCAAAAATCCGGTCTTTTAAATTAATAACACCTTCATCTTTTAGTTCGTTTAAGCCACTAATCATCACTAATCCATTTAAAACGGCGACTCCAAAAAGGACTATAAACCCAACACCAGCCGAAATACTAAATGGCATATCACGTAACCAAAGCGCAAAGACACCTCCAATCGTTGCCATCGGGATCGCGATATAAATCATGAGGGTTTGCGGAAATGATTTTAAGGCGAAATAAATTAATACAAAAATCAATAATAAAGCGATTGGCACAACGGTTTGTAAGCGTGAACTGGCACGTTCTAAATTTTCGAATGCACCACCATAACGGATGAAGTATCCTGGAGGTAATTTTAATTCGGCATCTAACTTTGCTTGAATTTCTGTGACTAAAGATTTTACATCGCGACCACGAACATTTACACCAACATAGGTTCTACGATTCGTATTGTCTCGACTAATTTGCATAGGTCCGGCTTTATAAGAAATATCTGCTATTTCCTTTAACGGAATTTGAGATCCACCGGGTAATTTGATAAACAAATTCTGAACATCTGTAATATCTGTTCTATTTTGCTCTTGTAAACGCACTACCACATCAAAGCGTTTTTCACCTTCAAAAATCACTCCTGCATTTCCGCCTGCAAACGCCGATTGCACCACCCGATTCAGTTCATTAATCTGTAATCCGTATTGTGCTAATTTTTGACGGTTATAGGTAATCGTCATTTGGGGTAAACCTGTAGTGGCTTCCGCTTTCATATCGCCAATACCTTCAATACCTGCAATAAGTTTGGTGACTTCTTCTGCTTTATCGGCAAGAAGATAAATATCTTCACCATATAATTTAATGGCAATGTCTTCACGAACACCTTCTAACAGTTCATTAAAACGCATTTCCATAGGTTGCGTAAATTCATAGTTAACACCGGGAAGAATTTGCACTGCTTCCTTCATTTTTTCTATCAGTTCGTCTTTAGAACTTGCAGAGACCCATTCGCTCTTCGGTTTTAAAATTACAATCACATCGGCTAAATCCATGGGCATCGGATCTGTAGGGATTTCGGCAACACCAATACGACTCACGACTTTATCGACTTCTGGAAATTTAGCTTTTACTATTTGTTCTATTTTAGTGGTGGTTTCTATCGTTTCTGTTAATGAACTACCTGGCTTGAGAATGGCGTGAAATGCGATATCGCCTTCATCTAACTGCGGAATAAACTCGCCTCCCATTTTGGTAAACATAAATACCGTTACAGCAAAAAGTAATACACCAAGTCCGACAATCCATTTTCCTTTGTTTAAAGCTGAATGTAATAACGGTTGGTATTTACGTTCTACCCAATGCACAAATTTATCGCCATAAGACAGTTTATCAGATTTTGGAGCACGAAGCACTAAAGCCGACATCATTGGTACGTATGTTAAACACAAAATCATGGCACCAATCATAGCAAATATGAAGGTTAACGCCATAGGTTTAAACATTTTCCCTTCAATCCCTTCTAAAGCGAGAATAGGAAGAAACACAATAAGAATAATTAGCTGACCAAAAAATGCAGCATTCATCATTTTCTTTGAAGACTTAGACGCAATCTTATCTCTATCTTCAGCAGTAAGTTTTCCTTTCTTCAGGATTTGAGCCGCGAATACAAATACGGTGGCTTCAACAATAATAACGGCACCATCGACAATAATTCCGAAATCTATCGCACCTAAACTCATAAGGTTTGCCCAAACATCGAAAACATACATTAATATGAATGCGAATAATAAAGACAACGGAATAGTTGATGCAACTATAAGTCCGCCACGCCAATTTCCTAACAAGAAAATCAACACAAAAATAACGATCAATGCACCTTCGGTTAAATTGAAACTCACGGTAGATGTTGTTTTATCTATCAGTACGCTACGGTCTAAAAGTGGTTGAATTTCGACACCTTCAGGCAACGATTTTTGAATGAGTTTCATGCGCTCTTTAACGGCTTGTATAACTTCATTAGAACTTGCGCCTTTTAACATCATAACTAATCCGCCAACCACTTCGCCTTCTCCGTCTTGGGTCATTGCGCCGTAACGAATCGCCGAACCAAATTTCACTTCGGCAATATCTCCGATTGTAATAGGAATCCCTTGTGCATGAGAGACCACAATGTGTTTAATATCGTCTAGACTGCGAATTAAACCTTCTCCACGAATAAAATTCGCTTGATGGTTTTTCTCGATATATGCACCACCGGTGTTTTGGTTATTGGCTTCTAAAGCTTCAAACACATCGGTAATCGATAAACCAATCGCATTTAATTCTGAAGGATTTACTGCAACTTCATATTGTTTAATTTTCCCTCCAATAGCATTCACTTCAACAACACCTGGCACCATAGCCATTTGGCGTTGTACGATCCAATCTTGCATGGTTCGCAGATCTGAAATAGAATATTGGTCTTTAAATTCGGGTTGTACTTTTAAGGTATATTGATATATTTCTCCTAAACCTGTTGTTATTGGTCCCATGGTTGGTGTTCCAAAACCTTCGGGAATATCTTCTTTAACTTCAGATAGTTTTTCAGACACTAGTTGTCTTGGTAAATAGGTGCCCATATCGTCTTCGAAAACAATAGTCACAACCGATAAACCAAAACGTGATACTGATCGAATTTCATGAACATTGGGTAGGTTACTCATGGCAACTTCTACGGGATAGGTTACAAATTGTTCAATGTCTTCGGTTCCTAAATTGGGAGCCTGCGTAATCACTTGAACTTGATTATTTGTAATATCGGGAACAGCATCTATGGGCACTTTGGTTAAGCTCCAAATCCCTGCTCCTATTATGGTAAGCGTAAGCAAACCAATACTGAATTTATTATGGATTGAAAAATCAATGATTTTATTAATCATAGAAAATGAGTTATAATGTGATTATAAATTAGAAAGTATTCTTAAAGTTATTTAAGAATTATGTACTAAAAACCTGTAAAAACAGGACACATTATACTCGAGGTGGCTGTAATATTGTTTGATTAAAGTCTTTTCCTAGACTATCGAAATGAAGAAATAATTTTGTAGAAATCTCTGAAATGGTAAAACTTATCTCTAAAGGTATAAACTGAGTCGCATGAATATGACAACAGTGACATTGGCAAAACGGAGAACACTCGTCTGAAGCATTGTGATCGTGATTTGAATCAGAATGTTCGGAAAATTCGGTAGTCGTATCATCGTCAAATGAAGCAGTATCTTCGCAAGGCGCAAAGTTTAATGCTAATATATAGATTGATAATATGACTGCTAAAAATTTCATCGATTCAAATATACAAATTATTGTATGCAATGGTATTGCAAAATGCAACGTATAAATATTAACTAATTACAACACTAATAAACCATGTTCCTTTAATGTATTAATCGATTTTGAAAACCAGAACAATTCAAAGTTCTCAAATTGTGTTTCAAAATCTTTTTTCAACATATTAAATGATTTTTGAGTTGCATTGTTTGGAGTCAGTTCTTCTAAGGTTTGTAATAGCCACTCGCCTTCTTCTAAAGGTGTTATAATTTGAAAATCATCTGTTTTATTATAAAACGTCATTTTTAAACTAGTATATGTATTCCCTTTTTTCGTTTTAGATAACTCTTCTACAAATGGTGATTTCCCTAACCATACAATTTTAGCAGTAGGTTTTATATTGAAATTAGGTTCAGTTTGTAATGCATTATAAATACATTCTGAATCTATAGTCGTATCCGGAATATTAAAATCGAACCAATCTTGAAGCGGTAAATCAAAACCAATACCGTGCATATAATTAAATAATGATGTTTTTAATCCGTTGCTAAATTTTGAATGATCGATTCCTGTGACATCAGAAAACGCGACATCATTATTCGCAAAAGTAATATCGTTATAATGTGGTGTCACTCCAAATTCAGATGGATTTAAACCAATTGGACTATGCGCTGTTAACGCAAACTGATGCCAAAAACCAGACTGCAACACGCCGACTTCAAACAACTGACGTACCATTTCTAAACTATCTACCGTTTCCTGTTCCGTTTGTGTTGGATAGCCGTACATTAAGTATGAATGCACCATAATGTTACTTTCGGTTAAATTTCTTGTGACTTGCGCCACCTGTTCTACCGTAACCCCTTTATCAATCAATTTTAATAAACGGTCTGATGCGACTTCCAATCCGCCAGAAACAGCTATACATCCAGACGCTTTTAAGAGCACACATAAATCTTGGGTGAAATTTTTCTCGAATCTGATATTTGCCCACCACGTTAATGTTAAATCTCGTTTTAATATTTCTAAAGCTAAGGCTTTCATTAAGGAAGGCGGTGCAGCTTCATCTACAAAATGGAAACCAGAATCTCCCGTTTGCGCAATGAGTTCCTCCATGCGATCAACTAAAGTCTTAGCCGCAATGGGTTCGTATATTTTTATATAATCTAAAGAAATATCGCAAAACGTACATTTTCCCCAATAGCAACCGTGTGCCATGGTGAGTTTATTCCAACGGCCGTCACTCCATAAACTATGCATGGGATTGGCAATTTCGATAACAGAAATATAGTCCTTTAACAACAAATCTGAATAATCTGGAGTTCCGACAGCGCTCTGTTTGTAGTCTGGAATGGGACTATCGTTTTTATAAACCACTGCATCGTTTTCTAACAACAATGTGCGTTTAAACTTAAAAGTCTCTTGCTTCTTAACGTTACAAACCAAATCATGTAATAACTCTACAGGTAATTCGCCATCGTCTAGGGTAATAAAATCGAAAAACTCGAATACCCGAACATCTGTTAGTGATCGCAATTCTGTATTTGCAAATCCGCCACCAACAGCGATTTTTGTATCAGGAAAGTTTTCTTTTATAAACTGAGCACAACGAAACGCACTATATAAATTACCAGGAAAAGGTACAGACATACAGACCATTTTAGGTTGAATATCTTCTAACGTTTCCTCTAGAATTTGTAGTGTAATATCGTCTATAAAAGTGATTTCTTGTTGCAGACTTGCATACAATTCATCAAACGAATTGGCACTCATTCCTAAACGTTCTGCATACCGACTAAAACCAAAATTATCGTCTATACATTCAATTATAAAATCTGATAAATCTTCTAAAAATAAGGTTGCTAAATGTTTGGCTTTATCTTGCATACCCATATTACCAAAAGCCCAATCTAAATTTTCTAAATTATCGAATCGAGAAGCATGAGGCAGGAAATTATCTGTACAAATTTGTCTAGCCAGCGTTGTATTCTTTCCTTGTAAAAAATGAATTACAGACTCTAAAACCTTTAAATAATCATCTTTTAGAGCATAAATTCGTTTACAATTTTCACTTTGAATGGTATCATTTTCGAAAGCAAAATCGAATAACATGGTGAATGCATTTTTCGAAAACAATTCTATAATAACTTCAATCCCCAGATCCATTTGAAAGGATGAAATATCTTTAGTATTTAGAAACCCTTTAATATACGCTGTTGCTGGGTACGGCGTATTTAATTGTGTAAATGGTGGTGTTATAAGTAAAATATCTTTCAAAATAATGCTCAAAATTTTAAACAAATATAATGTATTTGTTTTCCGAAGTTTATTACAGGGATTTAAATATGAGATTTCATAAATATGAGATTTAGTCTGCTTTAAATAATTATATGTAATTTGTTACCTTAATCAGTATTATTTAGACCTTATCACAATGAAACCAGATCACGATTATAAAACGGTAAACAAAGCCACTTGGAATGCCAAAACCGAAGCACACCTTACCTCCGACTTCTACAATGTTGAAGGCTTTTTAAACGGAAACTCTTCTCTAAATTCCATTGAACTGGGTTTACTTGGCGATGTAAAAGGCAAAAAGATATTACATTTACAATGTCATTTTGGACAGGATTCATTGTCTTTAGCACGTTTAGGATCACAAGTAACTGGAGTAGATTTATCTAATGTTGCCATTAAAAATGCTGAAAGATTAGCAAATCAACTGGAACTAAATACTACATTTATTTGTTGTGACTTATATGATTTACCCAATCATCTTGATGACACTTTCGATGTTGTTTATACTAGTTATGGCACTATTGGTTGGTTTCCTGATTTAGATAAATGGGCAAAACTGATTTCTAAATTTCTAAAACCTCAAGGTGAATTTATTTTTGTAGAATTTCATCCTGTGGTTTGGATGTTTAATGATGCGTTTGATAAAATTGAGTATAGTTACTTTAAATCGGATGCCATTATTGAAACTGAAACAGGTACTTATGCAGACAGATCTGCCGACATTATAAACAAATCCATCACTTGGAATCATAGTTTAGGTGAAGTGTTAACGGCTTTACTTCAGAATAATTTACAGTTACAATCTTTTGAAGAGTTTGATTATTCGCCGTATGATTGTTTTAGTAATACAGTTGAAATGAATTCGAAGCAATTCAGAATTGCACATTTGGATTCTAAACTACCCATGGTATATGCCTTAAAAGCTTTGAAAAAACAATGTTAGACACGTGTTTAAAATTTGATGTCGTTCATTTTTATCATTGAAAAACTAAAAAACAAAATCATTACTTCACCCCTAATCCTTGCTCTGGTTGTTGCTCTAAAAGTGCGAGAGCATTCTTTTTTAATTTTTCTTTTTTAAGATATTTGCCATAAAACAGAGTAATAATTATAGCAAGAAAACCTTGAATTAACACCGTAGATTGTACTCCAATGTATTGAGAAATACTACCAATTGCTAAACTACCAATAGGTAAAAAACCTGTTAACGTCATCACGTAAATACTAATTACACGTCCTCTAAATGCATTGGGAACATTCACCTGGATTATGGTGTTAGTAATGGTACGCACAGACATCATTCCGAAGGCTCCTATCGCGACAAACAATAAGGCCGTGTAATAGTTATCACTTTCTGAAAACAATACAAGTCCAACCCCAAATATTAAAGAGTTTATAGCTAAAACTTTACTTAAGTTAGTCCCGGGTTTTAGAGAAGCCAAAAAGATTGCGCCAATAAATGCACCAAATCCAATAACACCATCGATAACTCCTAATGTAGATGCCGAACCATTAAAAACATCTTTAGCAAAGGCAGGTGTTAGCGTAGTAAACGACAATACAAACAAACTCATTAACCCTACAAAAATAAGAATGGAGTGAATTTCCGGAGTACTTGCGATATAATTAAAAGCTTCTTTAAATTCTAATTTTATGTTTCTATCTGCAGATGATTTTAGCACTTGTTTTGGCAAGCGCATTAATACTAACGAAATAATTACCGGAATAAAACTCACTGCATTTAAACCAAAACACACTTCATCTCCAAAAGATTCTAAAATGAAACCAGCAATTGCGGGACCTATCAATTTCGATAAATTCACCATGGACGAATTTAAAGCTAATGCGTTGGGTAGATCGTCTTTATCGTCTACCATTTCTCGAACCAAAGACTGCCGTGCAGGAACATCAAAACCATTAATAATACCAAGAACAGCACTAAGAACAATAATAGTCCACACTGCATGGTCTCTAAAAAATATAATAGAAACAGTAAGTAAAATAGCTTGAACTAAAGATACAATTTGAGTAATTAATAATACCGTATGTCTATTGTGCCTGTCTGCTATTACTCCACCATAAAGCGAGACTAAAGCTGTTGGAAAAAGCGTTGCAAACACCGTAACACCCAACATGAATTTAGACTGTGTTAAACTATAAATCACCCAACTTACAGCCGTTTTTTGCATCCAAGTCCCTAAAAGAGATACAGACTGTCCCATAAAAAACAATCTAAAATTTCTACTTTTAAAAGAATTGAATGTGGTAAAATTCATATGTATTCTGTACTTTTTTTATAACTCAAAATTAAACTATTCAGCTTAAAAAGGGATATTAATACGATAAGCAAAATTTATAAATCATTTATAAATATTATAGTCTTAGTTTATACTAAACTATATGCTAATCTTCTTTTTTTATTCTCTTAAAAGTTTAATTAGAATTGATTATTGTTTTAACTTAGTATCTCTTATTTTAATCTTAATTATATCATATATTGGAAACCTTCACCCTTGCCCGAGTTATACATGTATTGGCTGTTGTTTTATGGATTGGAGGCGTATCTATGGTAACTACGGTTATTATTCCTGCTGTAAAAAAAATGAAATCCAAGGAAGATAAAATGCAGACGTTCGAGCAAATTGAAGGTAAGTTTGCGACCCAAGCGAAAATCACAACTTTACTTACAGGAATTACTGGATTTTATATGATGTATGAATTAGATGCATGGGATCGCTATCTAGACCCTAAATTTTGGTGGGTTCACGCTATGACTATAATGTGGATTATCTTTACATTAGTATTATATGTTTTAGAACCTCTTTTACTTCATAAGTTATTTAAAAAGGAAGTCGAAAAAAATCCTGATAAAGCGTTTAGAATAATTCATCGTGCGCATTGGATTTTACTTATTCTTAGTTTATGCACAATTTTTGGAGCAGTAGCTGGAAGTCATGGTTGGTATTTATTTTAATAAAATATTCTTAAAAATATGTAAAGTTATTTTTTATTCTTTCGAAACCATTACATTTGCATTGTGAAAAAAGCAGTTAAATTTTCTGGTGTTTTACTTTTAACAGTATTATATTGTTTCGCACTTTATAGTGTTGCACAACCCCTGCCTAAAACTTTCATTGTAAATTCGAATCCTTCTGAGCAACAACAGAAAGTTTCAACAGTTACTAAATCGCTTTTCAATCTAACTTCAGAATCTGAAAACTTAAGTGTTTCATTCAATCCTTCACCTGGACCATTTTTAAAAATTCCTTTATTTGAGTCGGGTTGGCATTCTAAACTTAATGAGCAATTAGTTCTTGCACAAATTTCGCAATACACAAAACACCAAACCAATACATTGGTTAAGTATCGCAAAACCGATTCCATATTTCCTTTTCATTATTTCTGGTAATTTCATGTTTTTATTAGTGCTTTAACACACTAAACGTAAACAACTACAAGGTTATGTTTAATTACATAATCGAAATTTATTATGAAATAATTTAAACACAATACAATGAATACTGGAACATTAATTCTTAGCGCATTCTTTATAGTAATCTGCGCATTACCTTTTATATTATCAACTCGTGGCAGCAGAAAAAGAAAAAATGCAATGCTAAAAGCGGTAACTGAAATCGCTACAAAAAACAATGCAACTATTTCTAAATACGATGTTGGTGCCGATTTTGTTATTGGTTTAGACGATGTAAAAAACTTGGTTTTTTTCTTCAAAAAAACACTTAATAACACTATTGAAAACTGCTTAGATTTATCGGATTATAAAGATTGCAGAACTTTAAAGTTTAGCAAAAACCTGAATTCAAATAGTAAGTCTCAAGCTATTCAAACTCTTAAATTAAATTTTATTCCGATAGATAAAACCACTACAGAATCTCTATTTGAATTTTATAATGAAGATGTAAACACACAATTAAGTGGAGAACTTCAAATAATAGAAACGTGGCAAACGTTAATTCAACAAAAATTAACTGCTAAATAAATATTTACTAAGCCTCATGATAACCATGAGGCTTTTATATTTTCAACTCTAAAACTACTACTGACCTTATTAAAAATTAAGTTTGTAGAATTTAAATTAATTCAGGGAAGAATACCTTTTAAACATAAAAACCCCGATACAAGTTATATCGGGGTTTTACCAAAAAAAAGAAAATACATGTTTGCTCTTAGAGCTTCTTAAATAAATCATTGATGATTAAACTGTACCGACTTAATACTAAACGATTAGGTTAAACACTTATATTAAATTGACATTACAATTGTAATTTAGTAAACATAAAACCTGATTTATCGTATTCTAATTCTCTACTTTTCCAAATAAATAGCCATACGGCAATCCAACAAATAAAGCACCACCAACAATATTACCTAAAGTTGCAGGAATTAAATTTTTAAAAACAAAAATACTCCACGTAATATCTGAACCTTCGAATATTGAAAGTGGAATAAAATACATATTCGCAATACTGTGTTCGAATCCAAAAGTCACAAAAGCCATTACAGGTAACCAAATCGCTATAATTTTACCACTTGTATTTTCTGCTGCAATACCTTGCCAAAGCGCAAGACACACCAACCAATTGGCTCCAATTCCTTTTATAAAAGTCACTAAAAAAGTATGACTGGTTTTACTATGTGCAATGTTATGAACCGTATTTATATAAGGCTCACTACTTACTAAATGTGTGAGATGTGTAATTACATATGCAATAAAAAGTGCTCCAATAAAATTTCCAATATAAACCAAGCCCCAGTTTTTAAACATGGCACAAGCTCGCTGTCTTTTGGTTAAAATGTTAGGAATAAAATAGGCATTGTTTCCTGTAAAAAGTTCTGCACCTACAAGTACAACAAGAATAAGTCCTAATGGGAATGCAGCACCAAATAAGAACCTTGAAATACCGGGATTATGTTCTGCAATTCCTGGAGAACCACCAGAAACAATTATGGCTAATAATCCTCCAAAAGCAACATAAGCTCCAGCTAAAAAAGCAAGTATTAATGTTTTACTTATGGTGTATCCTTCTTTATTAAGCGCAATTTCGTTTACTATTTTTATACCTTCTTTAGGTGTATTCATAATAATTTTATAATGTGAACTGCAAGTTGAATCTTAATTTACCTTAACTTCTTTAAAGTAGTGTTCTAATATATCTTTAGCAGCATCTAGTTCTTCTTTAATATTCTCTCTGACATCCTTAAGCTCGTATTCCCAACCTAAAGCATCCCATTTATGAACACCTAATTTATGATATGGTTGAAGTTCAATTTTTTCAATAGTTTTATAATCCTTAAAATATTCGCCTAGTAGATGAAGTAATTCTGGTGTATTTGTCATTCCAGGAATTAAAACATAGCGAAGCCACATTTTCTTTCCAGATTCTTCTCTGTATTTTGCAAAATTAAAAGTAGTTTCTTTGTTTTTTGCACCAGCTATTTTCTGAAATCCTTCTTCAGTCATATGCTTAATATCAAGCATCACCAAATCGGCATAATCATCTAATAACACTTTTGTAGGGTGATTTAACAACCGTCCGTTTGTATCGATATTCGTATGAATACCTTCTTCTTTTAACCGTTTAAAAAATGTAATTAAATTTTTGGACTGTAATAAAGGTTCCCCTCCAGAAACAGTAACACCTCCATTGTCTCCGAAATAAGATTTCATTCTAAGGGCACGTTGTACAAGATCTTCAATATTGTATTCTGTACCGCCTTGAGTATCTATAGTATCTGGATTATGGCAATACAGACATTTTAATTTACAGCCTTGTAAAAACACAACCATACGTATTCCAGGACCATCGTGTGTCCCAAAAGATTCTATGGAATGTACGCTCAATGTATTGTCTAAAGTTTTGATAGTTGTTCGTTTTTTTAATTAAAAATAAGAGGTATTCAAAAATATAAGTCACACTAATAAAATAGGGAGATTACTTTTTTTAATTAGTAAAATAAGTGCTTTATGTTTTTTCTTGAATACCTCTTGGAGTTATATAAACAGAGTTCGATTTACATAGATTCGTGGAAAGAACGAGAAATAACTTCTAATTGCTGTTCTCTAGTTAATCTGATAAAGTTAACTGCATATCCAGAAACACGTATTGTTAATTGTGGGTGATTTTCTGGGTGTTCCATCGCATCTAATAATGTGTCTTTGTCTAAAACATTCACATTTAAATGTTGTGCTCCATGAGCAAAATATCCTGTTAAGGTTGCTGCAAGGTTGTCTATGCGTTCTTCGTCTGTAGATCCTAAAGATTTAGGTACTATAGAGAATGTATTAGATACACCATCTTGTGAATCTTTATAGTCTATTTTTGCTACAGAGTTTAATGAAGCAATTGCGCCGTTAGTATCACGTCCGTGCATTGGATTTGCTCCTGGTGCAAAAGGTACGCCTGCATCTCTACCATCTGGAGTTGCTCCTGTCTTTTTACCATACACTACGTTAGACGTAATAGTAAGTACAGACATTGTTGGCTCTGCGTTTTTATAAACTGCTAATTTTTTTAACTCGTTATTAAAATCTTCTACTGCATCATGAGCAAAGATATCTACACGATCATCGTCATTTCCATATTTAGGAAATTCACCTTCAATTTGGAAGCTTACCGTTAAACCTTCTTCATTACGAATTGGTTTTACTTTAGCATATTTTATTGCTGATAAAGAATCTGCTACGATAGATAAACCTGCAATACCGTAAGCGATATTAATTTCAGGGTTTGTGTCTATTAAAGCCATCTGACCTTTTTCGTAGTAATATTTATCGTGCATGTAGTGAATAATATTCATAGAATCGTTGTACACACGAGCTACCTCTGTCATTGCCAATTTAAAATTAGCCATTACTTTATCGAAGTCTAAGTATTCATCTTGATCTACTTCAATACCTTTCACCATTTTTTTACCGGTAATTTCGCAACGACCAGCATTTACTGCTAAAAGTAATGTTTTAGCCAAGTTAGTACGTGCTCCGAAGAATTGAATTTGTTTTCCGATTTCTTGGTAAGATACACAACATGCAATTCCGTAATCGTCAGAACCTCTTAGTGTACGCATTAAGTCATCATTTTCAAATTGAATTGAAGACGTATCAATAGCAACTTTAGAACAATATTTTCTAAAATTCTCTGGTAAAGCAGGCGACCATAGTACAGTAATGTTTGGTTCTGGTGATGGTCCTAGGTTGTATAATGTATGTAAGAAACGGAAAGCCGTTTTAGTTACTTTAGTACGTCCGTCGTTAAACATTCCACCAATAGCTTCGGTTACCCAAGTTGGATCTCCAGCAAATATTTCGTCGTAAGCAGACATTCTTAAGTGACGCACCATACGTAATTTCATTACAAATTGGTCGATATATTCTTGAGCTTCAATTTCTCCAATAACTTCGTTATCTAAATCTCTTTGAATAAAAATATCTAAAAAAGTAGATACATTACCTAAAGACATTGCCGCACCATCTTGTTCTTTTACAGCTGCTAAGTAAGCCATATATGTCCATTGTACAGCCTCTTGTGCATTTACTGCAGGACGACTTAAATCAAGACCATAAGCATTACCCATAGTAATCATTTCTTTTAATGCTTTAATTTGCTCAGAAACTTCTTCTCTTAAGCGAATAACAGCATCTGTCATCGGACCTTTAATATTAGCTAAATCTTGTTTTTTAGCTGCTATTAAGGTGTTAATACCATATAAAGCGATTCTTCTGTAATCACCAATAATTCTACCACGCGCATAATTATCTGGTAATCCTGTTAAAAACCCCAAAGATCTGAATTTTCTAATTTCAGCATTATAAGCATCAAACACACCATCGTTATGCGTTTTTACATATTTAGAGAACAATTCATCTACTTGATTGGCAGGCTTTAAACCAATCTCTTCTAATGCTTTTTGAACTACTTTGTAACCTCCGAAAGGTTTCATAGCTCTTTTTAATAAACCGTTAGTTTGCAAACCAACGATAGTTTCATTTTCTTTATCTATATATCCAGCTTCAAAGTTAGCAATACCTGAAACTATATCTGTATCAACAGAGTGAACTCCGTTATTTTTTCTTTCAATTTTAGTGGCATCTTTACAAACGTCCCATAATTTTTTGGTACGCTCACTTGGTCCTATTAAGAAATTTTGGTTTCCTTCATAAGGTGTTATATTTCTGTACACAAAATCACGTACATTAATTGCTGTATTCCAATCTCCATTTTGGAAGCCTTCAGTCTTAAGGTCTGAATTTTTTAACTCTGCTACTTTCATATTATTTTATATTAAATCTTTATCTATATTGTATTACTCAAATTTCAGCACAAAGAGTGATTTAAAACATGACAATTGATAGTTTTAGTCCGAATTGGGAACACTCCAAAAATTAGCGTTAAAAAATTGTTAAAACACATTAAATCACCGGTTTTCGTAAATTTTCGTTAATGAAATCACCACTTATCTGTAAACTTTACAATTGTCTATTCTATAGCATTTTACCTTGTGAATTTTTCAAACGTTTGAAAAATATTTAGTAAATTTTATTTTTCTTAATTATGATTATTTATCACAAAAAAATTATCCTAATTATAACTTTTCAATCCAAAACACACCTTATAATGAACGCAAAAAAAGTCTATAAATTTGCAATTATTGGAACCGGATCTATAGCCAAAACGCATGCTAAATGCATTAACGAACTTCCTAATGCAGAATTAATTGCCGTATATGCATCTTCTAAAGTACGAGCCAATCAAGCCGCAACTATTTTTAACGTTCCTGTATACATCGATTATAATATACTTTTTAGTGAGTTTGAAATTGATATTGTTTGCATTTGTACGCAAAGCGGAAGTCATTTAGCTCCAACACTTGCTGCTTCCCAATCTGGAATACATGTTCTCTGCGAAAAGCCTTTAGAAATTTCTACAGAACGTGCCACTAAGATGATAATGGGTTGCAGGACTCATGGCGTGACTTTGGGATGTGTTTTTCAGAATAGATATTCACCTGATTATTTAGAAATTTTACAAGTGATACATAAAGGTTGGTTAGGCAAACTTCTCATGGGAAATGCTAATATTAATTGGTATAGATCGCCAGAATATTATAGCGAAAGTCCGTGGAGAGGCACTTTATTAGGAGATGGTGGCGCTGCTTTAATAAATCAAGGTATTCATACTATAGATCTGTTACTCCATGCTATGGGAACTGTTAAATCTGTTTATGGTAAAGTACATACTATGGTTCATCAAATTGAAGGTGAAGATACCGCTCATGCACTTGTAAATTTTAAATCTGGAGCTATTGGAACCATTACTGCCGGTACTTCTCTATTTCCAGGTTACCCAGAGCGCTTAGAAATTTATGGCGAACATGGAAGCATTATTCTAGAAGGTGGAAAAATTATAAAATGGCATATAAAAGGTCATGAAAGAGATGTTGGATCGACTTTATCTGATAATTCTAGCGGTGCTTCAGATCCTAACGCTATTGGATATCTTTTACATAAAACACAAATTTCAGAATTTATAAAAGCCATAGATCACAAAACCCAACCCGAAATTAATGGAGAAGAAGGTTTAAATTCTCTAGCATTAATTGAAGGTATTTATAAATCTTCAAAAAACAATATAGAGGTACAATTTTAATACTTTCATTCGTATTGAAAGATCTCCGGAGTATAAAACTAGAATATATTCTACATTAAATTTTAATACATTTATGGACCTTTATAAAAAGACTCTTATTCAACCGATATATTAATATGACATATTTAAAGAAATTCATCATTGTTACACTCGTATTACTATTCCATTTTACTGGATTTTCACAAGACGTTAGTTCAGTTCAGATAGATTCTTTAGTAGCTAAATCCATGTCTTTAAAGCAGGATGTAGGCATTGCTATTGCTGTGGTAAAAGATGGAAAAATAATCCATTCTAAAGGCTATGGTGTGAAATCGCTTTCTACAAAAGCAAAAGTAGACGAAAACACATTATTCTCGATTGCTTCTAATTCTAAAGCATTTACATCTGCTGCTTTGGCTATTCTGGTTGATGAAGGTAAATTGTCTTGGGATGATTATGTGATAGATTATATTCCTGAATTTAAAATGTACGACGATTACGTTACTGCAAATTTTACAATTATTGATTTGCTTACGCATAGAAGCGGATTAGGTTTAGGAGCTGGTGATTTAATGATATTTCCTGGTGTTGGCGATTTTACTATTGATGATGTTTTGAAGAGTTTTCAATATCAAACGCCAACATCTGCTTTTCGTACAAAATACGATTACGATAATTTATTATACTTAGTCGCAGGAGAAGTTGTGTTTAGAGTTAGTGGTACATCTTGGGCTGATTTTGTACAAACTCGAATTTTTAATCCGTTAGGCATGAACAATTCCGTCCCCTTAGGTAATCGTTTAAAATCTGATGCTAATGTTGCGATGCCTTACAGTTCTTATAATAATAAAATAGTAGAAGTAGCACCTTATAATGGAGGAGAACTTGTTGGTGCAGCTGGAGGTATTAACGCTAGTGTAAAAGACTTAAGCCAATGGATGCTTATGCAATTGAACAAAGGAAAATATGGCCCAGATTTATCTAAAACATTGTTTTCTGAAGACCGCCAAATACAAATGTGGTCGCCAATTACCATGACAGATTTTAATCTATATGCCGACAGTCGTACCGAAAATCATTTTACGGCTTATGGATTGGGTTGGGAAATTTTGGATGTAAAAGGAAAAATTGTAATACAACATACAGGCGGAATAACAGGTATGTTATCGCGTACTATTTTAATACCTGAACTGAATATAGGAATTGTAGTGTTAACAAATTCCGATCCAGGAGGGTATGCCTTCTACTCTATTCCAGAAACTATTTTAGATATGGTTCTAGGTGTCGATAAAAAAGATTGGATTACTGAACTTTCAGAATATAGTCAACTTCAAGAAAAAGAAGGTGATGCCGTAACCAATGCTGTTTGGGCTACTGTTGAAACCAATAAAAACACTAAAATTGATTTTAATAATTATATAGGAACTTACAACGATCCTTGGTTTGGAGACATAACCATAACTGATAAAAATGGCAAACTTTGGTTCACCTCTAAACGCTCCCCAAAGTTAAACGGACAACTGTTTTTTTATAAAGCCACAACTTTTGCAGTTAAATGGGAATTTACAGATATGCCTTGCGATGCTTTTGCTACGTTTAATTTAAATGAAGAAGGCAAAGCTGTACAAATTAAAATGAAAGGCATCTCGCCAAACATAGATTTCAGTTTCGATTTTCATGATTTAGATTTAAAACGTGTGGAGTAAAATACTTAGACCTACTTACGGAAAACCGTAAACTAAAAGGCATCTAACGTAATATCTTGCATCATATAAAAATTATATATATTATGAAAAACATTACATTATTTATTTTATTACTATCAATCTGCATAATTCCAAAAAATGTAAAGGCTCAAGATAACGGTGCTGCTATTGCAGCTGGCGTAGGTGCTCTAGTAGCAATAGGAGTCGGAGTTGCAGCAGTAGAACAAATGAAAGAACGTGCAGAATTAACTGCAACACAGTGGATATTATCTAATGAACCTGAATTAAATAGTTTCTCACTAAAGACTATAGATTTTGATGGTAAAAAAGTAAAAGATATGTCGACTGCATCTGTAATCACATTCAAAATTCAAGAATTCACACCTTCTGAAGAACCGGAATTAGATGGTCGTAAACAAGTTCTTTTAGGCTTTACAAGCCATGGTTGGATTAATGAATATGGGATTGATTTTGAAAAAGTTAAATGGTTTTTAATTGATTCAAATAAATGGGTGGACATGATGACTAATTATGTACAGGTTGCATCTGGAAATCAAGAAACAGAATTCATAATGGAGCAATTATTAAATGGAAAAATTGTAAATAAAGGGGTTAAAGTAAAAAGTAAAACAACAATTCCATTTTATAAACTTTCAGGTGATATGTATGTAGTTACTGATTATTCAGATGATATGAAATTTATTTATAATGAAAAATCGTTAGGAATCTTCCTTAAAGAAACAAAAAATCTAATTCAAATAGGTCGAGGAAGTATAATTGAAATCCATGACTTCTTTTTTGAAGAATAATATAACAATCACATCTTAAAATTAGAAATTTTAAGATGTGAAAATTTCACTCAAAATTTCATAAGATCGTTTTCGCGCATCATGATCATAAATATGAGACACAACTATAAGTTCTTGTACTTGAGTTTTTGATATAAACTCTGAAATTTCATTTTCAATCGACTCTTTAGATCCTATAAAAGTATAATGCATCATATTTCTAATCATTGCTTCTTGTTGCTCGTTCCATACACCATCCATAGATTCTATTGGTGGTTGTAACGGACGACGAATATTAGTAATAATTCCCATAGCTAATTGTAATAAACTAGTAGACAAAACCTGAGCTTCTGCATCTGTTTCTGCAGCAATTACATTTACACACGCCATACTATAAGGCTTTTGTAAAGCTGAAGATGCTTCAAACTGATTATTATAAATATGAAGCGCATTAAATAATTGAGCAGGTGCAAAATGACTGGCAAATGCATATGGCAACCCTTTTTTTGCAGCTAACTCTGCACTAAAAGTACTAGATCCTAATAAATATATAGGTACATCTAATCCTTCACCCGGAACAGCACGAACAGCTTCATCTGGGTTTTCGTTTGAAAAATAGTGTTCTAATTCCTTTATATTATTCGGGAAATCTTGAACACTTTCTTGGCGCTCGCGACGCAATGCCATCGCAGTACGTTGATCTGTTCCAGGAGCTCTTCCTAAACCTAAATCTATCCTATTTGGATACAAAGTTGCAAGTGTTCCAAACTGTTCGGCAACAACTAATGGTGCGTGATTTGGTAACATGATACCTCCAGAACCAACTCTAATAGTTGAGGTTCCTTGAGCCACATAGCCTAACAACACAACAGTTGCAGAACTTACAAGTGTATCCATATTATGATGTTCAGAAATCCAAAACCGTGTATAACCTAAACGTTCAACATGTTGCGCCAAATTCAAAGAATTCTGCATAGATTCTAGGTGTGTGTGGCCTTTCAAGACAGGAACCAAATCTAATACTGAAAATTTTATATTATTTAAGTTTACTTTACTCATAATTTATAACTTTATTTTGGTAATAAAATTGTTTTGTTTTCTGAAATTCAGAATATTAAATACAATTAAAATGCATACCAAATATAAATCAAATCTATGAAGATTAAAACCAAGTCGTCTTAAGTAAAACTTAATCTATTCTTAAAGTTTAGGTTTTATGTCGTTGCACTTAAAAGTTTACATTTAAAGATTAAAATAGCTGCGTTTATTTATAAACACTCATCGCTTTTTGAAAATAAAATCACGTGAAATCAAAACATTTTCCAAAGCATTTTAAATGGGGCGTCACCATTTCTTCTTATCAAAATGAAGGCGCACATAATTCGCATGGTAAAGGACCATCAATTTGGGATACCTTTACAAATCATAGTCGTTTTAAAAAAGGAAATGGAAATCGTGCTACCGATTTTTACACCAACTATAAAGAGGATCTTCAAAAAGTAAAAGCTCTTAATTTAGATTGTTTTCGTTTCTCATTATCATGGTCACGAATATTCCCTTTAGGTATTGGAGATGTTAATCCCGAAGGTGTCGCCTTTTATCATGAGGTTATAGACAGTGCTTTAGCATTAGGAATTGAACCTTGGATTACTTTATATCATTGGGATTTACCACAAGCCTTGCAAGATCAAGGCGGTTGGACCAATCGTGAGATTTTAAATTGGTTTGAAACCTATGTTGAATTTTGCACTCAAGAATTCGGAACAAAAGTAAAAACATGGATCATCTTAAACGAACCTATGAGTTTTATAGGTTTGGGCTATTTTATGGGCATGCATGCTCCAGGCAAAAAAGGACTTAAGAATTTTTTACCTGCTGCTCATCATGCAACGCTTTGTCAATCTTTAGGAGGAAGAATTGTTCGGAAAAACGTAGCAGATGCACTAATAGGTACTACATTTTCCTGCTCGTTTGTAAAACCTATTAACAGACGCGTATTGAATAAAAAAGCAGCAGTTAGGATTGATGCATTATTAAATCGTTTTTTTATCGAACCTGCTTTAGGTTTAGGCTATCCTAAAGATGCAATTCCGGGATTAAATAGAATTGAAAAACATTATTTACCTGGTGATGAAGCCTTAATGCCTTTCGATTTTGATTTTATTGGTGTGCAATACTATTTTAAAATTGTTGCTAAATTTAGTTTGCTCCCTCCTGTTCTATTTGCTTCCGAAGTCCCTGCCGAAAAAAGAGATGTTAAAATAAACGCTATGAACTTGGAAATTTATCCGAAAGGATTATATAAAATGTTGGAGAAATTTAATCAATATTCAGGTGTAAAAAGCATTTATATTACGGAGTCTGGAGTGTGTTTTGAAGATGAGTTAAAACAAGGTAAGGTAAATGACACAAATCGCATTAATTATTTTAAAAAAACGTTTAAATACACACTTAAAGCTATTGAAAACAACATCCCCGTTAAAGGTTATTTTATTTGGACATTAGTCGATAATTTTGAATGGGCTGAAGGCACAAAACCACGATTTGGTATTATTTATACCGATTTTAATACACAAAAACGCGTGATAAAAAAATCGGGATTATGGTTAAAATCGTTTTTAAGCAAGCGAAATAAAAATTAATTTTAATAAAAAAACTATCATCTTATCACTTTAAAATAAGAGATTTACACGTGATGATATCAAAATTTAAGACTAATAATTATAAAATCTTAAATCAGATTCTTTACCTTGGTATACCATTTGTTATGTTCAACTAAAACAAATATCATCATGAAAAAATATATCATATTAATAGTGGTTTTGGTTTTCGGAATGCAATTGACATTCTCACAAACAAAATCAGAAAAAAAAGCAGAGAAGAAAGAAAAGCAAGAACAAGATTATGCTGCAATGAAAACGCTTATCGAAACCGAACAATTCACTTTTGAGGGCAATTGGGCAACTACCCAAAGTGGTAGACGTATTAATTTAATTGGAAATCCTAATTTTTTAGTTCTTGACAAAACCACTGCTAAAGGTGATTTACCTTATTTTGGAGTTGTACAAATGACATCTTACGGCGGAGGCGGTGGTATTAAATTTGATGGTAGTATAAAGGATTATAAATTAAATTTTAACGATAAAAAACGTGTAGCAACCATTACATATTCAATTAATAATAATTCTGAAAATTTCACAGTTACAATCCGTGTTTTTAGTCTAGAGTCAGCTTCGGTAGTTGTTTTCAGTAGTTATAGAAATAGCATAACTTACAATGGAAGCATTACAGCTTTAGATGCTGAAAAAGAGGACTAATTTTAAAACACCTGACTATTCACCTTATACTTACGGATGATATATATAATTAGAATTTTATGCATGGCTTGTTTTTTATTAGGAAGTCAAATTTCAATGGCACAATCTACATCTACAGGAAATGCATCATTTTATAGCAACTCATTACAAGGTAAAAAAACAGCAAGCGGCGAACCATACAAAAAAAACAAACTAACAGCAGCCCATCGCACTTTACCTTTTAATACTAAAGTAAAAGTCACCAATTTAAGTAACAATAAATCGGTTATTGTAATAATTAACGATAGAGGACCACATAAAAAAAGTAGAATAATAGATGTATCTGAAGCTGCTGCAAAAAAAATAGATTTAATAGATCAAGGTATTGCTCAAGTAGAAATTGAAGTGTTAGAAGATTAACATTATTATGTTTTTTTTTAATGATAAAATATTCCAAATAGCTAAAGAAAAATTCTTATCCTTATACAGGATTAGTTATTCAACCAACAACTTAAAACTATTCAAATAAATGGGAGTATATCAATTTAAGCGCGAACAGTTTTTCAATCAGCCTATAGAAATCTTATGGGCGTTTATTTCTAATCCTAAAAACCTTAAGACCATAACACCAGATTATATGGGATTTGATATAGTTACAGAAGATTTACCAGACACCATGTACGAAGGCATGATTATTAACTATAAGGTATCCCCCGTTTTAGGTATAAAAACAACTTGGGTTACCGAAATTACGCACGTAAAGGACAAACATTATTTTGTTGATGAACAACGCGTTGGCCCTTATAAAATTTGGCATCATCAGCATTTCCTGCAAGCCACAGAAGGCGGAACTTTAATGAAGGATATAGTTACCTACCAACCCCCTTTTGGTTTCTTGGGCAGTATTGCCAATAGCATACTTATAAAAAAAAAGCTAGAAGAGATTTTTAACTATCGCAATACTGTTTTAAACAAGTTATTTTAAAATTAAATTCATTTCCATAGTCAAACCAACTTTTAGAATTCTAAAGTGTTTTGAGAAATCATAACCAAATTAAAAAAACACCTATTTATATCTCAGTTATGTATAAATTGGCACCTACAATAACGTCTTTTATAAATGCCTTTAATAGCACATTCTAAATATCAAGCACCATCGTTAATAAATAGAAACCCACATTTTTCTACTATTTATGCTGCTAAATTTAAACACGTTTCAATACCAGATTACAAAACTGAAACCTTGGAATTAAGTGATGGCGATTTTCTAAACATCGACTATATATTAAAAGACAGTAAAAAGGCCGTTATTCTATGCCACGGTTTAGAAGGCGATTCTCGTAGAACTTATAATAACAGCTGTGCACATTATTTTACAGAACGCGACTTCTCTGTATTCGCTTGGAATAATAGAACGTGTGGCGGACACATGAACCGCTTACCCAAAATGTATCATCATGGTTCTATAGACGATTTAGATGCTGTCGTTCAATTTGTGTTTAGTCAAGGTATGGAATCCGTTTACCTCATTGGTTATTCTATGGGTGGAGCACAAGTCTTAAACTATTTAGGTTCCGAAAAATTAGATTCTCGAATTATTTCGGCTGTTGCAGTCTCTGCTCCTACACATATTAAAACGTGTTCGGATACTTTAAAATTAGGTTTCAACAAGGTATATTTAAACACTTTTAAAAAAGAAATCACAAATAAGTTAAAACATAAAGCGAAGCAATTTCCTGACTTAGCCAATATAGACAAAATAAAATCTCTGTCTTCGTTTGATGAAATTGACGATTATTTTACGGCACCATTACATGGCTTTACAGATAGAGAAGATTATTACAAACGTGTATCTCCGGAATTTATATTGAAACATATTACCACACCTGTACTTATTATAAATGCTTGGGACGATCCGTTTTTAGGCGATCGTTGTTATCCTGTTTCTCGTGCTAAAGACAGTAAATTCGTGTATTTAGAAACCCCAAAATATGGTGGTCATTGTGCATTTCCCTTAAAGAATTCGCCTTATTCGTATGCAGAAGTCCGTGCTTTCGAATTTTTCACCACAACACCCACAGACTAAAACCTGTAATAACAATCAAATCTTGTTGGATATGTTTCCGGTGCAGGTTCATTATTTCCTTGATACACATATAAACAAGACGTTCCTAATTCAAAAAACAGCCTTTACTCCTATTCCTATTAAACGATGCTACAGATCATCCCTTCTCTTTTACCATAAACAGCCTTAAGAATACCTATTCCAAAAGATTCCCTATATTTATTAAGAAATGATTCAGAAAAGTTCTCGCTGTTCTTAAAATACCAAAACATTAGTCATAATTTAAAACGAATGAAAGTAAAATTCACATTCTTCTTAATTCTTATAATTAATCTGTCCCTTTATTCACAAACCATTACTGAGTTAATCGTTGAAAACAGAGTCGAACTCTTTAAAGAAAACACAATTAAAGCTGAAAAAGGAGATTCGAAAGCGCAATACGATTTAGGTCAGATGTATCATTATGGTGTAGGAACAAAAAAAGATGACATAAAAGCTTTTTATTATTATGAAAAAAGTTCCAATCAAGGATATTTAAATGGCTTATACGCTGTAGCTACATCTTACTATTCCGGAGATGGTGTAAAACAGGATAAAAAAAAGGCGCTTCAATTATTTACACAATGTTCTGAACAAGGTGATTATAATTCTAAATTTAACTTGGCAAACATGTATTTTTATGGAGAAAATACAGAAATAGATTTAGAGAAATCTTTTGATTTATATAGCCAATGTGCAGAGAATGGAAATCCTGATTCTCAGACTATTTTAGGAATGATGTATTATAATGGATTTGGGACTAAAAAAGATATCGATAAAGCTAAAAAACGGCTAAACAAAGCAAGTAAAAATGGTAGTGAAATGGCAACTCAGCTTATAGAAGAAATTAAAAAAAATTGAAGAATATAAAGTGGCAACACAACAAAGGAAAAAAGATAAAACGATTCTAATCGATATAATCTACCTTTAATAAACTAAAAACTAATCGCATGGAATTTGACAGAACCGGACTAATAATATACACGATTAAATATAAAGAGTGTGTTGCTTTTTACGAACACATTCTGGAATTGAATAAATTATTTGAAACTAAAAATTTAACATGTTTTGAATTCGGAACCTCCTATTTAATGATCGAATTAGATGAAGAATATAACGGACATCAAACAGAAATAGAACGAACTAAAACGTGTATACGTATGAATGTTCCAAATGTTAAAATGCTTGCTGATAAACTAATTTCAAAAGGACTGGAAGTTGATTATCAAGAACATTCTTGGGGAATTATAGCTAAATTTTTAGATCCTGATGGAAATTTATGTGCCTTTAAAGACAGTGAAAAATTTGAGCAACAGATTGCCGATTTTAAAATATTGAAATGATTAAAAAAGAATATCTAAAAACGTTTTCCAATAATTCTGGAATTACCACAAATAAGTTGGAGTCCTTAAAATTTCCAAAAAACCTGCCTCAAGACTACTTAGAATTCTTGATAATTTTTAATGGTGGTGAAGGTTTTGTAGGAGAAAATTATTTGGTTCTCACTAAAGCGGAATCCCTTTTACAATTAAATATGGATAGCGGAATTGATACTTTTGATAACCAAATATTTCTTATCGGCGGAAATGGAGCTTCAGAAGCTATTGCTATCGATTTCAGAAATGATAATCCCAAATATATTTTATTACCTCTTATATTTGAATATGATGCAATACTAGAACTTGGAGCAACAATCGAAGACTTGTTTGCTCACATATTCGAAAAAGGATTTTTTAAAGAAGAATAAATCATAAAAAAGAATCACTTTACACCTCTAATTTAATAAATTACAGACTACTCAATAGTCCAATAAACTGTATTGTGAATTAGTAAAACACAGCTTTAATTCTATGAAAAAAGAAATCTTAACAATCGTTCTATTAACTATATTCTGCTTCACTTTTCAAGGCTGTAAAGAACAGACTAAAAAGGAGCTTAAATCTGAAAATACTTCGATAAAAATAGACACCCTTTTAACACCAATAATTGGTGGAATAAAACAAGTTGTTGAAATTAAAACTGATGATTCTAACAAGCCCATCCTTTTATTTTTATCTGGTGGTCCTGGTAGTTCTATGATAAATATTGCCTCCAATTACACTAATATTCTAAAACAGAAATTTACTATTGTCTAATGGGATCAAAGAGATGCAGGAAAAACATTAACTCTAAATTCGTCTCCTATTCAACCCACTGTAGAACAGATGGAGCAGGATGCTTACCAAGTTGTGAATTTTGTGAGAAAGGAATTAAATCAAGAAAAAATATACCTTCTGGGTAGTTCTTGGGGAAATGTTTTAGGTTTCTATATCGTTGAAAAACATCCGGAATTACTACATGCTTATTTTGCTGTAAATCCTGTTATAAGTCAGTTAGCAAGTGAAAAATATTTACTTCAAATTTTAAAAAATAAATTTACAGAAAACCCTATTGCGACTAAAGAATTGGAAAGTGTAAATATTCCTTTTAAAACAGACGAAGACTTATTTTACATCAGAAAATGGCTTTTTTATAACGAAGGAAAAACGTTTGTAACCAGTGATGAATTCAAAAAAGGGTTTCTTAAATGGTCGGAATCATGGTCGCCAGTTTGGAACGAAGTCATGGAAATTGATTTACCTAATACCTTAAAAAAAGTAGATTGTCCTGTGTATTTTTTGGTTGGCAAAAACGATATTCAAACATCTACAGAAATTACACAGAATTATTATAACGAATTAATAGCACCGCAGAAAGCTATATTCATGTTTGAAAATTCTGGCCAATAGTTGCATTACGATGAACCAGAAAAATTTCAAAACACAATAATTCAAATCTTAGAAATAGAATAGTCACTTAAATAAAAATTTAAATAACTTAATATCAAAATTCCACTAAATTTAATTAGCAGTTACAGTTTCATATGTTCTTGGAGTATTAGATTTTATAACCATAATTTTTCCGTTAGCTTCTTTTAAAATGTCTTTCACATCAACTTTTTTAATAGATGGATTATTATACGTTTTATAGTAATAAGCGCCATTTTGTACATCTGCGGCAGCTGTCCATACGGTATATTCAGATAAAGACCCTGTTTTTTCTTTCTGTTTAACTATACCAATTGGAATGTCGAAATTATTTAAAATATGGAAAGCTCTAAAAATGCCCTCTTCTTCATCTTTACAAGGCTCTGCCGCATTAACAAAAGCAGTTGCTCTTACAAAACGCGAAACAGATGTACAATCTCCAGGTAAGCCTAACATTCCTGACCCTTCACTAAGTGGTGTGAATTTCTCACCATTTAAGGTAATACCATTAACGTTATCTGGTGTAAGGTTTACATAATTTCTTAAATTGGTAAGATGCCAATCGTAAGACGGGTTGTTAGTCACGACATTTACGGTGTTATCAAATATTTTTAAGCCATCTTTACTATACTCTATTACTATCGATTTTCCTGATTTATCGGTAACCGCATAATGAAGTGGAGCTTCTCCTTGAATTTCTGAAATATAACTTCCAACAACAGTAACATCTTTTAATCCTGCAATAACTTCGTCTACAGTAGAGAAACTTCCTAAAATAAAGTTACCCATTTCTTCACTAGAAACTGCTTTTGATTGATTATCTGGTGTTAGTTTTTCATAAACTGCAAAGCCACTAAAATAGAAACTTCCCATATATAATCCAGCTTCGTTTATACCATCTATTACAATATTTTTTCCAGCAGCATTCATTCCCGTAAAGCCATATTTAGCTTTCATTTTGTACCCCACTTTTTCTGTTACAGAACTTAAAAAATCAATAGATGTTCCTTTTGGAATGACTAAAATATCAGATTTAAGGTCGAAGCCAAATTCTAATGTTCTTGCGACAATTACAGAACCATTTTCAGTCCTAATGACAATTCCTGTACAAGCGAAACTAGATTGAATACATAGAAAATAGCATAAAAACATTAACGTGAAAACTTTTTTTACTTTCATAATATACTTAGTTTAATTATCAAGATTACATAGCCTTAATTGTTTTGATGTCGATATGTAAAGACATTAAACACCTTTCAGGTAAATTTTAGTGGATTTATCACTCAAAAATAGCTAAATCAGTTGATTATTAACATTTTATTTCCTTGTGTTTTAAATTATTATTCAGCTATAATAACTCATCAATTTTAGAGTCACTTTATTGAAAATATTTTAAAATATAAGACTTCAAACCTTTTGTATAATACTACACGGTTTGCGAGTACTTTCGATATCGTTTTTCGTATAATTATATCCTACTAAGAATCTTTGGATTTCGTAATTTTACAAAAAAGAATTTCAATTTTATTTTCAAGATTAGAAAACTCATATTTTACAAATGGTATTATGATAAATCTTAGGACAAAAATTAAAGATAACCTGGAGAAATGGATATAACTATTGAACAGAAATCCAGCAAAATCAAGTCTTATCTCTAATCACGATACAAGCATTATATTATAATTTTTATAAAAAAACAATTTAAAATTACAGACAAATTATGTTCAAGAAACTTGTAGGAATAGATCCATTACAATTAATTCCATCGGCTAATAAAGCATTAGAATCTTTTACAGAGAATCTGATATTACACACAGATATCCCTACCAGCATAGACGAAATTGTAATGCGTATTGGTGATGCTGATGCCGTTTTATTAAGTCATAGAACACATTTAGGCCATGAGGTTATGGAGCGCTGTCCAAATCTAAAATATATTGGAATGTGCTGTTCGTTGTATTCTCCAGAAAGTGCAAATGTAGATATTAATTATGCTCATTCTCGTGGTATTACTGTAAAAGGGGTACGCGATTATGGAGACGAAGGTGTGGTAGAATATGTAATTAGAGAATTGGTAAGTTGTTTTCATGGTATGGGAACGACTTCCGATGGAAATCCAAGATCTCCATGGGATGGCATTCCTAGAGAAATTACAGGATTAAAAGCCGGTATTATAGGTTTAGGAAAATCTGGTGGCATGGTTGCAGATGCCTTACATTTTTTTGGTGCAGATATTAGTTATTTTGCCCGTAGTGAAAAACAAGAGGCTCAAGAAAAAGGTTATGAATTTTTACCATTAGACCAATTACTTGCCCAAAATGAAGTAATAATTACTTGTTTAAACAAAAATACAATTTTGTTGCACGAAGCAGAATTTAATAAATTAGGTAATCGCAAGATACTATTCAATACAGGATTATCCCCTGCTTGGGATGCCGAACCTTTTAAAAAGTGGCTAAAAGCAGGCGATAATCTTGTGTATTGTGATACACTTAGCGCTTTAGGTGATGAAGCACTACTAAATAATCCTAATGTTAATTGCTTACAAATATCTACAGGTAGAACCCGTCAGGCATTTCGCAGATTAAGTGAAAAAGTCTTAGATAATTTAACCGCTTACACTAAAATGCAATAGGCGAAGTAATATTTCTTAAGGTGTTAACAACACTCCAGCCAGCAATTTGTGCCGTTTTACTATAAACGTCAATAACGGCATGAATTTGCTTGCTTTTTATCTCGATACGATGATCATCTCCAACATAATCGGGGATTGAGTTAATTGAAACCTTTACATTTTCAGGACCTGTAGATGCCAATGCAGCCGCGACAGAAACGTTTACCTGTCTAGGAAAAAGTGCGATGGCTTCAATAGCATTTCCTTCAAAAACTTTACGTTCTTCGGTTTCTAAATCCTCATTATAAACGGATGTATTTCTTAGAGGTCTCGGACCTTTTGTAGTCTTAAAAGTTACTGTGCTCTCTTCCATTAGAGATACTGTTCTTAACACATCAAACCCTCCAATAGCCCCAGATGCAAGATGTACCCTTGTACCATTTTCTGAAGCTGTTTTTTTAACTAATTCATAAAAATCAGCATCAGCAAGTGCACCTATAGAAAGTGTAACTATAGATGATCCGTTTTTTAAGGCTGGAAGTGCTAATTCTCTTAAAGAATCTGGTGAGGCTGTTTCTACAATGTAATCTGGTTTTAAGCCAAGTAATTCTTCTAACGAATGACATGGTTTACAACTATCATCTTTTTTTAAATTTTGAATTTGGTTTGCTAAACGCTGAGCGTTTTCAAAAGTTCTTGAATACGTACCAATAATTTTATAATCGGGTAATAGCCCCTTATTTAAGGCTTCTACGACAATACTTGCAAGTTTCCCGCAACCTACAATAGCCAAAGTTTGTGTTCTCATAAAAGCAAACATATAGCTTTTTTAAATGAAAAGCCAATGATTTCACCTTTCTAAATATTCTCTTTATTTAAAGTGATTTTATAAATAAAAATCGATAGAATTAAACTCTAATCATGTGAAGTAATTTCATTTTAAACTTGTAATTCTGTACACTAGTAGATTTGAAATAGCAGATGGTTTTATTTCTTATTCATCTTTGTATCAATATTTAAAACTAAAAAATAATGCGTACAAAAAAGTATGGTTTATCACAGAAACATCTAAAAGTTTAGGTTTGACTATAAAAAAACTAGAACAAGGGTATCGTGTTTCATTTAACCAAGAAGGATAAGTAAAATAATGATCTTTGAATCTTTAAAAAATCGGTTTAGATCGATTTTATTTCTTTCATTTTTACAGACAGATAGTTCTAAAAATGAAAGAAATAAGAATTAAGAAGTTTATTAATTAAGTAAAACACCATCAGCTTCAAAACGGTATTCAAATTTAGGATCTGTAATTGCTGCAATTTGGTCCTCAGATTTACCGGCATCTTCTGCGTAGTGTCTAAGTTCATCAACAGACGTTTCAGTCACAAACGCTTTTCCGTTAATTATAACATCTCCTTCAGCGTTTAAAGGCATAAAAAAACCGTAATCTTTAAATTTAACCATTACTTCATTTTCTCCATCTACGTTTAAAGTCATCCAACATCCTTTTTTAGAACACACTTCAATAATTTTTCCAGTCATTTTAGAATTAACAGTATCACCAACTTTTAAGTTTTTATACTGCTCCATTATATCTTCAGAAGTTAAAACATCTGAATCATTTATTTCTTTTCCAAAAGATGCATAAGCTATCTCTGGTTTAACGTCTTCAACCACAATTTCTGAGGTCTTAGATTCGTTTTTACAAGATAAAATAGTTAAGCTAATTGCTAAAAGTAAAATGATTCTTTTCATTATTTATAGGTTTTGAATTGTTATCGTATCACAAACTTAGACAATTTAAACCTGAAATACATAAAGGCGAGATGTCTTTAGGAACTTCAAGTTTTAAAACATATTAATGGAATAGTTCTTAAATATCCCGATGCGTTTGTTTTTAGTAAACTAAAATTATATTCATTTTACCAGTTATGCATTTTAAATCAGACTAATTTACAACATCGATTTAATATCGTTAGCCCAAGACGGGTATGTGAATATCATATTTTTAACAGCTTCGGCAGTCAATTTAAGATTTATTGCCATCGTAAATAAGTTTATAGTTTCTGCTGCATAAGGACCTAAAATATGAGCACCAACAATTTGATTGGTACGTTCATTAATTAAAATTTTGTATCCATATGTTTTCTCATTACTACGTTTGGCATTATACCAATCGGGAACAAATTCATGCTTAACTATAATGTTATTATATCTTTTTTTAGCATCTGATTCAGACAATCCAACAGAAGCTAAATTTGGCAAAGTGAATACCACAGAAGGCACATTAGGAATCTCGATCTCTTTTCGATTTCCATTAATAATATTTTCCGAAACCACTTTAGCTTCTATACCAGATAACGGGGTAAGCGGTATACTATGATCTGAAACATCGCCACAAGCGTATACATCTTTATTTGTAGTATTTTGCAAATAAGCATTCACAGTAACACCTTTATTTGAGTAAGCAACTTGGCCATTTTCTAGATTAAGCTCACTAATAGCGGGAACTCTCCCAGCAGTGTTAAAAACCATTCGCGCTTTTATAGATAGACTTTCATCTTCATTTTTATAATGGACGCGATAGTTTTTACTGAGATCTTCTATCTTTAAAATTTCAGAATCGAAAATAAATCTGATGCCTAGTTTCTTAGAAATAGTAACCAATTCTGAACTTAGATCAGAGTCAAATGCATTTAAAGCACTACTACCCTGTTCTATAACTGTGACTTGAGATCCATACCTCGCGGCCATATGAGCGAATTCCATACCTATGTATCCAGCACCAATTAATATAATGCTTTTTGGAAGTGTTTTTAGTTTCAGAAAATCATCACTCGTTTTTATAAAATTAGCACCTTCTAAGGTTAATGTTCTAGGGATTAATCCAGTTGCAATAACTATTTTTTTGGCGATAATGGTTTTTCCTTCAACAGAAAGTGTGTTTTTATCCAGAAATTTAGGAGATTGATGATATAAAGAAACACCTAGTTCTACTAAATTATTTTCTGTTCCCGCGGGCACTTTGTCTGTAAATTTCTTTTTGAATTTCTGGTTATCATTCCAATTTAATTGGGGTAATGTTGAAATACCTTTTCCGTTAAGATTAACTGCAAGATCTAAAACTTCTGTTGGTCCCAAAACTATTTTTTTAGGATCGCAACCTCTGTTTGCACAAGTTCCACCAAATTCACGATTATCTGCTATAGCAACGGTTAAACCTGCTTTCGCACAGGTTCTCGCGACAGAGCGGCCAGCAACGCCACTACCAATTACAAAAACATCATATTCTTTATATTCCATAATTAAAATTATGCTTTTAGAATACTATGGATTGACTTGAATGCTATTAAAATTGACTTGAAATTATTGTACATGACATTTCTCTACTTCTCAAGTTTAATAACAACTTTAATCCGTAACTTAATTTTGTATTTTTACAGATAAATGGGTTTGTTTTAAGGAGATATTATTTACACTCTCAAAAAAGTTAATCTTAATTTGAAAAAAAAATTGGAAGAGAAAATTCTTATCGTTTTTGACATTGATGGAACCTTAACGGATAGCGTTAAACAACATCAAAAAATATTTACTGAAATATTATTTGATGTTGGTGTACTGTCTATAAATTCTGAATTTAAAACATTTAAGCATCATACGGATTCGTATATCGCAAAAGTAATTTACGAAAACGATCAAAAGGAACTATTTTCAGAAGCTAAAGTCATTCAATTTGAAAATGGCTTGACTCAGAAAATAAAGTACGAAAGCATACATGAGATTAACGGAGCTAAAAAGCTAATTGAATTACTAAAGCATAATCCGAATTTTGGCATTTGTTATGCTACTGGATCTCTTAGAAGAGCAGCAGAATATAAATTAGAATCCATCGGAATTACATTTGACAGAAAACAATTAGTAGCTTCAGATGATATTTACGAAAGAGAGAAAATTGTTCGAAAAGCAATTGATAATGCAACCGAGTATTATAACATTGAAAAATTCGATAGGATTATTTCTGTTGGAGATGGACTGTGGGATTTGATAACCGCAAATAATTTAGGGCTAGAATTTATCGGTATCGGATTAGCAAATAAAACTGAACTCATTGAAAATGGAGCTAAAATTGTTTATGAAAATTTACTAGATTTTATATCCTTTGAAGAACATCTCCTATCAAAATAAACCAGGAGTTCGCGTGTTAAATAAAGACAAGATTATCCCCTTATAGATCATTATCCCTTTTATCAAGAACATTATTGAATACTTAAAAGCAAAATACATGAACATATTCGCAGAGACAGAACGGTTTATTTTAAGAGAAATACTTCCATCAGATATTGACGGTATGTATGAACTGGACTCCGATCCTGAAGTTCATAAATTTTTAGGAAATAACCCTGTAACGAATAAGGACCAAATTATTGATGTTATAAAGTTTATTAGGCAACAATATTCCGATCATGGCATTGGCAGATGGGCTATTATTAACAAAGAAACTAATGCATTTATAGGTTGGACAGGATTGAAATATATAACAGAACTTACTAATAATCACCAAAACTATTACGATCTAGGCTATAGATTGATTAAAAAATACTGGGGACAAGGTATTGCAACCGAAACTGCTTTTGCATCTTTAGAATATGCATTTAATACACTTAAAACTAATCACGTTTATGCCATAGCAGATTGTGAACATATAGGTTCAAATCGTATATTAAAAAAAGTAGGTCTCACATGTATTGAAACGTTTAACTACGATGGTGATAAACATAATTGGTATAAAATTGACAAAGTAGAATTTGACAATTTAAAATAGAAACAGATACCTAAAATATAATTTCACTCCACAGTACTCATTCGAATATTTGATTTAAAGATTTACAAATTTTCTATTAATTGTTAAACACTTTCGGCACCGTACTCTTACTCTAAAAAAGCTAAACCACTTTACAGAAAGTGTTTGTCCAACATATTTTTATGTTTATAGACGTTACAAATAGACATTTTATTCGGTTTTTATTTGCTAAATTAGTTGCTTAAACAACACCTATATTGCACTATAATAATCGTTGCAAAATGTTGTAAACATGAAAATTATAAACTACATAGCCATTTTTTCTTTGATTGTAATCTTTTCATCATTTCAAATTACGAGCTTGAAAACGTCTGATTTGTTATTTCAAAAATGGGTTTACGAAGGTTATCAAAATGGAAACCTGCTTTATGAAAGTCAATTGGATTTTACAGAAGACAAAGCTGGAATTGAATTTAAAAATAACGGTACGTTATCTCTAAAACAGAATTCTGGCAGTTGCGGCACACCTCCTATTACATATAAAACTATTTCTGGAACTTGGAAAAACATTTCAGACTCCATACTCGAAATAGAATACAAAAATTGGAGTGGCTTAACTAAAGATACTTTGCAAATAGTAAATGTTTCTAAAACTAAACTGACTTTAAAACAAATTCATACAGTAAGAAAAAATTAAAAAAAGTATTAATCATGTCCTATTTTAAAACATGCAATCGTTATAAGGGTATAAACCTTAAAATTAAGAGATTATGAAAGAATTTATGATGATTTTCAGAAACGAACAAAGCGACCAACCAAAACCACCACCAGAACAAATGCAAGCCATGATTAAACAGTGGCAAGATTGGATTGGTGGAATCGCAGCCCAAGGAAAATTTGTTAGCACCAACGCATTAGGGTTCGATGGGCAAACAGTAAACTCAAATGGTGTGGTAAGCGATGGACCTTATGCAGAAATTAAAGAAATTATTGGAGGTTATATTATTGTAAAAGCAGACCATCTTGCTGATGCCGTAAAACTTTCTGAAGGTTGCCCAACCCTTTTAATGGGTGGCAAAGTAGAAGTTAGAGATGTCATGGTAATTAAATAACAAACAAAAATGGCTCTACCCAATATATTTAATACAGACGTTTCAGAACACATAATACAACGCATTAATAATTTGAAACCAGAAGTCCAACCGCGTTGGGGAAAGATGACTGTTTCAGAAATGTTAGCACACTGCAACGTTACTTACGAAATGGTCTATGAAGACAAACATCCGAAACCAAATTTTTTAATGAAAGTGATAATGATTGCTTTTATAAAAAAAATAGTAACAGGTGAAACCCCTTTTAAACACAATGGGCAAACTGCTCCTGCATTTAAAATTAAAGATTCAAGACATTTTGAAACAGAGAAATCTAGATTGGTTGAATACATCAATAAAACGCAAAAATTAGGTAAAAGTAATTTCGACAATAAAGTATCTCATTCATTCGGAAAATTAAGTATTACCGAATGGAATAATATGTTTTACAAACACTTGGATCACCACTTAAATCAATTTGGGGTGTAATTTTATGCAAGAACAGGAACTCATTCCTCATTTATTTAAAACAGAGTACAGGAAAATTATTTCTGTACTCTGTAAATTCTTTGGCATCGTAAATATTGAAGTTGCAGAAGATATTGCAAACGATACATTTCTATTAGCTTCAGAAACTTGGGGTTTAAAGGGCGTACCCGAAAACCCTACCGCCTGGCTTTATACTGTCGCCAAAAATAAAACCAAAGATTATTTTAAGCGTACAAAAATCTATAATGAAAAAGTTGTGATAGCGCTTAAAAAAACCGAACCGCTTTCCAACATACAAGAACTAGATCTTTCTGAAGACAACATAAAAGACAGTCAATTGCAAATGTTATTTACCGTTTGTAACCCTATAAACAGCAATGAATCTCAGATTGCTCTTGCCTTAAGAATTCTCTGTGGCTTTGGTATCGATGAAATTTCAAATGCACTTTTAAGTACAAAAGAAACAATCAATAAAAGGCTTTATAGGGCAAAATCAACATTAAGAAAAAACAGTGTTGATTTATCTTTTCCTTCAAATATAGATTTGGAGAAAAGAATGGACAATGTACTTTCAATAGTCTATCTGCTATTTAACGAAGGCTATTACTCTTCAACTTATTCGGATACAATAAGTAAGGAATTATGTATTGAAGCCATGCGCCTACTTTACATACTATTAGAAAACGACCAAACAAATACTCCAAAAACCAATGCGTTAATGGCATTATTCTGTTTTCATGCTTCAAGATTCGATGCCAGATTTGACAAAAAAAGACAACAGATTATGTATGATGACCAAGACAAAACCATATGGGACGAAAATCTGATAAAGAAAGGTGAAATCTATCTTAACCAATCGGCAAAAGGTGAACACATATCAAAATATCATTTGGAAGCAAGCATTGCGTTTTGGCATAGCAGAAAGGAAATTGACGTAAAAACAAAATGGAACAATATTCTTCAATTATACAATCGGCTTTTACAACTTGAATATTCTCCCATTGCTGCCTTAAACAGAACCTACGCTTTAGCAATGGCCGAAAACAAAAAAATAGCATTGACAGAAGCTTTAAAGATAGACTTAAACCAAAATTACCTATACCATTCTCTTCTAGCTGAGTTATATAAAGGAATTAACACACAAAAACAGATTGCGCATTTAGAATTAGCCATGAAACTGACAAAAAATGAAAATAATAGAATTTTATTAAGGAACAAACGCGATGCAGCCAATGGCTAATACGTGAAGGTAATTCATGAAAAAATAATATCTTCGAACTATAAGACAAAATTCACTAGGAATATTTTAAGTAATTATAATGATGGACACTGTTAGAAAATTCACATATGTTTTAGCTTTATTTATGTTACTAAGTACAAAGAGCTTTGCTTTCTCACCCATACAAATAGATACTACACGTTTAGCAATAGTTAAACAAAACATCTATGATGGCACGGCTTCAGAACGTACTATTAATGCCTATAAAGCATTGCTTAAAAAAGCAGACAAATGGCTTATAACTAAGAATCCTACGGTAATCAATAAAACCATTTTACCGCCTACAGGAAATAAACATGATTATTTAAGCCTAAGTAGATATTGGTGGCCTAATCCAGAAACTCCTGACGGATTACCATGGATACGAAAAGATGGAGAAACGAATCCAGAAACACAAACTGATGCAGTGGACAGACAACGTTTAGGCGCTATGACCAAAGGTGTGAAAAACTTAAGCTTAGCCTACTATTTTTCGGATGATGAGCGTTATGCTGAAAAAGCAGTTAGTATGTTAAAAACGTGGTTTCTTGATGAAGAGACGCTAATGCATCCAAATTTAGAATTTGCACAAGGTGTTCCTGGAATTTCTAATGGTAAGCCATCAGGTGTTTTAGATGGAAAATCTATACCAACAATAGTTCCAGAAGCCATTGCTATACTTTCTAACTCGCCATTTTGGACTAAAAATGATACTGAAAAAATAAACAAATGGTTAACTGATTATTTAACTTGGTTAACAGAAAGTGAATTGGGACACATTGAGAACAATCAAAAAAACAATCATGGTTCTTGGTATAAATTCCAAGTTTCTACTTTAGCATTGTATTTAGGAAACGAAACTTTAACGAAAGAAACCGTTAGCTTAGCTCAACAAAGTCTTGAGACACAGTTAGATTTTGAAGGCAAACAAATTCATGAATTAGCACGTACAAGATCGTTTTTTTATAGTTGCTACAATTTAAATGCATTGACAAGTATTGCTATTATTGGTGACCAAGTTGGTATGGATATGTGGAATTATAATACTAAAGACGATAAGAGTTTAGGGCTTGCTGTTAATTATTTATCACCAGTGATTAATGGAAAAGCATGGCCTTATACCGATATTCATGGCGTAGATTTATCTGGATTGCTTCCCACACTTGTTCGCATGTCTAAACATTCGGAATCAAAAGAATATATAGACTTACTTTCTAAAACAACCACTATTCTTATTGAAAAAGAAAAATCTACTGGTATTAAAAATCAAGTTCTTGAAGAGTTAATCTTAACTGGTTATTTAAATATCTAATTTCAGTTATAATTTTAAATACATTTTACAGAACTGATTAAGAATTATTTTATTTAAGCTACTGACTGTTTATATTGAATTTAATTCGTCAACATTAAAATCCCTCACCATAGTATTCATTATAAAACTGTTAGCTCCAATAATATAATCGAAAGTTCCAGCAGTATAAAAATTATTTTTCTTATATAAATTAATGGCTTTGGTGTTGGTATGCAATACAGACAACCAAAGTTTATCGCACTGCAAACCAACAACCTCGTCCAAAACTTTTGACAAAAGTAAACTTCCAATTTTCTTTGAATGAAAATCATGTAAAACATAAATATTTACAAGTTTACATATATTATTCCCTTTAACCTGATCTGATTCAGCACCTAACTCTATTTTAGAATATCCTATTGGAATGCCATTATAATAAGCTACCCATATTTTACCTTTAGGATTCTCTATAAACGACCTAAGAGTTTTAATAGAAAATGTTTCATTTGCATAATCCTGAACATCTTCCCAATTATGAAATAACGCACCAAATGTTTCTATCCAAGTTACTCTTCCTAGAAGAGCTAGAACTTCAACATCGTGTTCGCTAGCTTGTTTTATTTCTATCAAATTTGTAAAATTTAAATTATTATAATTGGTTTTATGTTACGAGCTAGTAATAGAACAATTCCCGAGTATTAGACAAATTCTAAAACAGTAATTATCTATCTGTGCTTGCATTTTTTCTAATTCACGGAGTGAAACACACCCATATTTCTTTTACTTTAATTTCTATATTATGTATGTTTTTTTTATTTATTCTTCAGAAAAAAACCATTATAAGACCTCTTTCAAGTGTTTATAATTTGTTTTAACCATATCTAAAACTTCATCCATTCTTCCTCCTAAAATCATTTTACTTATAGATAAAGCATAGCCTTTCATTTGATCGAATTCCATTTTTGGTGGCATAGCTAACGCTTCTGGGTTTGTAAATACGCTTACTAAAACTGGACCATCGTGAGCAAAGGCCTCTTTTAATGCAGGTTTCACATCTGCAGCTTCTGTAACCGAAATTCCTTTAAAACCCATTGCTGTTGCAACCATCGCAAAATCCGGGTTCACCATATCGGTTTCGTTATTTGGTAAGCCTTCAACTTGCATTTCCAATTGTACCATACCCAAAGAACGGTTGTTAAAAACTACCAATTTAATAGGAAGATTGTATTGTTTAATAGTTGCCAAATCTCCCAATAGCATAGAGAGTCCTCCGTCTCCACAAAATGCTACAACTTGTCGTTCTGGATAAGCTAATTGTGCCCCAATAGCCATAGGCATAGCATTGGCCATAGATCCATGATTGAAGGATCCTAACATAATTCGTTTACCAGTACCATGAATGTATCTCGCTCCCCAAACACAACACATACCAGTATCTACTGTAAAAACAGTATCGTCATTAGCCATCTCATTAATTGTAGATGCTACAAACTCTGGGCTAATGTGATTTTCAAAACCAGAATCTTTCACATAAACATTAAGGTTTTCTTTTACTTTTTCGTAAATCTCTAATTGAGCATTTAAGAAACTCTCATCTTCTTTTTCTTTAATTAATGGTAATAATGCAGCAATGGTATCTGTTATTTTACCTGTTAATCCCATTTCTAATTTTGCTCGTCGGCCTAATCGTTCTGGTTTTATGTCGACTTGAATAATTTTATTTTTTACCGGCATAAAATGTTCGTAAGGAAAATCTGTGCCTAATAATATTACAACATCCGATTCGTGCATGGCATGAAAAGCAGATGGAACTCCGAGTAAGCCCGTCATACCAACTTCATAAGGATTATTGTGTTGCATTCCCATTTTTCCGCGGAAAGAATAACCGATGGGTGCCTTTAATAATCTAGCCAATTTTATAATATCGTCATGAGCTTCCCGCGCTCCAATTCCACAGAAAATAGAAACTTTTGGATGTTTGTTCAGCAGATCTGCAAATTTTTGCATCTCATTATCCGACGGGCGTATAATGGTTTCGCTTTGGTAATTATACATTGATGTTGCACTTTCTTCGGCAGGCATAGCAGATACATCTCCAGGCAAACCAAATACGGCAACTCCTTTTTTATGAACAGCATTTTGAATGGCCGCTTGCAACATCCGTGGTACTTGTTTTGGAGTACTAGCCAGTTCATTATACACACTACAATCATCGAATAATTTATAGGTATTTGTAGCTTGAAAATAATCGACACCAAATTCAGGCGTATTAATTGTAGATGCAATAGCGATAATTGGAACTCCAGAACGATTGGCATCATATAAACCATTTATTAAATGCACATGACCAGGACCGCTACTTCCAGCACAACATGCTAAGCCATCCAATTCTGCTTCAGCGGCAGCTGCATATGCACCTACTTCTTCGTGACGAACGTGAATCCATTTAATTTTTCCGCTACGTCTTACAGCATCATTCAATTCGTTCAGACTATCGCCCGTAACGGCATATATTCTTTTTACATTATTACTGACCAACATTTCTACGATTTGGTCTGCTACTTTTTTTCCCATGATTGTTTCTATTACGTTGAAATGTTTTATAAACATTCGTGAATTAATTCTAATTTATAAAAGGCATCGCTATCAAAAATAAATCCGTTAAAAAAATAAGGTGGATTATTAGCGGTACATCTACATATACGCTTTATAAAATCTGCTTTAATTTATTTTTTAATACTAATCTGATATAGCCAATTTTTTAATCTGATTACTAATATTGTGCTCTTATACATTTTCTTACTTGACTAGTCTAGGTGATTAATAATTCTTTTTCAAGTTTCAATAATCGGATAAGTATTCGTTTAATAACATGCTGTTTTAGCTCTGTTTTACAATGAATTTAAATGAAGGAATTTTAATCATAGAAATCCGATTTAGTAAAATTGCAAACTATATTCGATAATGCCATAGCTAAATCTATTTTTTCTTTAAACACTTTCCTCTGGGCTCATCACCTTCATGAAGCACTATTTCCGAATGTAAGAACTGTGCAGCTGCTGCAGAATCTTTTACTTTTGAAGCGCTACGTTCTAACATTTCTGCTTCAAACATTGATAATACACTTTCCCTAATTCCTGCTTCTCTCCATTGCGATAATGGTCTGCACCCTTTCGAGATTCCACGTGCAAGTGCCAAAGCATCTAACAACGCTTGATTTGCTCCTTGTCCTTTAAAGGGACTCATCGGGTGAGCCGCATCTCCGATAAGTGTTACTTGATTTCCTTTTTTCAATACATCTGACTTCAATAGTTCTCGATCATACACGGGATATCCAGAAATCTGAACTTCTGATGTTGCTGCCAAAATTTGAGGAATAGGATCATGCCACTGGGTTCTACGACAAGCCTCTATCTTAAGTGCTTTAACCCCTTGATCACTTAGAGCAATCGCCTCATTTTCTGGCATCGGGAAGCTAAGTTGCCACATTACTGAGTCTGACGCATAAGGCATCATATAGATACGCTCATTTCCATTAGCTGTTTGAAACACTGTAGCCGAATCTAGTAAATCACTGTCAACATCTTGTAGATTTTCCAACGGACAAATTCCTAATATTACAATGCAACCTAAGTAACGTAAAGGTGTAACGTCTTCACCTATTAGCAGCTTCCGTACAGCACTACGAATACCATCGGCACCCACAACAAGATCTGCTTTAGCGCTCTTTAGTTCTCCGTTTAATTTAAAATTTAGAAGTACACCTTCACCTTCGGACTCTTTAAAATTGACCAATTGGTGATCCCATTGTACGACATCATGATCGCCAAGTTGCTCCAACAAAGCCAAGCGTAAAGACTGCCGTGCAATATGTACATTTGTACGCTTATTGGAACTTTTTGTTTCGGTCTGTAACCACTTTCTCATCCCCCATTCTCCAATCACTTTTCCATCTGTAGTATGTACCACATGTCGTGTAGAAATTACGCCTTCATCTAACGATAAAATTCCAAATCCCTCAATCGCTTTACTCGCTTGTTGTAACGTGAGACCATAGCCCTGAGATCGCGCTTTAAAACCACGATCACGTTCATAAAGAGTAAAAGGAATTCCGCGATGTAAACACCCCACAGCCAAAGCAACTCCACCTATACCACCTCCAATAATAGCAACATGTGGGTACTGTTCGTTATCTGCTATAGGATGGAATTTGGAAGGAATCAAGCCAGATCCTTTACAGTTTAAACATGAATATAAAGTGCCTTTAGGACGAATTGGAGACAATCCTTGAGCTTTAGTTCTTTCAAAAGTATCCAATGATTTCTGGTAGGCGATTTTTACTTTCTTACGAAGCCTCCTTCTTTTTTTACCACTGCCTTGACATTCCGGGCAAATAGTCCAGTATTTATTTTCGTTTTCCTCTTTTATCACTTAAATTTTTAAAAGCTGATTCGTAATATTTAATAAAGTTACTTAAATAAAAAATTGTGGCGTTTAATTGTGGTGATTATTCGAATTATGATCACATAAACTTATTGTTTTTCTAAATATAAGAAGATTTAATTCTGTATTAAATGAGGCTAAAAGGAGTAGTTAAAATGCATTCAATTTCTAGCTTTTTATAATTTAAGAAACACTTGGAAACAAAAAAATCCAAGTGTATTAAACTTGGATTTTTTTTTATGTATTGGAGTAAATTATTTCATTAACTCTAATAAACCATCAATTGTGTTAGACATTACAACACCAGGTAATTTTATTGGAGAACCTACTTCAGCTAAGAACGTACCATTTACTTCTCCTGTTTTGTAAGTTGTAAATCCAATTCTGTATAATCCAGCAGTTAATGCTTTTAAAGGATCTCCTACATTACTTTCGTAACGTAAAAGTGAGTTGTATTGACTTCCGCTAGGTTGCTTAGGCATTTCACTACTATCATCATTTTTAGCAAGAGTAGTCCAAGTTGCACTAGCAGAACCTGCGATACCATCTTTTGTAAACACATTAGATCTTTCTAAAGTGATATACGGATCGAAGAATTCTTTAGAATCTTTGTTCGCTTCATATCCAGTACCAATAATTGCATCTTTAACTTTTGTTTTTCCAACTGGAGATATCATTCTTAGTCCTAATTCAGGAGCTACAGCAGGAATCCATAAATAGATGTAGTAAAATTTCTTTCCATCTTTTACTTCATCTTCTGTTCCAGGAGCAGCAAATCCTAAATAACTAACAACATCTAAATAAGGAACTCTTTTTGTTACTGGTCCTACTTTCTTTTCAATTGAGCTTCCGAATGCGCTTAATTTTTGAGCATTAATCGTACTAATAGCGAATAAAAAGACTAATAATACACTTACATTTTTAATTGATTTCATCATGATTGGTTTTTTAATATCCGGTGAAACTAATATTTTCTTAAAGAAATCACAATGTTTTGTAAGAATAATAATATTAATTTTTGAATTAATATTCCTAAAATTTAAATGTGGTGGCCCTTTTTAATAGTAACTAATAATCACAATTATTAACTATATAACTGTAATTTAGATTAATAAGTTGATTCTTGAAGCTATTTATGCTCCGTTACGACTGTATGAAGTACGACTTTAGCAGATTTCTCATAGTCATCATGCCAACCAAAATAATTACCTGTTTTAAAGTAATTTTCATGCATATAACCATTTCCTACATAGTCATAGATTTCGGTGTATTCAATATCTAAATCTTTAGCTTCACAAACAAGTGCACAATATAACTTACCGTTTTCAATTTTAATCTTAAACGTGAAAATTTCGTTATCTACTCTTCCAAAATCAACTTTTTCATCGTACTTACTTGTCCAGGGATCATCATTTTCAGGTTTTGTATAATGATCGATTTGTATCATTCCACTATTCCATCTAATTTTTACAGTTGCTGGACTTCCTGTAATACCTTCAGATTCTATACCGTGTATTTGTGCAACAATTGTACGGCCATTCCCTTCAACATAATCTACATGTATAGTAGATTCAAGCACGTGAACTCCTGTAGCCATTGACCAATTATCTTTAGTGCTTTGGTTTCCTTTCCAATATTCTCTAAGTTCTGTACGGCAATATTTATCACCTAATTGGGACAAACCAGACGTTGTAAAGCCCGTAAATTTAGTCCAAAATGTATAAGAGCCATCATCGTTCTTATAGAAGTACTCTGACTCTGCAGTTGTTAATTTATCATTTACAATATCTAAATATCCTATAGATGTAGCATTTCCATTGCCTCTATCTATAGGTACAGAAAGGTACCAGTTTTTCCAAGTTATAGGTTCCTCCTCGACTTCAGGTATTTCTGCTTCAGGCTCTTCTATATCATCAGGTTTGCTTTCTTCATTAATATCACTGTCGGAACCACAAGCTGAAAAAAGCATAATCGTTAGAAAAACGAGAAGCATATTATTTAAAATCCGCTTTATTATCATATAAAAACAATACATTTTAAATCTAAATCATTTGGTGTTTTTTTGTAATACAATTAATCTAGTAATTCGGGGTTATTAAGGATCAGATCAATTTTTTTAATAATTATAGTAATCTGATTCATTTGTGCTTCAATATTTCTAAAATAAATACTAATATCTCGGTTCACCCAGCTTTCAGAAATAATTCTTGCTCCCAAACTAATTCTTAAAACAGCACTTTGCAAATCGTTACCATATTTTACATTCACCGCTTGTCCGATATGACATTTTTGTGCTGCAAGCCTAATCGTTTTTAATGGAAAACCATCGAATTTATCAGACAAATCAGAATTTAACAACATATAAAGCTTTTTCACTTTATCTACAGTTAAAGCTTCGTTATCTTTAAGGATGAAAAAAGGAAAGATTGTACGTATATTTCGTATTCCGAATTCATTACTATTATAATTGTCGGTTTTTGTTAAATCACTATAAAGCGGTTCTAAAAAAGTAGCATCGTTTATGGAATCTTCAACAAAATTGCAAAACATCTCAATACCTAAATTTCTATATAGAATGGGTGTTTTATAGTATCTATCCATTTCAACTATAGCGGCATTCCAACGCATATAAGATCCGTAATTAAATCCGTCGGATAAATCTTTTGAACAAAACCAAGATGCTGGCCAATCGGAATGATTATAGTATTTGTTTAAACTTTGCGGTAATGAAGTTTTTACAGATTTAATTAATTTACTTACACTTTCAGGTAGAATTAGAGCCCCAGAATATGGAGGACCTGTAAAGTATTTACTTCCTGTTATAGAAACAATATACCCGTTCTTTAAATAATTTTGTATGTCTAAGGGATCCAACCTAAGTTGTGCGGCATCTACAATAACTTGTAAAGATAGATCCTTAAGCGCGTTCAAGTTTTCCATCATTTTTAAACTAGGAGATTGATAACCTAATTTTGAATGATCCATAACATGTAACACAATTTGTCTTCCTGATTTATGAGTTTCTAAAATGGCAGCTAACGCTTCCTCATCTAATTGATCTGATGATTTTAGTTTACCGTTTTCATCTCTAAAAGGAATTTTAATCAATTCGACATCTCGAAAATCTTCCATTTTATCGCCCTTAGTTATTGGGAAATTTAGAGCCGTTGAATTTTCAAAATGACATCCTTGTAATGCTGATGCTACGCCACTTCCTGTTTCATCGGAAGCCATTAAAATATGCGTAATATCCTTATCGGTTATGATCTGAGTTATAGCTGCAACTTGAAGAGACGAATCTGTTCCTGATGGAGAAAAGATTATTTGACATTCTTCATTTAGTTCAAATATGTTTTTTAGGTTGTTTTTTAAAGATTCAGAATACGCCATAGTGGTATCTTTAAAACCATTTCTTAAGCTATCTTTAATTAAGATACTTCTTACCTTTCCTGCTTTATCGAAAGCAAAATTAGACACACTAGTTGCTGTAGATGATGCAAATGTAAAGGCGTCTGGTCTTGGGAATGGTCGGCAACCATATTTATTTAGTAAATCAATTTCATCAATATTTAACCTAAGATCTCCACCAGACATTAATAAATATTCTGTTGGTTTTGCTAAATTTTTAACTATAGGTTTCCATGATTCTTTAAAGATTTTATTCGTATTATCTAACCCATGAAATGCTTGTAACTCTTTATTTTCTAATAAAAATTCAGGTATTAAATCTTCATCTTTTTTAATTAAATCTATTAAAATATAATTAAGAGATGCTAACTTTTCTTTATCCTCTTTAGGTAATAATTGGTAAAATATTCGAGTAACCTCAAAGGCAGCAATATCACATAAAATAGTGTCTTCTTCTTTATTATTTAATGCTTTATACCACAGTTGCCATTCAATACCATATCTTAAATAGACTAAAGCAAGGACAGGTTTTCTTAAATATAACGCACCAATTATAATTGATTTGTTTGGTATAATTTTAAATATACTAGGCTCTGTATTAGAGGTAATAATATTTATGTTATTTATTTTAGGTACTGTATTAAATCTTTTTAAAACGTGAACCAGATAATTCACATTTTCTTTTTCAAACAAACTTGTTCTTTTATATTGATCTTCAATAGGTGTGTTATTCATCATAAGTGCTTTAATTAAAAACGTTCTTTAGAACGAAATTCTCTAACGAGAATCCTTTACTGATCTACCAATCAGTACATTTTTAGTGTTTTTTTAATTTGATTTAAAAAAGAATTTTATTATAGTGTATTATATTCGGTTTGGCGTGCATCATTCATTTATTCAAATTTATTAATTCATCTTCATTAGAAGAAGGACAATCTCCACATTTTATACAATTTTTATCACCAGTAATTAATTTAAAACACCGCTTACATTTGTACCAATCTTTATCAAATTCAAAATCTCCTCCTTCAATAATAATTGACTTTCCTTCTACAAAAGCTTGTCCTATTTTTTTTAAGGCACTATTATAAATTCGGGTAAGCGTAGGCCTAGAAATCTCCATTTTATCTGCTGCAATTTCTTGCGATAAATCATCATAAATTACTAATTTTATTGTCTCATATTCCTCATATTGCATCGCAACTTGTTCTGCTTCACAAAACGCAATTCCAAAAGGCTTAAATCCAACCATTTGCGGCGGAGCATTAACTTTTCTCTTCTTTATTGGACGTGACATTTCTTGAACTTTGCACAAATATAATGACCTTGCGTTCATAATAAAAAATTTTAATATGAATTTCATTAAAAACACGAGACCATGGCTCATTAAAAATGTTCACAAACAAAACAATATTCTATAACAATCCAATTTACATGTTTAATTATTATATTTATTTTAACTTTAAGGTTAGAAATAAGCACCTATTTTAACTTGAATCCTTGATGCAAAACTGAACTTAAATTCATGTAAATTTTCAAAACAGAGCATTAAAACTAAAATATACAACGGAGAATAATTGTCGTAATAATTTAGAATAAATAAATGCCTTTTATAGGAAAACAAGTTATATTTTGAATGTCCGCTATGTGTAATAACGTAGTATTATAATTAATTTAGTGCCCTATCGAATGGAATCGAGATTGTATGTAATCGTTTTCGACTCCGCTCAAACTGACAATAATAACCCTTTTGAGTTAATACAGATATCCATAATTACATAATTAAATGACAAACGTTCAAAACATAAGTATTACTGGAGGAAGTGGTCATTTAGGAATTTGTTTAATAGAGCTCCTTTTAAAACAGGATTTTAATGTAAAAGCATTATATAAAAACAACTTACCCCAAATTAAACATCCTAATTTATCATGGATAAAAGGAGATGTAACGGACAAGCATTGTATTGAAAGGTTGATTAATGACACATCTCTATTAGTTCATGCTGCGAGTATAATTTCTATTGGTGACAAAAACCGAGATTTAGTATACCAAACAAATGTTATAGGCACTGAAATTGCTATTGAAGCCTGTTTGAATACTAATATTCGAATGATTTATATAAGCTCATCGAACGCTGTAGAAGAGACAAAAAATGATGTTTCTTTTGATGAAAACAGACCTTACAAAACAAAAAACGATTTTCTTTACGGGTATACAAAGGCACTTTCTGAACAACATATTTTAAACGCAGTCCGCACTAAAAATTTAGAAGCTTTAATACTTAGACCAACTTCTATAATTGGTCCTCCGGATTATAATCCATCGCATTTTGGACAAACTATTCTTGATATGTATAAAGGAAATATTCCTGCGCTTACAACAGGAGGCTATAATTTGGTTGATATAAGGGATCTTTCACAAACCATTATTAACAGCTTTACAAAAGGAAAAAATGGTGAGATTTATCTTTTGGGAGGACACTATTATAGTTTAAAGGAAATAGCTAAAATGGCTAATCCTGATAAAAAATTAATGGTAATTCCATTAGATATTCTTATTTTATTGAGTCCCCTTTTTTATATATTCAATTTCCTTTTTAAAATGAGATGGCCAGTAACTAGAGAAAGTTTGATTATTTTAAAAAAAGCACCAAAAAACATGGATTCATCTAAAGCGATTAAAAACTTAAATCATAAAGTAAGATCTACTAAAAGTACAATCCATGACTTAATTACATGGTTTAAAGCATAAAATATGAATATAGAACTGTTTAATAAAATCTGTGTTATTTGGGCAATTATAGGTATTGCAACATTTATTTTATTACAATTTGTAACTGCTCCTTATGGTAGACATCTAAAGAAAGGCTGGGGGCCAGAAATATCCAATAAATTAGGTTGGATTTTAATGGAACTTCCCTCCTTTGCTATAATTTTATATTTCTATTTAAATTACAATCAGAGTTTTTACGCACAATTTCTTAGTCTTTTGTGGTTGTTTCATTATTTCAACAGAACCTTTATTTTTCCTTTTAGGATTCGTACTAAATACAAAAAAATGCCTCTAACCATTGTTATTTCTGCCATATTTTTCAATGTTATAAATGCAGGACTAAACGGTTACTTCTTAGCTCATTTTGAAAATTATAGCACCTTAGCTTTTCAAAGTTGGATGTTTTATCTAGGACTAACCTTTTTTGTTTTTGGTTTTATTTCAAATCAAATTAGTGACCATATCCTAATTAATTTAAGAACACCAAATGAAGTCGGTTACAAAATTCCACATGGTTATTTATTTAAATATATTTCTTGTCCAAACCACCTAAGCGAAATTGTACAATGGACGGGTTTTGCCATCATGGCATGGAACTTACCCGCAACGTGTTTCTTAATTTGGACTATTGCAAACTTACTACCAAGAGCTCTAAAACACCACAGCTGGTATCGCGAAAATTTTAACAATTATCCTAAAAACAGAAAAGCTATTATTCCAAAAATATGGTAAACATTTTGTTTTATATCTAAAATAAAAATCACGATATTTAAAGTCCTTTTTTAAAGCATAAGATTTTCACTGATATGGCATTTAATAGTAATAAAATTTCCGAAAAAATAGTCTCTTTAAGATGGGCTACGATTGTTTTCGTCGTCCTAAGCACCTTGTTTTTTGGATATCAATTATCGAAGTTGACAATTGATGCAGATATCATCAAATCCTTACCTGATGATGATAAACATGCAAAACTTCTAAAACATATCAGCAAAAATTTTGGTGGTAATAATATGGGCGTTATTATTCTAGAAACAGATAATATCTATCAAACAGATGTTTTAGAACATGTAAGAACGCTAACAGATACTCTTGAAAAAATAGAGGGTATCGCTTCCGTTTCAAGTTTAACAAATATTATAAACATTAAAGGAAGTGATTATGGTATTGAAGTTGGCCAATTGGTTGATGAATCGGAGCTACCAACAACACCCGAAGCCTTTAAAACACTTAGAAATAACATCCTCTCTAACGACATGTACAAAGGTACAATTGTATCTGATGATGAAACGTCGACGCTTATCATATTTAATCTTGAAGACGAAGCTATTGTTAATGTCGTTGCTCAAAATGTATTAAAAAAAACTGAAGCACTTCATTTACCCGAAACACTTTATTATACGGGCTCTCCAATGCTTGTAACTTATATTTCGGAATTAATGAAAAGTGATTTAACCAAGTTACTACCCCTGGCTTTTTTAGTTATCGCTTTAATATTATTCTTAAGTTTTAGAACTATTTCTGGAGTTGTTTTACCACTTTTAACTGCTGTGATTTCAATTATTTGGAGTTTAGGACTAATGGGCTTATTAGGTTACAGCATGTCTATGATTTCTAATAATATCCCTATCATTTTATTAGCCATTGGAAGCGCTTATGCCATTCATGTTATAAATAGGATAAACCAACTTCGTGCAGAAAATAGGCCAAATACGGTTCAAACAGCACTTGCTTATGTATTGGTTCCTGTTATTTTAGCAGCAACAACTACCGTGATTGGTTTTGTATCTTTCATCTTTGGAGCATATTTAGAGATGATAGTAGATTTTGGTGTTTTCACTGCTTTAGGAACTTTATTTGCTTGCTTGCTATCCATCTTTTTTGTTCCAGCAATCATGTCGTTTAACAAATCTAAAAAAGTCACTTCTGAAATACTAAACCCTAAGACTTCCTTTTTAACTAAACACTTTTTAGAGCCTTTAAATAGCGTATTATTTAAATACCCAAAACGCATTTTACTAATTTGGATTTTACTTATAGCAATTAGTGTTGTTGGTTTATTTTCAATAGAACGCAGTGTAGATATTCAAGAATACTTTAAAAAAGATAATCCAACCCGATTAGCCGAAAAAATAATGGTTGACAAATTTGGAGGTACCAAACCTGTATTTGTTTTATTTAAGGGAGACATGCAAAATCCTGAGGTTTTAAAAACCATGCAAAAGACAGCGAAATACATGGAGCAAAGTCCTGATATTTACACCTCCATGTCTATTGTTAATTTAATATCTGAACTAAATTTTGCAATAACCGGGCAACGAGACGTTCCTGAAGATCCGGAACAAATTGCACAACTTTGGTTTTTCTTAGATGGTAATGAAGTGTTAGAACGTTTTGTAAGTGAGGATTTAGATGAAGGTATTATCATTTCAAAATTTAAGTCGCCAGACAATCAATCTAAAAAGGTTTTTGCAGACTATATGAATACCTTTATAGAAGAAAATTCAACCGATGATTGTCAGATAGAAATAACAGGAATGCCTTTTGTAGACATTACTATGGATCAAAGTTTAATTAACAGTCAAATGGGAAGTATTTCCATAGCTATCATATTTGTCATCTTTATTGTTGGACTTATTTTACGATCATTTAAAAGTGGACTTTATGCAACTATTCCAATAATAGCCGCCATAATTATTCTATTTGGAGTGATGGGTTTATCTGGTATTTCATTAAACATTGCAACCGTTTTAGTAGCGAGTGTCGCTTTAGGAATAGGTATAGATTATTCCATTCATATTATTTCGCATTTTAATCATGTCTTAAAAGACACACAGAACTTTAAAACTGCCATTCAACAATCTATTATCATAAGTGGAAATGCCATTATAATTAATGTCGTTGCCGTTTCTGCTGGTTTTTTAATGTTGGTTTTCTCAGATATGGTGCCTTTACAATATTTCGGCTTACTAATTGCAATAAGCATGGTAAGCTCTGGGCTTGGAGCAATCACGTTACTTCCTGCTATTTTAATTCTTGTCAATAACAAAAAACATTAAAAACTAATACCAATGAAGCTTAACATTTTATATCTATTTACTTTTATTTTTTTAGCCTTCTCTTCTACTTCAGAAGCACAAAATGCTGAAACCATTTTACAAAACATGGACAACTTAATGTCTGCTCCTAAAGATAGGGTCGCGACTATAGTAATGACCACAACTAATAAACGTGAAGACGAAAAAGTACGTGAAGCCGCTTATAAACAAAAAGGGACTGATAGAAAAATGTACCGCTATACAAAACCAGAAAAAAAGGCAGGAATAGCAACATTAAGTCTTCCTGGAGGTATCATGTGGGTTTATATGCCTTCTTTCGGGAAACCTATAAAAATCTCACTTTTAAGTAAAAGTCAGGCGTTTACTGGAACTGATTTTTCTTATGAAGACATGAGTGGAATTCCGTATAACGACAGATATATACCAACGCTTGTTAAGTCTGATTCCGAAGAGTACTATATGTTACAGTTAACACCTAGAGAAGACAAAACCACCTATTCAAAGATTATAATTTCTATAGACAAAAAAAATTATTACCCTATAAAAATGGCCTTTTTTGATAAAGATAATATCTATGAAAAACTAGCTACTTATACGTATGCTAAAAAAGATAATTATTGGTATGCAAAAGAAGTTGAAATGACTGATTTACAAAAAAATCATTCCACACAAATTATCATGAAAGACATAAAATTTGATCAAGGTCTTACTGATGAAGAGTTTGATGTTGATAAACTTAAGATAGATTAAAAAACACTATCCTATAACGTATAAGTTCAAAACCACAGGATTAAATTATAAATAATTTAATCCTGTGGTTTTTTATATCACTATAAATCAAATTGGTGCCGAAACGTATTTAGATCACTACAAATCAAATAACTTATTAATCTACTAAATTTATAAGTGGTTAAAATTTATCCATAAAAAAATCTCAAATCAAACAATTTGAGATTTTAAATTCTACTATTTATAACTAACCTTTAATTAATAATATTAAAGGTCTTGTTCTGATATTTACTTTTCTTAATCACGTTTTTAAGGGCTAACATCGTATAATATGGAGTGTCGTCTGCAAACATATTAGACATCCACGCAGGTATACCTCCGCCTGGATCTACTTGCATTTCGAAGATAATTTCGAGCTTTCCAGAATCCAATACTTTAGCTTTCCAAAATCCTTTTCCTGTTAGTCTAACAAGATCTTCTTTTGCAGCCATATAATTTTCCAGGAGTTTAATATCTACAAATAGCGTTTTTGTATTAGTATCCCATTTAATACTATTTGAATATACACCATCTCTGTTTTTATACGGGAATGGCACTTTAGCCTCGGCATAATAAATTTGAAGTGAGTCTCCTGATTTTTCAAGTAACGACGCATCTTTTAATTTATATCCCCAAGTTGCCAGTCCATCAATATCGTAAATTACAGCAAGAAAGGATTGTACACTTTGGTCAATTGTCATTGTGGCTTTAAAGGCTTTAAAATCTGAAGTGCTTACTGGTTTCGTATAGACTTTAATCCCGTCTTCTTCTTTCTCCATTTTCCAATTTTCTTGCGCTAATCCATTTTGAAACATCAAAATAAGAAGCAGGCAGCCGTATTTAATACTATCTTTAATCATTTAAAATCTCTATATTTTCTGGCATGTTATAATTATATTCTTCAAAGATAAATCCACACGTCTCTTTTAATGCGGCTAAATGGGATTTCGTAATTTTATGTGTATTCTTTTTATAGCTTTTTTTACTCTCTATATACGATTTAAATCGCGTTTCAGAAACTTGAAATCCTGTTAAACTTAGTTCCTTATATATACTACTAATAACATGTAATGGTTCTTTTTGAAGCGCATCGAAAGACACTTCGATCAAATTTCCTTTTGGTATTAATTCACGTTGCTCAAAATAATCAGCCATTAAATTTTTATACAAATCCATGACCACCATATCCATGGTGTCTTGTGGCATATTTTGCAATTGCAAATGAGGTAACATCTTTAAAAAGAAATTATGCGTCGATAAAAACACTTCTACAGGATTTCTATGAATATGAATAAATTTTGCATCCGGAAACATTTCCAACAAAACTTTAATTCGTGCCGTATTCGGTGGATTTTTAGAAAGATACACCTCTTTATTCGTGTTTTTTAAAGCCTTTTTAATTAGCAATTTATAATTCGATTTCCATTCCTCTGCTTGATCAGAATCAATACCTTTAAACAATATAAAACGTTTATAATAGTCTTTAATTCTAAAAGGGAACATCCAGAAATAATAAAAACTTATTGGTGTTTTATCACCTAAAGCAAACTCTTCTTCTTGTGGTAATGCTGTACCTAAAGCCACATTATCTCCTGCTCTTTTCCCTGGCATTAAGGCCTTAGCAAAGCCTTGAAATAATGCATTTCCTAAAATATTAAAAGTGGTATCTGGAAAGACACTTTGGTAAGTCGTAGTATATCCCATTTGCTCGTCCTGACAAAGTAAATTATGTAAATGCGTGGTCCCACTTCTCCAATGGCCTAGTATAAAAATAGGTTGATTTTTAATGTCTTGCTTTTTATATTTCGGATTAATAAAAAGACGTTCGTAAGTCCGAAACGGGTAGTTTATTAGATTCACTACGATGATAATAAATAATCTGAAGTAATACCGAAAATCAATTTTATTATTCCATATTAACCCTAAAACTATTTGGAACGAGTACCCTACTGCGGGAGGCAATAAAACACCCTTTTTACTCTTTTTTTCAACTTGAGACATACAATTGAATTATTATAAACTGATCATCTAAAAAAAAATCTTGAAGAAAAATATTCCTTCAAGATTTTAATACATTTAACTCCTTATAATCGTTTAGTTAACAGGAATTATATTTTGTTTCTTTTTTGTTTTAAAAGCATATGCATATCCTAGAGAAAACGTAAGGCTTCCCATGTGTACAGTACCATAAGTATCTGTATCATTTTGTAAAGGAATAAAACCATAAGATCCACGAACATCAAAAATAATTTCGCCAGCTTCACCAACTTGGTAACTAACTCCACCACCTAACATGGCACCAAAATCCATATTAGCGACTTCACTGTTAACATCGGTAGTTGCTGTTAAATCCATTGGAGGAAGATCTACTAAAATATAAACTGGATCTGTGTCTGTACCTACATTATGAGGCACTTGAATTGGCATGGTCCCAGCTTCATCAAAAAACATTTGGCTTGTCCCAGAAGTTTCTTGCTTAGGATCTACAATAAATTCAACATAAAGACCAGCATTTGCATACACGCCCCAATTTTTACCTAAATTCCATTCGTATTTCGCTAAAACAGGAATCCCGATATAATTAAAAACAGCTCTGTTATCAAAATCAGCAAAAATAGGATTATCACCAACAAGTGCTCCGAATTCTGGAGGTAATTGTGTTGGAGGTATTGGCTGCATTCCATTACGCTCTCCCCCTTTACTTGCATAGTATAATTCTGTTTTAATAGAGAAATTTTCAGTTAGGCCAAAGTCCATAAATATACCGCCATCAAAACCAGCAACTGTAGAATAGTCTTTACTATAAACATTGTTGTCTTTATTTTGAAGATTTGGCAATCCTACTCCTAGTCTAACTCCTACTTTTGTTTCTTGTGCAAAAACACCAGAAGAAATGAAGATAAAAGCTACTGCAAAAAGTTTGTAAAAATGTTTCATTTATTATTATAATTTGTGGTTAACAAGCGGCAAATGTAATAATAATTTTTTAACAGATTTTAAGATATTTTACATTTAACGGTTACATGAAAAGGTTAAATTAATCAAATATTAATTGAAATACACGATGTTAAACCAATAGAAATAAAAACGAAAACCTTATCGTTATTTCTGTTTAAATGGAAAAAAACGAGACACTCTTTTTTGATACTCTTTATACTCAGGATATTTACTATTACTAATTTCTTCTGAAAAATCGGAACTCCCCTGGAATAATACAATTAATAGCAAGCAGCCTGCAATACTCCAATTAATCCACTGTCCAGAGGCAGAAACACTAAACAAATAAAAAGAAACCCAAACACTTTGTTCTGCAAAATAGTTGGGATGTCTTGAAAATGCCCATAAACCAGAATCTAAAAACCCTTTATTATAAGGTGCTATAAGAGACTTATTAGTCTTAATTAAGGCATGCTTTTTACTCTGAAAACGCCATTGTTGTTCATCTGCAACGGTTTCATAACCCACAAAAAACAACATTAAAGCTGCCGCTATATAATCTAAAACTCCTAAAGGCGTTTCATTAAATTGTAAAGCGACCAAAGTTGGAAGTGTAAATAGTAAAATTAAAATATTTTGATAGCCAGAAATAAAAAATAAATTTAGAAGTGTCCATTTCCATCGCGCCTGAAATTCTGGTTTACTTCTTAAAACTTGCCATCTATAATCTTCTGTGCCTTCCCAAAATTTAATTGTAAATGCACCGTGTCTAGAAAAGTTATAGGTAAGTCGGATTCCCCAAATGGCAACTAAAATTAACATGAGTAATAAACGGGGTGAATAATTCCCGAAATCTGCTATAACCCAGGCATAAACAATAGGTATTAAACTCCAAAGTTTATCAACCTGACTTTTATTATCGGTTAACTCCCCTATTGCGAAACAATATATAATAACTCCTAAATTAATATACATTACGGTTTTAAGAGCCATAAAATCACTATCACTTAATGGCGTTCCAAAAAAATAACTAATAATAGGAACCACAAGTAAGGTAGCTATTAAAAGTGAGGCTGTTTTAATAATATTCATAAAAACGGTTATTTAGTTTAGCCAAAAGTAATAAAAATGTGGAACTCAAATCTTAAATTACAGCGTATAACTGGTTAGAATCATTAGAAACTTAATGAAAACGAAAAATATTATAAAAAATGTAAATTATTTCTATAAAAATTAAGAATACTACTATCTTTATCTTTAACACCTTTAAGACTAAGCCCCTAGTAAAACAAATAAAACTAAACTGGTATTTATAAAACATTTTTAACCTAAACAGAATTATTTTAGAGTAGCACGAAATATAAAACTTATAATTATGACTATAAAAAACATTACAGTTGCTGGCGGAGGAACATTAGGTTCTCAAATCGCTTGGCAGTCGGCATTTAAAGGATTTAACGTTATCATTTATGATGCTTTTGATAAAGGTATCGCAGCAAGTCAATCCTTTCACAAACAATTTTCAGAATTATTTATAGCAGAAAGAGGTGCAACCATTCAAGAAATTGAGCAAGCTTTAAATAGAATATCCTACACAACAAATTTAGCAGAAGCTGTAAAAGATGCTGATTTGATAAGTGAATCTGTTCCTGAAAACATTGAAATAAAAAACAGTTTTTACAAGGAACTAAATAAAGTGGCTCCTAAAAAAACAATCTTCACTACCAATTCATCTTCTATGGTACCGAGCATGTTTGTAAAAGCAACCGGTAGACCTAAACAATTTTTAGCGATGCATTTTGCAAATGGTATTTGGGATGCAAATGTTGCCGAAATTATGGGAACTCCAGAAACCGATGAAGTGATATTTAATCAAGTTGTAGCATTTGCAAAAGCTATAGATATGGTTCCTATTATTCTTAAGAAAGAACAACCTGGATATGTCTTAAACTCTTTATTAATTCCTTTGCTCACGGCTGCAACTGCCTTATTAGCCAATGATGTTTCTGATCCTTATAGCATTGATAAAACATGGATGATTAGCACAGGTGTAAAATTAGGACCTTTTGCTATTATGGATATGGTAGGTTTAGAAACCCTATATAATATTCTAAAAGGTTTAGGGGAACAACCTAAACATAAAGACTTAAGCCTGTTAGCAGATTTTATAAAAACCCAATATGTCGATAAAGGGCACTTAGGTGTAAAATCAGGTCAAGGTTTTTATACGTATCCTAATCCCAAATTTATGGATTCAGATTTTTTAAGTTAATACAACATATTGTAAATTAAGCATGAAATATTGAGACTGAATTAAACACTTTAGATTTTTATTCAGTGTCTATTTTCATGAACTCAAAAATTAAAAAAAATTGTAATGCAGCGATGTATTACAATTTTTTTATATTTAAACTTATTAAATATTAAATGAAAATGACATTAAAAAGCCAACCTAATTTTCGTGATTTAGGTGGTATACTAACAAAATCCGGCAAAAAGGTGAAGCCTAATAGCATTTTTCGATCGGGTTTTTTAGGAGAAATGGATGAAAATGATTTATCTATTTTAACCGAATTACACATAGGGGAGATTTTAGATTTACGAACAACCGAAGAGATTAACCTCATTGGAAAAGGAGAATATCCTAAAAGTATAGTCTACAAGAATATTCCTTTAAATGCAGGAAACATTTCAAAGTCTTTGATTCCGATATTCGAAAAAGGGGAATTTAGTTTAATAGAACCTAATCTATTGAATAAAATTTACTTTGAATTAATCACAACTTTCAAAACAGAACTGGCTGCTATATTTCGTGAAATTATAGATGCAGACCAAGGCATTATATACCATTGTAGTCACGGTAAAGATAGAACTGGAATAATTAGCGCCCTCCTTTTAGATTTCTTTGACGTCGATAGAGCTTATATTTATAAAGATTATTTACTATCTAACGAATTTCTAAAAAAGCAGAATACATACCACCTCCAAATGATTAAGGAAAATTTTAGCAAACAATTCCATAGAGAAGTTTCCGATGAAGAATTTGCGCCAGTACAATCCCTTTTCTATGTGCATGAAGACATTTTAAAAGGTGTTTTCGAGTATTTAGACACCACTTATGGTTCTGTAAACACCTACTTTAAAACCGAATTAAACTTAAGTGAAGTGGAACTTGAATTATTAAAATCAAAATATTTAGAGTAAGATGTTAGAGCGTTTAAAATATAAAATGATAAAAAAGCAACTTTTAAAGCGAGACATTGAACTTACGCCTTTAGAAGAAATTGAACAAAAACATAAAGACCCTTCTCAAAACTTATTTAACGACTCTTCTTATTTTAATGGGATTTCAGACGATGGTTCTTTCTTTTTTGTAAGACAAAGTTTTAGAACCACAAGAGGTAATGAATATTGGTTAGAAGTCTTCTTCCCAGATTTAGGTTTATTACGCTTAAAACAACATCCTGGCGAAGAAGGTGAAGGCTTTCTACAAGGAAATTTACGTTTCGATGCCGTTGAATTAGGAAAAGAATGGAACGTTACTTTTCAAGGTGACATGGATTTAAAAGGCACTTCAAAAAAAGTCAATATAGATTTAAAATTCGAAGCAGAAACGCCTATCATAGATTTTCAAAATGCAATGATTGTAGATGCTACAGCTAATGCCATTGCCAAAGCAAAATGGTCCAGATCGTTTTTTGAAAAATTAAAAGATTCTAAAAAACAACATTTCGAACAAGGTGGTCGACTTACAGGAACTATAGAAATTGATGGAGATAAAAGGCCTGTAGATTTTTATTCTATGCGCGATCACAGTTGGGGCATTCGTAAATGGGGCGGTTGGAAACGCCACGTTTGGATTTGTGGGATGATGGAAAACAAACAATGTTTTAATTTCTCCATGGTTCAGTACGATTATATGGGACAATTATCTGCAGGATTCGTCACAGAAGGAGAACAAATTCATTACTTACGAGAATTTCCAACAATAGAAGATTTTGCTAAAGACCCTATTTTTCCTGACAAATTAGACCTTAAATTAAAATATTCCGATGGTAAATCCTATCATCTTATTTGCGAACGCAAATCATTCGTCCCTTATAATATGGATAATGAATACCAGATAAATGAAGGTGTTTCTTTTGGAACCGTTAATGGTATACCTATAAGATTAGTCACAGAATTTGGATTTAATCCGTCTCATTATGATATATAAATATAATGAAACATTAGGCGATCTTCCCGTTGGAGGAAAGGCCAAAGGCTTAAGTATATTACATCAAAACGGATTTAAAATTCCAGAATTTTTAGTCATTACACCAGAAGGTCACGATACTTTTTTCGATAATCCTGAAGGGCATTATTCATGGATGTCCGATGCTAATAAAGCAGTAAGATCTAGTGGGATGCGAGAAGATGGCGAGCAGCAATCTTTTGCAGGTCAATTTGAATCTTATCTGAATCTGAATAATTTAGAAGCTATTGTTCAGGCGGTAAAAGACTGTATTGCTTCTGGAGAAACCGATCGGGTAAAGACATATGATACTGATGCCCAAAGCGAAAATAATGTCGCCGTTATTATCCAAGACATGGTTGATGCTAAATACGCCGGAGTTGCCTTTTCTGCAGATCCTGTTACTGGAAGACGGGATATTTCGGTTATCAATATCGTTGAAGGATTAGGAGATAAATTGGTTGACGGAAAAGCAGAACCTGAGCAGATTGAAATTAATAAGCACGAAAAAAATGACATTACAACTGAATCGAAATTAGCTTCAGTTGCTATTCTTCGTGAACTAAATGAAGGATTAATAAAGCTTAAAACAGCATTAGGTCATGAAGTGGATGTGGAATGGGCAGTCGATCAAAACGACATTCTATATTGGTTACAAGTTAGACCAATCACGACACTATCGGATGTGCATCCTAACGCATTAGATTCAAAATTAGCACATGACGAAGAAATTCTAACACGAGCTAATATTGGCGAAATGATGCCAGGTCATTTAACACCACTTTCTCTATCTACGTTTGGGAAAGCCATTGAATACGGTATTCAGGACTTTTATATGCAATGTGGTGTACAAAAGGAAATTGTCGATAAACATTTAAACATCAAATATTTTTACAATCACGGATTTATTAGTCTCAGCGGACTTTATGCTATTTCTGACTATATCCTTTTACCAAAAAATGAATATATAGAATATAGTATTCTTGGTCGTGAATTAGATAAAAAATCTCCTGGAATTCCGAAAGACACCTTTACTCAAATTAAAAATCAAGTCAAGCAGTTTAGATATTTTGGAAAGGCTAAAAAGCGATTAAAAAAGTTACAGCTGATGTGTGACACCATACATCAACCAGAACATCTAAACACCGAAGATTTACACCAATGGATTGACGGCCAATTACATAATTTAAATCTTGCTTATAGCTATCATTATTGTACGTCTGGTAAATCTGGAAGTCAATATTCTGCACTAATAAGTGTTATTAGCGGCGGCCCAAAACCAAGCCCAGAAAGTAATACGTACGCCTCTCATTTTTTAAGCAATATTGATGGTATTGTGGGGGCAGATTCTATTCAACAACTTAAAAACCTTGCCAAAGAAATTTCTAAAACTATTCCAAACAGCAATGACTTAGACGACGCTAGCTTATTAAAACGTATCCAAACAGATCAAGGTCTTCTTGGAGAAACATATAATAGATTCATCGCGGAGCATGGACATCGTTGTGTTCGCGAGGCTGAAATGGCAGAAAAAGACTGGTCTCAAGATCCGATGAAGCTTATTCCTGTGTTACGAAACATTGTAAAAACAGGTCAGTTTGATGCCTTTACAAAAGCATTTGATATGCAAGATGCGTTATCAAAACTTCCAAAGATGAGTAGCGTCAACAAATTGATCATTAAAAAATTAGCAAATACAACTAGAGAAGCTGTTGCCATGCGGGAAATGAGTAAATCTGCAGCAATCAAATTTCAACAGAAACTAAAATTTGCATATATCGAGTTAGCTCAAAAATTAAAAGAACAACATAGTATTGAAGACGAATCGGATTTGTTTTATTTAACCCATAAAGAAATCGGATCTGCAATACATGGAAAGCTCCTAAATACGCATCAATTAATAAAAGATCGTAAAAAACTAACTGCGGTATTCTCTAAAATGAGTTTTAACGAAGTGTATTACGGACATCCCTACCCGACTAATAATCAATCTTCAGAAGGCAGTACTAGTAATGGAACTGTTGTAAGTCAAGGCCAAGTTACAGGTAATATAAAGGTCGTTCGCAGTTTAGCAGAAGCCGACAAGCTTGAAAAAGGAGATATTATGGTCTGCCAATACACAGATATTGGATGGTCTCCCTATTTTGCGATTATAGGTGGAATTATTACAGAAATAGGTTCGCCTTTAAGTCATGGCGCCGTAGTAGCAAGAGAATATGGTATTCCTGCCATTGTAAATATGCATGGCGCTATGGATAAATTTGCAGATAATGAAACCGTAGAAATCAATACAGATTTAGAGGAATTTATTAAGAAGATTTAAGTTCTGATTAGACATTAATGTATAGTATCAAAAAAATAGGATGATTTTAAAAGGGGAATAATTACTACAGTTTCTTCTATTAAAATCATCTATCCTAATTAAATCTGATTCGGTATGTGCTTTATGGTAAAGAAAATATCGCCTCCAACAATTCAATTAAAATAGCGTTTTTATTGTTTTTTAGAATGTTCGATTTCTAGACTTTGCATATTCACATCTTTAAACATTCGTGGTTCTACACCTTTTTCTTGATCATTATGAATTACTGATATATCTCCTGTGCTTTCAAAAATCACAGCTTTAACTTCAGAAAATTCATGAACGTTGGCTTCTCTTAACTTCGCAATAAGATCGTCTTCGCCAACATTACAACGTTTCAGTCTTTCGTGCAGTATTTTTCCATTCCACATTATTATTTGAGGTTTGTTGGTGAATATTTTTTTGAAAAAATCATTCTTACGTACCAGCAGCGAAAATACCGTTTGTAAACCAATAATACTCACGAGCACGATTCCTCCTTTTAATAGAGAATAATCTTTGTTCAAAATAATAGATGCTAGTACCGAACCAACTGCTATCGTTGAAGCAAAATCAATACTCGACATTTTAGCAAATGTCCTGAGTCCAAATATTCTCGTGATTATAATTATTATCGAAAAAACGCCTAATACGGATAATACTAACCAAATAGATTCATGTAAAGTCATAAGTTAAAATAATAGAGTACTTAAATTTATTTAAAAAATAAAAACATGTTTAATCCTTTCGAATAAAAAACGTGCTTATATCGTTTTTAACTCAAATATTCACAATATTATATGATACAAACTTAGAACTGATGGAGCAAAGCAGACTGAGTTTTAATTGAAAACATTCCAACGGGATTTAATGTTTTTATGAAGGTCCTATTTAACGAAAATGTAAAAACCCCTGTTCTGTCAACAACGTCGAAGACTGGAGACTATATTCAATTTGAGGTACAAATGAATATGTTAGTGTGTAAAACATCATGTTCTGCAGAAAGCAGAAATAGTGAATTCATTAAGACTTTTCAATATATCGTAGAATCTAAAAACTTATAAGTAACTATCATTTTTAAGACCACAATTACCTAAATGAATAGAGTTAATATTCGTTTTTTTTAGAGTAATCGATCAGGAACTTATTATCTAATTTTATTGCAGTAATAAAAAACTTAAAATCATGAAAAACTTAAAGGAATTATTCGAACACCAATTAAAGGATTTATATAGCGCAGAAAGTCAGTTAGTTGATGCGCTTCCAAAAATGGCAAAGAAAGCAACAGATTCAAAATTAAAGAAAGCTTTTGAAGATCATTTAGATGAAACAAAAAATCAGAAATCAAGATTAGAAGATATCTGCAAAACTCTTGAAATTAAGCCAAGCGGAGAAAAGTGTAAGGCGATGGAAGGTCTTATTAAAGAAGCCGAAGGTTTTATGAAAGAAGCTGAAGGTAATGAGGTGATGGATGCTGGCTTAATTGCCGAAGCACAACGTGTAGAGCATTATGAAATTTCTGGTTATGGGACAGCCGTTCGTTTCGCCAAAGAATTAGGTCATGATGATATTGCATCAGAATTACAAAAGACTTTAGATGAAGAATATAACGCAGACAATAAACTGGACAAGTTAGCTGAAGGGAGATTAAATAAAAAAGCTAAATAATTTAAAACAGATTTAAGAATATATTTCATGAAAAATGGTCTCGAAAAATAGATCATTTTAGACAATATGAAAATATTAACAATGCATAAACTGCATTTTTGTAAGATCTCTGATTAATATATAATCAGAGATCTTATTTTTTTTATAAGCTATTCACCTAATCAATAAAAACGTTAATCCAAACACATTCAATATTGCTAAAGACACTATTTAAATTTCAAATCTAATACAACCCCGCTTCCCCACTCCTACTTCCATTTTTATGCACTTATATTCAAAACAGATGTTTTTATATAATAACGATGAAACATTAAAACTTCAATAAAAATATCCCCAAATACCGTGAGTAAAAAACGATATCTTACTTTTATCTTGCAACCAATTATCACCTCCTTTTAAAGGTGAATATTTTATATTTATAACAAGATATTAAGCATTACAAGATATGATTCCAATTGAAGAAGCAACTAAATATATTGAGAAAAATAAAAAGCAAGATATAGATCGGTTTGAATTTCGTGCATTTTCTGAGCCTTATCGCGTGTTAGCTAAAATTTTAGGACGTATTGATAAAGAAAATAGAAGAAGCTATTATAGTGTCACCGATTACATTGCAGTTTCTGAAGATGCTATTCATACCAATCCTTGGCGAACCCAAGAAGGTATGCGTCTAGGAATGCAGTTATTTGGTATTATCCAAGTGCCATATTTAGCCGATATGTGGGACTTTATGGATACACTTCCTTACCAAAGAGGTTATGATAGAAAGGCATTTAGATCTGTAAAAACTGAAGATACATTACATAATAAATTACAAGTTTTTACACATTTTTTAAGTTTAAGCAGAAAAGGATTTGGCGGATTAACACTACATGAACATTTTCAATATAGCACCTATTTCCCTCATGGAAACAGCTACTTTTTAGCTACTTTACTCCATAATGGAAATGGAATGTTTGATGAATTGTTAGACGATATTCTTCAAGCTGAAGATGAAATTGGAGGCGTAAGTGCAGATATTATTAAAGCCTTATTACTTTCCGAAGAAGAGAAACATTGGGAAATGGTAGCCAAGTTATTACTCGCTGCCCAACGTCAAGAAGGTTTAAGACAAACCATTTTAGAATCTTTAGACGAGTCTGGTCTTGGTGCTTTAAAATATATCATTCATGTTGTTTTAGAAAATGACCTTACGCGGTTTTCTAGTGTTACCAGAGCCGTAAGCACCTGGTTTGGTTTAAATTGGGAAACACCTAAAAAATCGGTTATTAATCGTGTGCTAGAATTGGCACAATCTTTAATTTTAAATGTAAAAGAAGTAGATACGTACTTAAAAAGTAAAGATAATTTAGAAGTATTAGTTGGTTTGTGGTCTATTGGTATTTTAGATGTAGACACTGCGAATAGAAAAGCCTTAGATATTGTTTTTGAATCTGAAGATCGGAACAAAAAAATTCTAGCGTTATACTTTATCAGTAAGACAGATAGAACGAATGATGCTTTAGTTGAATATTTCAAAAACAACTTAGGAAAAGATTATGCACTAGACCATTGGATGGCGGTAAACTTACCATCAAATATGTCATTAAATAATGAATCTTTTGAAAAATTATTTGAAGTCGCAAAAACAGCAGAAGACAAAGGAAAAACCTTTGAGAGTAAAATATTTTCTTGGTGGAGTTTCACGCCTTCATCTTATTATTTCTATCAGTTTTTAATCAGTGGCGCGAATGAAGAACAATTAGAATTAATCGCGAATGATTTAGACATCCTTCCAACAGAATTTAGAGAAAGTTACATCCGTAAAGTGTTTCCTAAAGATTACAGCTATTCTTTTTACAATTACGAACAGGATGCAAAGAAAAAGGAACGTTTAGATTACGATGAAAATTCTTGGAAAAGAGGTTTAGCTAGAAAAGCCATTTATAACAGAAATGAGTTATTAATGGCCACTGGACTCAACTTATTTAGTAGAATGCACCTGTATGACACAGATTTAGAAATTGCTGAAGATTTATTAAGACGAAAACATAAAAACTTACGTACCTCACTAATTAAATTATTAGTCGAATTACCAGCCGACCGTTTAAGAACGAGTGCTACAAATTTAGTAACAGCAAAAAGTTTAGATCAGCGTATAGCAGGTTTAGAGATGTTGACACTTTTACACGACGAAAATAAACAGTCTAATTTTGTAGAAGACCAAATTCGCCTCTATAACGAACGTCCTAAAATCACCAAAAACGAACAAGTTTATTTAGATAAGTTTACAGATAATGCCGAAGAATTCGATTTTAGTAATGGTTTCGGAGCTATTGATTATAACAACTTAACACCGTTATATATACCACAAACGCGTTTCGAAAAAAAGACGAGTTTCTTTGATAAGTTAGGAATCACCACTTCAGAATCTTCGGGATTTAAATTCAAAGCGTTTATAGATGCGAATAAAATTGTAAAGGAAGTTAATACGTTAATTGACAGTGTTACTAAAAACAGAAATCACGAATATCAAACAGAAATATATCAAGGAGAAATAGCAACGACTTATATAGACAAAGGCATTCGTGATATTAAAAAATTAGGAGATGATGCAACACCTGAAGAACTTTTACATAACATTCCTTTAGCAAACGTTTGGATCGCTTGGCACGAGCAAAGTAAGCTTAATGATTTTGAAATGTATGCTGCAATTCGTTACATTAAGCATCATAACAATCCATTTGGAGCCTATAAAGATTTTGAGCCTTTCGCAAGACAGTATTATCCAGATTTAAGTGGTTTAAAATTGGATAAGGAAGACCGTTACAATTCAAAAGCTGATGACTATAATAAAATTTTAATACGTCTATTTAAAGTCTATGCAGAAGAAAGAATTCTAGCTAATTTTAAGCTAGATGTTATGGAAGATATGATTGCTAATTTTCCTAAAAACCTCAAGGCAATACAGTATCAAACCTCTAATTATCGTTATAATAAAAAAACGTTTAACTGGGCAAATGTTATATTACCACTCGTTCCCAGTTTAAGTATTAATAATTTAGAGCTTCTAACAGAAGCACAACTTCAAAAATATTGGGGACTTTATATGTATTTAGTTGCACAAGATATTGAATATCCTAATACAACTACAGATGTAAAAGTAATTACTAAACAATTCAGTAGACCAGGTATTGTGCCATATCCTAGTATTGCTGTTACATTAAGACTTTACAAAAAAGGCTTAATTAATGATGATGACATCCTTTTTCAAGCCTTAAATTCTCGAGAGTTAATGGTGATTATGGACGGTGGTTATAATTCTAGAATAAATTATAAATGGATAGAAAAAGACAGCGTACCTAAACATGTTTTTTTAGCCTTAAAAGCCAATTTATTAGAAACAGAATTAGAACGTGGCGATTTAGAAACCACTGCCACAGGATACATGAATGGTATTCACAGCGTAGAAGGTGTAGATTATGTATTTCGAATTTTAGAACGCTTAGGAAAAGATAATTTTGAACGTGGTTATAGTTATTATGGCGATAGTAAAAAAACAATTTTTAGTGCCCTTCTAAAAAAATCGCTTTTAAAAGACACCGAAAGTTATCCCGATTTTGCAGCACGTGCAGATGGGTCTAAAGTGACTAAAAAAAGATTAATAGAATTAGCGTGTTATGCCACACAATGGACAGGTGTAATTGGTGAATATTTAGGTTTAGAAAAACTTGAGGATGCCGTTTGGTGGTTTCAAGCACACGCTTCAGATTATATGAATTCCGAAAAAGAAACCATTATTTCGCGTTATTCTAACATTCCAAAAAGTGATTTTGCACTTGGTGCGATAGACGTCGATTGGTTTAATAGAGTTTATCAAACCATCGGAAAAACCAATTGGAAATTACTACACGATGCCGCCAAATATATTACAGACGGAAACGGACACCGACAAGTCAAACTCTATTCTAGTGTGATGCTCGGTGAAGTAAAAATCACCGAAACGTTGAAGAAAATTAAAGACAAACGCGATAAAGATTACGTGCGTGCTTTAGGTTTAATTCCGTTAAGTAAAACCATACCTGAAAAAGATTTATTAAAACGTTACAACCTCTTGCAAGATTTCTTAAAAGAAAGCAAACAATTTGGGGCGCAACGTCAAGAAAGTGAAGCCACCGCTGTAGAAATAGGTTTAGACAACTTATCAAGAAATGCAGGTTACCAAGACCGTGTGCGTTTTAGTTGGGCTATGGAAGCAAAAGCCACGCAAACCATTATGAAAAATGCCGTAATTAATATAGAAGAAACGGTTATAGAATTAGTGATTAACGACCTTGGTAAAACAGAATTTAAAGTTACTAAAGCAGGCAAATCATTGAAAAATATTCCTGCTAAATTAAATAAAGACAAACAAGTTATTGCCTTAAAGGAAAACAAAACCTACTTGTCTAGACAATACAGCAGAACACGTTTATCGTTAGAAAACGCGATGGTAAACGAAGATGAATTTACAGCACAAGAAATTCATAATATGATGCAACATCCTATCGTTAAAGTGATGTTAAGCAAGTTAGTGATGTACGTACCCGAAAAAGAGATTTCAGGGTTTTATAACGAAGGGATTTTAACAGATGCAGCAGGAAAAACACATCAATTAGCAGAAGAAGATGTGTTGCTTATCGCCCATGCTTCACATTTATACAAAGCTGTAGAATGGGATATGTATCAGAAATACTTATTCGCAGAACGTTTAGTACAGCCGTTTAAACAAGTCTTTAGAGAGTTGTACTTAATTACCGATGATGAACGCGAACACAGCACACGTTCCGAACGTTACCAAGGACACCAAATTCAGCCTAAAAAAACCGTAGCACTTTTAAGAGGTCGCGGTTGGACGGTAAGCATGGAAGAAGGCTTGCAAAAAGTATATCACAAACGCGGTTTTATAGCAACAATGTACGCCATGGCAGATTGGTATTCGCCGTCTGAAGCCGAAGCGCCAACACTAGAAGATGTTTGTTTTCATTCTATAGATACGTATCAAAAAATTCCGCTTACAGAGATTTCATCCGTAGTTTTTAGCGAAATTATGCGAGACGTAGATCTTGTGGTAAGTGTTGCTCACGTTGGTGGCGTCGATCCAGAAGCAAGTCATAGTACCATGCAAATGCGTGCTGCCTTGGCCGAAGAATCTGCACGGTTATTCAAACTTAAAAACATTACCGTTAAAGAGCGTTTTGTGTTTATAAAAGGAACTTTTGGCGAGTACAGTATCCATTTAGGAAGTGGTCAAGTCAGCAAAAATGGACTAGCATTATCCATCATTCCGGTGCATAGTCAGCACAGAGGGCGTATGTTCTTGCCATTCGTAGACGACGATCCAAAATCGGCTGAAATTATTTCTAAAATGAAATTACTTTCAGAAGACAATAAAATTCAAGATCCAACAATTTTAGCACAGATAAATAGTTAATACAATCATTAGGGCGTTACCTCGCTTAGGCGAGGTCTGGCTTTCTGTTGCAAGTCCGCGTGCTATCGCACTGTGGGCTTTCCACGACAATCCCTAACGCAAAAAAATCCGTAGTCAAATGGAACTTACATTACAACTAAAAAGACTAGGCAAGAAGAAGGTTAAAAAAGTGCCTTTTACTTTAGAAGAAACCCCTAAAAATTTGGAAGATTTACTAATTGGTTGTGTGAAGAACCAAGTCGAAGCCTTTAATAAAAAACGAACAGAAGTTAATGTCATTGGTTTTTTAAGTCCAGCAGAAATTCAAGAAAAGGCCCAAAGCGGTAAAGTAGAATTTGGTGAGTTAGCAAATACCGGTTTAGCGAATTTAGAAAAAGCAATCGAAAATGTATTACTCGCTTTTAAAGACGGATTATTTGTGGTTTTTGTAGACGATGATGAAATAACAGATTTAAAAGCACCTTTAGAACTGACTTCCGAAAGTGTAATTGCATTTATAAGAATGACGTTTTTAGTCGGTACTTATTGGTAGATCTATAATTAATCAATTTAAGACAACCGAAACCATACAAAATCAGTTAGCTGAACAAATAGCTAACCATAATAAAACGTGGGGAAATTTACTAGCCAATCTAGACTTTGGTAATGAAGCTTCTAATTATTGGGATGTTACTTTAAAACCAACCGATATTTCTGTAGATAGCATCAAAAATACGTTCGCTTTCAAAAATGCAAAGTTTATATTTGATGTCAATTCTGGTGTTTCTTATGAAGACGATCATAGTCTTTTTACCAAACACATTTCTGGATCAGGGACATTTCAAATTACTCATAACAAAAAATCAATTCAAATCAAAACCTTAACTCTAAATGAAAATTTAGAACTTTACACTCAATAAAAACAAACATTAAACAACTTACTTATGAAAAATTACATTAGTGCCATCATTTTCGGAATTGCAATCGTTGCATCTTCAATTTTCTTGGGAAAAGCATATACAGATAGAAATAAAGTAGACGGCGAAATTGAAGTTACAGGCTTAGGAAAAACCGATTTCTCATCAGATTTAATTGTTTGGGAAGGAAGCTTTGGCTCTGTAAATACCAATCTAAAAGATGCTTACTACTATTTAGAACAAAAGAAAGCTACCATAAACGATTACTTAACGAAAAAAGGAATTAAACCTGAAGAAATTGTTTATAGTGCAGTTTCAACACATCAGAAAACAAAACAATTATATTCTGTGAATGGTGATTATACTGGTGAAGAATTTGTGGGTTACGAACTTACACAGTCCCTAGAAATAGAATCTAAAGACGTTGATAAAATAGAAAAAGTATCTAGAGAAATCACCGAATTATTAAATCAAGGGGTTCAGTTTTATTCACAAGCACCAAGATATTATTATACAAAACTTGCTGATCTTAAAATTGAAATGATTTCTAAAGCTACTGAAGATGCTAGATTACGTGCAGAAAACATTGCTAAGTTTTCTGGGGGAGAATTAAGTGATTTAGAATCTGCTAAAATGGGAATTTTTCAAATTACAGGTCAAAACTCAGGAGAAGATTACTCTTGGGGAGGAACGTTTAATACAGCAAACAGAGAAAAAACGGCTTCAATTACTATGAAATTGGTTTATAAGGTTGACTAACCTTCTACTCTATTTATATATAAAGAAAGGCATTCTAATCAATAAGAATGCCTTTCTTTATATATTATAACTTAACAAAAAGGACATCCAAAATAGATAAGAAAAGTAAAACAATTTAAAATGGTTGAAATTATAAAAGCAAACGCAACACATTCTAAAATCATTGTAGAGATAGGAAAACAAGCATTTTTGGAATCGCACGGACATAGTGCTTCTAAAAAAGATATAGATCAGTATATTTCTAAAACCTATAATAAAGAAACGATATTTAAAGAGTTTGACAATAATAATGTGCATTATCATCTTATCTACAGTGATGGAATTATTGCTGGTTTTTCAAAAATCGAATTAAATACCAGTAACAAAAATATAAGCAATTTACCTCTTACTAAATTAGACAGAATATATCTTTTACAAGCCTTCCATGGAAAGAAACTAGGGATACAATTATTCCATTTTATTGTTGAAATGTCAAAGAAACAGAAACAAAAAGGCATTTGGCTTGCTGTTTGGACAGAGAACCAAAAGGCCATAAATTTTTATCAAAAAATGGGCTTTAAAATTGCAGGAGCTTTTGATTTTAAAATATCTGAAACGCATACCAACCCAAATCATATTATGTATTTAGAATACTAAAACTGTTGTTTTTTAAACATACACCACTCTATTTTTTTAATAAATTATATTAAAAAAACATCAAGTATAGATAAACCATTAAATCCTGAAATAGCTGAATCCCGTGATAAAGAACCTGAGATGCTTCTCTAATTTTGACATAAATAATAAAACAAAAAACATTATGAGCGGTACAGTTTCAGGAAAAGAAAAATCTCAAGAAGAAATCGAAAAAATCATTGAACAAACAGAAAATAGTGATCAAAAAATATATCCTATTTTAAAACCAGGTAATTGGGTTGGATTAAAAGCAGGAGCTTTAAGTGCTACTTTAATACCTGCAGAAAATGGCGCTGAAGTGGTAATTGCATATGGTATGGATACACCAGACAACTTTGTGTTTTTAACTAAAAAACACTTAGAAACTATGGATCCTAAACAAATTACACAAGAAGCTTTTCAAAATTTAGAAAACTGCGATACGGGATTAGAATTTGTAGCGTCCTTAGATAATAAAGCCCTTGGTGCTAACGGGAACGACTTTTCTAGTGAAACCATTCTTTCTAGAACACATATGCTAAAAGCACATGCCATGTTAGATGCTGAAGAATTATTGGTTTCTATCCCTAGAAGAACCTGTATGACCATTATTTCAAGAGATGTAGATAAAGAAACAATGAATACATTTGCTTACTTACACAACTATACTTGGGAGGATGATAGCTTTGGAAATGCACCGATTACTAATTCTCTTTTCATTGTAAAAGGTGGTGATATTGTAGGACATATTCCACTATAATTCAATTAAAAGAACCACATAATTAATGGTGTTTTTAAACCATTTAAAATCACTCAAGGCATTCTTATTTTTAAGAATGCCTTTTTTTTTTGGCTCTAACTCTATTTAATTAAGCGTTATAGATAATTTACTAAATCTGGAAATCGCTGAATACCGTGATATAAATCGTTATATGTTACTCTAATTTTGTAATAACCAATAAACACACAACATTATGAGCAGTACACTTTACGGAAAAGAAAAATCTCAAGAAGAAATAGAAAAAATAATTGAGCAGACTAAAAACAGTGACCAAAAAATTTATCCTATTTTAAAACCAGGAAATTGGATAGGCTTAAGAGCTGGAGCAATAAATTCTAATTTAATACAAACAGAAGCTGGTCCAAAGGTCGTTATTGCTTATGGTATGGATACGCCAGACAATTTTGTGTTTCTTACACAACAGCATTTAGAAACCATGGATAGTAAGCAAATTACTAACGAAGCTTTCAATAATTTAAAACATTACGAAACGGAATTCACATATTCTGAAGTGTTACAAAACAAAGTTCTGACCTCTAGTGGGAAGGATTTCTCTAGTGAACGTATTCTTTCTGAAGCACATATGTTAAAAGCACACGCCATGTTAGAATCAGACGAATTATTAGTTTCTGTTCCAAGACGTTCTTGTATGATGGTTGTCTCGAGAGACTCAGACGAAGAAATTCTAGGTGCGTTTTTAAACTTACACAAGGATGCTTGGGAAGACGAAAGTTATGGTAATGCACCTATAGCCAATATTCTTTTCACAATGAAAGAAGGCCGTATTACTGGACATATCGCCTTAGATAATTTGTCTGAAGACCAATAAAACAGAATACCGTACTACAGATGAAAAGAAGAATTATGTATTCTATTTTACTATACGTCTCCATAGTTTTTCTTTTTATGTTATTTAATCATATCGATGCATTCGAATGGGAAATTTTAAGGATTAACCCTAGTGAACTTCAATCAATAACGTCCTAAACGATTAGTCACTTTTTCAAAAAAGATATACCGGCGTTGACTTTATCGAATTAATTGTACTGAGGTAGGTGCTTTTTCTATATAAGTTGAATTTTGTTATTTAAGTTGGCCTATCGAAAATTTATCGTAAAATTTGAAGAGAAACTATCGTAAAATTTAAAGCTGTTTGAGCTAAACGAATGTATCTATATTATTAATTTTTAGTAGCGAGTTCTTTAAATTTAGATAGTGAACAAAAAATTTAGATAAAAGTTCGTAAGCCTAGATTTTTTTGGTTCGTTTTTTTATCAATGAAAAAAATGAACATATAATATTATTTTAGGACACGATTGGACTACAATAAAATTCAATGTTGAAATATTTATTACGAAAGCATAATAAAGTCATTTACCAAATGGCCAACAATCTTCAATAAAAAAAGGTGTTTACAAAATAGTGAACACCTTTTTTTATACATTAAACTGAATGAGATTAGCTTAAATACATAAACCACTAAATCCTCAAATGGCTGAATACCGTGATAAAAATCCGTGCTTGAGACCATAAATTTGTCATAAATAATAAAACAAATAACATGAAGGTCAATCCACTTAATAGAACAGACAATTTAGAGGAAATTAAAGCCATTGTAGAAAAAGCAAGTCAAGGCGAATACAAAGTTTATCCTATTGTAAAAGCAGGAACTTGGGAAGGTTTAGATGGTGAAATTCTACAAACCACTGCAATAAAAGGCGATACTGAAAATGATCCCTCTAAAATAGTTGCTATTTATGGAATAGAAACACCTGATGGTTTTGTGTATTTAACGATGTCGGATTTAGATATTTACGACGGAACTAAACTGCTTGATGATGCGTATCAAAACTTAGACAATTTAGAATCTACTTTAGAATATGCTGAAGCACTAGACAATAAAGCACTTATTTCTATTGACACATATTTTGCTAGTGAACGCGTTTTTAGCAAGGTCGAAATGAATAAAGCTCATGCCATGCTAGACTCAGCAGATTTATTTGTGTCTACATCCAAATATGGTGAACTTATGATTATTTCACAACACGCAGATAAAGCCACTAAAGATCAATTTGCTTACCTACATAAGTACAATTGGAATGATGCCGAGACCCCTAACGAACGTATTGCAGATCTAGTGTATTCAGTAAAAAACTGTGACATTGTAGGACATATCCCTTTATAATCTAATAAACAGAATTAACATTTATACATGTCTTTATCGTTAGTTATAAATAGCTAACGATAAAGATTTTTAGAAACTTAAAATCACGAAAATTGAAAAATCTAGACTTTAGTATCAACGGAAGAGTACAAAATTTAATGGTAGATGTCTTTGAATCGATAAGTGCTTCTAATAAACCAGAGGTGAAAATTATCGAACTTTTAGAAACCAGAAGTATCTTTGAGCTCGTTTTTGAAATCGTTAAAGCAACCGGTTTTTACAGTCAAGATGAAAATTTCAATCTAATTAAATCTTTAAACCTAGATACTGATGAAGCGAACTTTGAAGATGCTTTATATACTGCTTGGATAAATATGGGTGAAAATTTAAATACAGCAAAAACACAAGAAGAATTTAATGCGAAATTTGCATTATTTGTACCTATTATTTTAAATCGTATGGAAGCCATTGGGCGTATTGCTGTCTAAAACAGTATTATAAGAACCTATCTTTTTTACTTCTAAAAAGAGAAATTTTATTCATCGTTTCAGCATTTAAAATAGAATATTTCACCTTAGTCAACTGCTCCCCTAAGTCTTTTTGAAAATCAAACCGGATTTAATCAATTATAATTAAGTGCCTTAAATACAGGTTTTCAAAACGCCCTTTAATTTTAATATCCAGTATCAGAAAACTTCACAAAACTGAAACTGAAAGCACTAAAATACGACCATTCCGGTTTTAGAGGCTTTAATATGAAAACTAAAAAATTCAAATACTTAATAACAAGTATGTTCTAGTTCTGTAAAAATGAATTAAAACACGAACTCAAAATGTATTTAATTTAGTACTGACTTACATGAAAATATAAATGCCAGGTTTCTTATCTTTTAAAGAAACCTGGCATTTATTTAAGCAAAAATTACAAATAATTTCTGCGACTTTTAAAATGATTAAGACTGATTACCTTGACGCTTTACTAAAATAGCCTGCAACCGTTCCTGAAGACTTTGGTCTGCCTGAATTTTCCCAATTAAAGACTCATATTCTTCTAAAGAAATCCCTGTAGATTCTATACTAGCAATGGTGCTTTTCTCTAGCTCAGGTTGCATTTCCTTTAATTTATTAGTCACATTTTCATGCTTTTTTATCTCCGTTTCAGTCGCATTCGATTCTTGACTAGGATCCATCTTAGCTTGCTGGATTTGATTAAAACGCTCTATTTCCAAACCTTCATCCTTTATGATGGCTATCATTTTTTCTTGAGATTTTTGATTTTGCACTTGAGCCTCTATATAGGCATCAGCAAACATACCCAATTCTTTGTCAGATACACTTTGTTCTTGGGCTTGTAAAGTCATCGATCCCAAAACAAACATGTACACGATTAAGTTACTATTTTTTAATGATTTCAACATAATGGTTTTTTTAAAGATTTAAATCAAACTTAAAAGTTAAATTTTTTGTGACCAATTAAATTCAGGGTCTTAACTTTACTTTATAATCTATCTCCTAAAATTATATTTTCTTTAAGAAAAAAAACATCTTTTTACTCCTAGCGATCTTAACTATCAGGTTATTTTTGTCATAATAACGTTAGAGTTATTCCTTTTTTATTCATAGGAAACCCATATAAAAGCAAACTTAAACTACTAATATAAAAATGTCTATTCCTGCATTTTATAAATGCTAAAATTCTTCAAATCAATTTCATAATTCAAAGCGCTTTCTTCATTAATAGCGCGTTGTATAAGCCTTACTTTGTTGCTTTTCTCATTCCATTCAAAATCTGTAGTTCGAGCATATAATCTTATAGGAATAAAGAATAATGCTTTCGGGTTATTCTTCTGTGATTTTGAAGGAAACGTACCTTCTTCTTTCAAATTAGGATAAACCGTTGTATCGAAAAGGTAAATTTTACAATAGGCATCGTTATGCCTTGCTCCTTACTCCATATATATGATTAAACTGCCATATAAAGACTGAGAAATATGACTTTCTTCCTCTGTAAACTGTTCTCGATTTAAGTAATTAAATAGATTATACATCACTAAAGAAACAAAAATTACTATAAGAAGAATTACTTTTTTATTCATATCTAGTATGTATTAAACATCTACTTAAAAGTTTACCATTCTCTATAATCATTTCTCTGATTTTAATTTATCAAATCGTAAATAGTGTTATCATTAACTTCTGAAATTGTGATAAATTTTTCATCTAAATGTGTTTACAATAAAAACAATGTCTTCATCTTTAATTTTTTAGAAAAAACTACCAGAACCTGACATAACTATAGGGTGTTTTTACGTTCTGTTTTTGTCTTTATTATTTAATGTGGAATTGGGCTTTGTGACAATTTTAGTCTATTAACTGCTCTAATCAAGAGCAATCGTTTTGCTTCTGAATTAGATTTAGGTGTTTTCAAAACTTCAAGGTAATCCTGATTAAAATGGATTAATAAAAATCGTAATAAACGCTCCATTGGTTAGTATCCGTATTTTTAGCAAACATTAAGCTACCGCTATCTATCACGTTGAAATTTGCCTTTTCATCTGATGAAATCTGAAACACAAATTGAAACCCTTCTCCAAATCCTTCAGCATCGCCAATTCCAGATTGACAAAAAGAAGGATAACCACCAATTTTATGATTGTAAACATGTTCTGCGATATCAAAGTAATCTTCAATTACACCTTCGTTTTCTAATTTCAAAATTTCGGTTTCCATTGCCATAGACAAACCGCCACCATCCCATAACGGGAAATCATTTTCATCTAGTTCCGGAACTAAAGGAAATGCATTTATAAAGGAGTTTGAATTTTCAGTATTCTTAATTTGAATACTCTCTAGGTTATCATATTCTCTTAGCACCCAATGGTCTCCCATGTCTTCAAAACATTCTGGTAATTCTGCTGAAACAAAAACAGTGATGAGTTTTGTGTTTTTGAGACTTGGATGAACATATGGCAAATTAGGAAGATAAAATTGCGCCAAAGGAAACATTTGGTCTCCGTTTTTATCTATCGGAATCTCTTCATCTTCATTATAAGCAAACACTTTTCCTATCCAACTTTCGTGTATAGTGTTTTTAGGTCTAAATCCGCCTGTGTTAAATTTAGTAACAGATTTAGCAATTTCATGTTTTAGGTCTTCTACTGTCATCTTAATCGTTTTTATCCAAACATTGTGGTATCATCAAAATTTTTGCCATCATGAGAATGCGCTACTAAATAATGATTTCCGAACATGCCAGCTTCTGTATAAAACACATCAATTAAATCTTTTGATTACAAATGAATGGCTGTTACCTCTAATTTATTTCTAAAGGCGTCTTTGGTTAATAGCGGATAACCTTCTTCTTCATCTGCCCAATTCTCATTATAGTTATCTAAAAAATTGCTTACAATAGCTGTTTTCGCTTTGTTTTCGAACGTATCAAAATCTTCTAAAACCATATTCGCTAAAACAATCATATCGTCTAAACAAACATCGCCTAAATCTAGATGTATCTTAATTTTGTATCCATCGAATGCAAGGGTTAATTTATAACCACTTTCACTATTTGGATCTTTTTTAAGTATATCTTTTATGATGTTCATTTGATGATTCTTGTATGTTATCTAATTATATTTTTTTCTCAATACACAAAGATGATCCTTTGCTTATGGTTTTAAGTAACGGATTTCAGTAATATTGAACTCTAAACCCCTCTTTTAAAGCTCATTTTTACGTGCTTTAAGTTTATTTATTAATAGATCTATTTTTTCCAATTTAACTTTGTATTCATTTCTAATTGCTATTTGCGAGGATTCTATAGATTCATTAGAATCGAAATCTAAAAGCTCTACCGTGTCATTAAGACTAGAAACATTTACATTTTGAACAAGGGCATGCTCGGTTTCTTTAGATTTAAATAATATGACATCATATCCAATATCTCCTTTTAACTCGTCTACAGAAATGACTTTCATCGTTCCAAATTGTGACAATTCTAAAGCATCACCTTGAAGTAAATGATTATTCACTTTAACATCGAATGTTTCAGACGACGGACTGCGATACACAAGTCCTTCTACAGCTTCTTTTTGTTCTAAAAATGAAAGTTTATAGTTTTCCAAATTTGGAGTAACCATCGTAACAGTATCCACTAATGTGGTGTTATCTTTAAAAATGTGACTTGGAAAAATGGTATGCAGTATGTTTTCGTTTTGTATTGTAGACCATTTTCCTTCCGTCGAATCCATAACAGATGGGTCTATAATTACTGTGTATTTAATTTTAGATTTTTTTATATACGGTTTAAAATCTTCATTTAACATTGTAATCTGACTTTTGTAAAATGATACGAGATCCAAGGTGTAATCTGCATCAACCTTAGTCTTTATCCTAGATAAATTATCTAATATTTCTATTACTGAGCCATAAGCTTCGGCCTGCTCACGAGAATCTGTATATGATGATTTTGAAACCGAGGTGGTCTTACTGATATTTTCTCCAAAAACATCGGAAACCGTTTCTGTATTTGCCGTATTTACAAATTCATCTGGATTTAAAAAATAATCTTCCGATACCTGATTTCCTTTAAGGACAAAAGTTTTAGATTGATCTGCGACTAATAACTTCGAAATTTTTAAAGGATCTTCGATCGTAATTTTAGTTGTACGTGACGTTAACGCCTGATCTATTCCATTTTTAAAAACTCTTGGTTCATTTAAAGTATATATAATCTCTAATTTCAATAGGTTCTTAGATAAATTATACTTGATTTCATTTTGTCCCAAAAGTGCATCTTCACGATACAATGCCGTATAGCTTTTTTTGCTGCAAGAAGAAAATGAAACTAATATAAGTGCGAAATAAAGTAGCGTATTTTTCATGTTGAATGTATTTGTTTTACAATTCAAAATTAGAAGTAATGCCTTTGGATTTTATCCCTGAAAATAGTGAAATTGATACATACTGAATACAGGTAGTTTTATTATAACGGTAAAAAACAGTATGAAAAAACACGCTTTAGAGCGTGTACTTTTTATAGTTTTCAATCTGATTATTCAAACGATTATTAAGATACTTATTTTTATTCTGAAGCTTGGTATTAAGCAAAATCGCTTCCTCCCGATACGCTATAATTTTAACTTTATTCCAAGTATTTGGCGGTTCTTGTAAATTGGTAATCCGATCGGCTAATTTCACCAAACCGACCTCCTTTTCTAAAACAGAAATCCGATTTAAACTATCAAGCATACGTTCGCTTTTAGTAGGTATGCTATTATCTTTAGTTAATGCTTGTACACCTCGGGCTATACGCGTTCCAAATGTAATTTCTAAATCTTCAAAAGTAGTATCAGTATCTTCAATCGTATCATGTAAAAGCGCTAATTGAATGGCAAAAGTCAAGTCGAAATCAGAAGACGCTTTGTGCGCCATTAAAACCTCCATAGCGACATTAGAAAGATGCAAAACATAATTCGCTTGACTTCCTGGCACCTTCTGATTGTGATGTTTTTCTCCCGCAAATTGTATTGCTTTTTGATAATGTTCTTGAATCATGGGTTTTAATTTTTATAACCATTTAGCATCAATTCCTAGTGCGATAAACTCATCACGCACATGTAATTTTGCATAACATAAGGTTGCCTTTTTTAAATTTGGAAACTGTTTTACATCATCACCACATTTAATATCCCAACTCTCTTCATCACCTCCACAAAAAGGTGAAAGATTCATATAAATATCGTTTCCTCCATCTTGATAAATTTCTGTAATTTCTGTGGCCAAACGTTTAGGAATTGGAAAATCTTTTAAATATTGTACCACTTCTGCAATCGGTTTGTAACCTTCTTCATCAATATTTATGTCACGTCCTCTGTACCATCTTGCAAATTCATAGAGATCAAATTTAGGCTCTAAAAGTCCTTTCACATACATCAATTCTTCTATAATAGACAGTTTAAATCCAAAATCGACAAACGTAATTTGGTCTTCATCAATTGGTTTTATAATATATTTATCTTCGGGAATGCCTTGCCAACGCTCATAAGATTCGTAAGCACTTATTTCAATAGCACTAATGTTGTCATTATTAATATCGAACCAAGCACTAATATTATGCTGTACCAAAGCACCACAATCGTCACCTTCAAAAAGTTCTACGCGTTCTGCTTTATGAGTTTTATAATACTTGGTAATCTCTTCATCATTAAAATAAAACGTTCCAGAAAATTTGGTTTTCGGACTAAAATCGAAAGCATCAGGTTCTAATTCTAAAGTTAAAGAATCTATCGATTTACCGTTACTCGAGTATCCTAAAATCCCTAATTCGTCCCACGTAAAAATGGTGTTATTTTTCGCTTTATATGTTCTATAATTAGTGTTTAGATGATTTTTTAAAGTGTCTACATCAACTGGAAACGCTATTGAAATGTTGTTGATTTTAAATCCTGTTGAAGATAAATGTAATGTTGTCATAGGTACGTTTTAAGAATATCAAAGATAGTAACTAAGTAAATATACCTGCTGACTGATTTCAGTGATATTTTAAATCTACTTCAGATATACTGAACATATAATTAATTTCTTCACAAAACTAAAATCCACCCTTTTCAGGGATGCAAATCCTATAAACTAATGCTAACTTTGTAAAAAACATTTTTTTTATGGAAGATCAAGTTAAAAGTGCTGCGTTTTTAGAATCATTAAAACGTAACAACGAAAAAATAAGAGACGATCGTGCTAGTGCCATTGCAGAAGACGCACAACTCATGTACAAACGCGAAACTGAAGATTTAGCCTTGTCTTTAAAACGTTTAAAACGCGAACAAGAAAATATGCTAGATATGAGCCCTACAGATGCCAATAGTTTGGTTTTGGCCTCAGATTTTGATGCGAAGGATTATGTCGCAAAAGACTTAGACATGTCTGTAAAGATTAGAAACTTAGAAATTAAATTAGAATTAGCCAAAAAGCGTTACACGCATTTATTTGGTGGAATCATAAACGAACTATAATTATGGGAGGAGGAAGATTTAGCAATGACGCTTATAAACGCCTAAGAAAAACGAAAGACTATAGTAACAAGTCTAGAGAAGAAATATTTACATCTCGAGACATAGATCCAGAAATGGATCCTACAAAAGCACTAGTGAGAGAGTCGAGAGATTCTGAAGAACACCCTGAGACAGTGTCTATTATTGTAGCATTAGATGTGACTGGAAGTATGGGTTTTGTACCAGAACATATTGTAAAAGAAGCCTTACCAGACCTTATTGGTTCTTTAATGGAAGCTGGAATTGAAGATCCGCAAGTCTTATTTTTAGGGATAGGAGATTTTGTTTACGACAGAGCTCCTTTACAGGTTGGACAGTTTGAATCGTCTGCAGAATTGTTAGACCGTTGGTTAACACGCGTATATTTAGAAGGCGGCGGTGGCGGAAACAATCAAGAAGGTTATAACTTGGCGCATTTATTTGCTGCTCGTCATACCGCTATTGATTGTTGGGAAAAAAGACAACAAAAAGGCTATTTATTCACTATTGGTGACGAACCTGTTTTTCCTACTATTCCTGCTGAAATCATTAAAAGATACACCTGTACAGATGAAGCAGAAACGGTTACTACCGAATCCATCATTAAAGAAGCACAAGAAAAATATAATGTATTCCATATGCATTTAGAGCATAACGATTGGGCAAAACAAGAAAGCCGTAAAGGTAATTGGAAAGCACTTTTGGGAGAAAACTTTATAGAAATTCCTGATTTTAAAACCGTAGCAAAACGTATTGCAGATGTGGTGATTCAAAATCATAAACCATATAATGCTACAACAAAAACTAAAACATCTTCTGATACTACAGAAGTAGAGAACATGCTATAAATGACAAAGTGTAGTCTTGTTATAGATTTAGGATTTGGTGATGCTGGAAAAGGGTTAACGACCGATTTTCTGGCATCGCAACATCCTGAACAAAGTCTTGTGGTACGATTTTCTGGTGGACACCAAATTGGACATACCGTAAGTACGGAAAAGCTAACGCATACGTTTAGTAATTTTGGTTCGGGAACATTATTGGGCTTACCCACCTATTATTCGGAATACACTACCCTATTTCCGCCTGCCATTTTAGACGAAGGTGAGTTTTTAAAAACCTATCAGCCTAAATTGTATTTTCATCCGCTCGCAATGATTACTACATTTTACGATATTGCTTATAATAGAGCGCTAGAAAAACAACAAAATCACGGTTCTTGTGGCTTGGGTTTTGGAACAACTATCGCAAGAAATAAAGAAGAAGTTTATCTGTATGCAAATGATTTACAGTTTCAATGGGTTTTAAAACAACGTTTAGAAAGTATAAAAACCTACTATGAAACAAAGTTAGAACGTCAACCAAAATCGGTACAAGACTATTACAAAAATGAACTGAAAGATTACAACGACGACTATTTTATAGACAGTTGTTTAGCGATTCAAAAGTTTTATAATGTCACTTCACTTTCAGATCTATCGACAACTTTCGAACATTTTATTTTTGAAGGTAGTCAAGGGATTTTACTCGATACCCAACACGGCTTTCATCCACATACCACGTGGAGTTATACGACTTCTAAAAATGCGGTTCAGCTTATTAAAAATCATTTAAAAGCTGAAGCAGAAATAGATATTTATTATGTGACGCGTTGTTATCAAACACGACATGGAAACGGGCCCATGTCTAAAACAGAACCTGTAATACTTCAGAATAATGAAAATGAAGCCAACGTCACTAACGAGTTTCAAGGGGAATTTAGAACACAAGCTTTAGATCCGGAATTATTAAATTACGCCTTAAGTTGCGATGCGATTCATCATCAAGGTTTAAAAATTGAGAAACATTTAATGCTGACTTGCCTTGACCAATTGCCTCGTTTTTCTCACGACAGTTTACTTAAAAAATTAGATACAACATTCCACACTGTATATGGAAGCTACGGACCAAAACGAGAATGTATTGAGACCATTTCAGAATGATTTTTTCAAATCAAACGGCAATACAAATGGCACAAAAAATAGAATTCAAAAAAAATGAAAATAAATAGTTTAACTAGTATTGGCATCCTAATTAATACTCTAATTACTGCATTTATTTATTTCACAGAAGATTATAAAGGCTTAGATACTATTATGATTATAGCTTTAGTCATTTGCTACATCGGCTTCATCGTAATGCAATTTAACCAAGCAAAAATTGGTAGTATCATATTTTGTATTGGTAGTGTGGTCTTTGTCCCTATTGGTCTTGTTGGCATTATAGGTGTTAGAAAAACAGTACAAAACATAGAAGACGAAAAATTTTATAAAGCACATTATGAATAAAATCGAAACAGAAATTGAATTAAGTTCTATAGCAAAAAACAAACCCTTGTATTTTGGGTTGTTTATGGGGGCAATAAGTATGATAGCTTTATCAGCTACTTCAACACTACCAGGTATGCCCATGGGACTGGCAATATTATTTTTTAGCACTTATTTCCTTAATAAAAACCTCAAAGTTTTTACATTTTTAGAGAAACATTTTGTGTTTCAAACCGGAATTTTAGGAAAAAAGAACATCCCTTATAGTACTTTAAAATCTTATGCTGTTGTGAAAAAAAATATTGTTATCACATATCAGAATCCGAATGAAAAAGAAAAAAAGATCAGACTTCCTGTCAGTCAAATTGAACCTACGCAATTTCCATTATTAGAAGACACTTTAAAAAGTAAGATTAGTGTTTAAACTCGTGTCTCCATTTTCAAAATCACTAATTTCAGTGATAAAAATTTTAGTCTTCCAAAGTACCTTAGCAGTATTAAAACAGAAGAAAACATGAATAATAGTATAACCTATTCAGAAGACTTTAAATTATTAAAATGGGATGATTTCAATTTTGAACCTATTCAAATAAAGACACTTCCAATTCTTGAAGATCCTGAACATTACAAGAATTCTTTTACGTTTAGAGATGCGCTTTTAGAAGCTATTGAAACACGCTCTGGAAAGAATGTATTCAAACTCTTACTTATTACACCAGATTATAAGTCTAGTACCAAATTCTACGGAATTGGATATTTAGAAGATAAAACTGTTTTTACGGTTGAAATAGAAAATACGCCACTATTTGAAGAATGGTTTATAAATATTAATTACTTTAGAAGTAAAGACAACGATGAAAAATTCATAAAATCTGTTTATAACTTTAGCAAGAGTTGCTATAGCTCTCAACCTGCTTCTAATTTAAAGAACATCACTTTTCAAGAAAACACAGGTGCTTTTATTGATGAATTTATTCCTAATCAATTTATAGCAGAAAAATTAGCGAAAGAAAAAGCCGATTTCCTAAGCCCTTTTATTCACTTAGAAGCTGAAATTAATTTAGAAGAAGTAAAACAATCTTTTAATGCTTTAATAGCTGAAAAAGATTTAACAATACATCCACCAAAGAACAACGATGCCATTTATGATGCATTTGCAAAAGAAGCTGGTTTTCCATTTCCACAGATTATTAAAGACTATTTAACACTACATAATGGGATTGATAGATGTGCCATAATGGATGCAGAAACTATTTATAATGAATGGAAAGATTGGAAAACCTGTTATGACGATTGGACGCAAGAAGACTTATTTAATACTTTTTATATCAACGAGGGAAAAGCGTTATTAATGTACACGACACCCTATTGGGTTCCGTTTTTCGATTTACAAAATGGTAATTTTTTAGCTTTCGATTTCGCACCAAATACAAAAGGAACTGCTGGTCAGATTATTCGTTATGGTGCCGATCTAGAAACGGGATATATTGAAGATGAAGATTTAAATACGTTCTTGAAAAGTTTAATGGGAACCGAAGGAGAAATTGAAGAAAATGAATGGTTTTACATCGAATAGAATCATCTCAAAAAGAATAAAATAGATTACAATATTTCAACTTGTAATGACGACTTATTTTTACGACAGAATTTACTAGAACCCATTTGAAAATAATGAACTGGGAACGTTTAAAGAAATCAAATCTAGTATAAGAAACACTTATTTCTCTTAAAGGTATTAAGTTTACCTATTTATTAAATGAAGCTAATAACAAGACATCATATTTTAATAGTATTATTATTCTTAGGAGTAATAAATGCAGCTGTTTCGCAGACAGCGAACAATACACCGCGTTTAGATTCACTGTCTGCAGCATATCAAAAAAACATATATTCAAATCCACAGATTGCAAAAAAAGCTGCAATTATGTGGCTCGAAGAGAGTCGGAAATTGAATATAGAACTTCAAGAAGTTAGAGCCCTTTACGCCTTGGGGAATTTGAGTAATACTACAGGAGATTATAAAAACACGATTAAATACACGACTCAGACTATCGCTTTACTTCATAAACTTGAAATTGAAAAGGGTTTAGCGGCGTGTTACAATATAATGGCATTAGCTTATAAAAACTTAGGTGAGTATCCTAAAGCCATTGATAATTTTATGCAATGTTTAAGTTATTCAAAAAAGACGCATAACCAAGTACAGGAAGCTAATGCATATCAAAATATAGCAACATTATATCTGCTTCAGAAAGAATATAAAAAAGCGGCAGAAAACCTAGATCGAGCTGCAAATTTGTATCGTGAAATAGGAGACGACGATGGCGTACTTACCACCTTATTTAATTTTGCTAACATTTTAAAAGAGGAAGGTAAATTTGATCAGGCACGAACACATTACAATACGGTTTTAGGCTATAGAGAGAAAGAAGGCAATAAAGCAGTTGTCGCTTATGTAAATATTAACCTTTCTCAAATGCTTGTGGAAGAAGGACGTTGCGAAGAGGCTGTAACCGCATTAAAGAAAACCTTAGTCCTTTTAGAAGCACTACATTTTAATTCTGATATTACTATTGTCTTGAATGATTTAGGACTTTGCGAATCCAAATTAGGACATACAAAATCGGCAATACGTTATTTTCAGCAAGCCTTATCCATAGGAGAAGAGCAATCTTTAATTAGATACAATTCTGATGTTTATAAAAATCTTGCACAGCTTTATCAAGACGATGGAAATTATAAAAAAGCACTAGAATTTTATAAAAAAGGAGTAACCACCGTAGCAGATCAAAATTCCTTAGATAAAGAAAAATACGTCGCTAATATTCAGGAACGTTATGAAACTCAACTGAAAGAAGCCCGTATACAACTGCTTGAAAAAGAACAGAAATTAAGTGAAGCCGAATTACAAAAATCGGAACTTACATTGAAGCGACAACGCCTAATTCGGAATGTGTTTATCATTGGGTTTGTATTGGTATTACTGACTTTAATAGTATTGAGATTATTATACATTCAGCGCTTACGTGTTCAAAAAGAATTAAGCATTCAGCAAGAAGAAAATGCAAAGCAGAAGATAAATCAGATGATGAATGATCATAAATTATCTGTTATCGAACGTTATCAAGAAGGTCAGGACGAAGAACGCGAACGGTTTGCTAGAGAAATTCATGATGGTATTGGAAGTGATTTAGCAGGAATACGCATTGCTTTTGAGCATTATGCAGAACGTCACGATGACGAATCCCAGTCTAAACGTATTGCAAATGCCATAAATAATGCGTGTATTGATGTGCGTAGTTTGTCGCATCAACTACATCCTCTACCCTTTTCAAAAATTGGATTCACGAGTTTTTTAAGTGATTTTATTGATCAGATTACTCAGAAAGCAGATATTGACATCAAGACGTATTTCTTTCCTGAGGAAGAGATCGATCAATTACCACAAGATTTACTAGCAGATGCGTATCGTATTGTACAAGAATTAATTAATAATATTTTAAAGCATGCTGAAGCCACTCACGTCGATGTACAGCTCACCAAACATACCGATCATTTAAACATTGTAATAAATGATAATGGTAAAGGGTTTCAAAAAAACAAAAAACATGGCATAGGACTCCGTAATATCAAAGACCGCCTACAAAAGGTTCAAGGCTCTTTAGATATAGATAGCAGTCCTGGACACGGAACGTCTATTACCATAGATATTCCAATAAAACAATAATTATGAAGAAAATAAACATCATAATAGCAGACGACCATTTAATGTTTCTTGAAGGTATTAATACCATTTTAAGTGACATGGAAGAAATTGGCGAAGTCCATTTAGCTACCGAAGGAAACCAAGTGGTGCGCTTATTAAATCAGTTTGAAATTGGTTTAATAATAAGTGATATTAGCATGCCAAAAATGGATGGTATTGAATTGCTTACCGAGATTAAGAAAAAACATAGTGGTGTAAAAATTATTATGTTGAGTATGTTAGACAATCATAGAACGGTACATAAAGTGATACAGAAAGGTGCCGATGGATTTGTTCCGAAATTTACTAGTAAAGAAGAATTACAAAAAGCAGTACGAACGGTTTTAGGTGATGAACAATATTTCTCTGAAGTCATTAAACAACGTTATATGGAAAGTGTTTTTGAACGCAAAAAATATAAAAACATAGAACTTTCGCCTCGTGAAAAAGAAGTTTTAGCGCTTTTAGGAGACGAACTCACCTCTAAAGAAATTTCAGAAAAATTATTTATTTCGGTGAACACGGTCGAAACACATCGAAAAAATATTCTGTTAAAAACAGGTTCTAAAACAACAACTGGAGCTGTAAAATATGCCATAGAATCTGGCTTGTTTGATTAATACAAAATCGGCTTGAATTACTATTCAAGCCCTTTTTATTTATATTAAAACAATAGTGTCTTAAATAATATTATATGTTCATTTTTTTCATTGATAAAAAGATCCTTCGACTTCGCTCTGGATAAACCAAGCCAAAAAAATCTAGGCTTACGAACTTTTATCTAAATTTTTCGTTCACTATCTAAATTTAAAGAACTCGCTACTAAAAATTAACAAAATAGAAACATTCATTTAGCTCAAACAGCTTTAAATTTTACGATACTTTCTCTTCAAATTTTTCGATAAATTTTCGATAGGCCAACAAAAAAACAAAATTCAACTTATATAGAAAAAGCACCTCCCTCAGCACAACTAATTCCATAAAGTCAGCAGTGGCAAATCTTAAAAAAAAGAGAGTAATCGTTTAGGACGCTATTTATACTAAAAGTGTAACAGAGTTCTTTTATTTTGTTCTTATCCCCTCCGCTTCTACCGTTTTTATTAATTGTCTTAGTTCTTTACCGTGAGAATCTTTATCATTTTCTTCTGTTAGTAATTCTCCTCGATAAATAAATCGAGTATCTAAATCAAAGTAGACTACATAAATGCCGGTTTGTGGGTTTTTCCACTTCTCTATTCCATTATTTACAATCCGCTTATCCTCTAAATACTGCACCCAAGCACCTCTAGACAAAGTCGATTTATCCATATAAATTTTGCTATTTTCAGTCGTTTTAAAATAGGGATACGGTGTTTCTAATTTAGCTTGTATATTTTTTAAGATCATTGTTTTTAAAACGTCAAAACCGACTGCTTTTTCAGATAACACCATTGGATTTGCATGCCATTTACTATCTTCAACTTCTAATGGAATGATCATAAAACCTTCTGGATGACTAGCTGTTTTAATACGTAAACTAAATTGATAGGCAGAATCTAACTCCTCTATAGATTTACTTAACCTATCTATAAAACGCGCTACAATAACTTCCAGTTCTTTTGGTTCAATATCTCTCTTAAAATCTAAATCGATAATTTCTGTAGAAAAATGTATTTCAGGAATTTCATTTTTAAAATCGGCTTTAACAGCTTGTCTCGCTTCATAGCGTTTTACGGCATCTTTATATAAATCATCTACAGTCATTGCATCTGCAATAGGATACATTGGCAAGGTGTCGTTTTCTAATATCGTTTTTAGGTTAAGGTGTGTATAAAATTCAATTTCAGGAATGTCCTTATCGTAAATAAGCACCCCGTACATATTTGGATCCATAGTTGCGGCATTAAAAAACAGACTTAAATCGCTAAACGCAAGTTTTCCTTTATATTTTCTTTGCAAATATTCTTCTAAATTACTAGCAGCTTTCTTTTTAGGAATTCCGATATAATTTGCACATCCAGCGAGTATAAGCAATACAATTAAGATGCATATAACGGATAGAATTGTGATTTTCATAAGGCTTTAGTATATCACATAAATGTAAAAGAATATACAAAGTAAGCACTCACTGAATTCCGTGAGTTTACACATTCCCTTAAAGACGGTGTTTTTTCTAGGACTACTTACAATACCTTTGATATATAAATTATAATAAAAAACTCAAATCATGGGATTACAAGAAAAAAGAGCTGCAAAATCTATAGAAGATCAATATTTAGGAGATTACCAAAAAGAGATTAATGAGATTGTTGGTAAAGAATTACCAATACACATCAATTGGGATACTTTTGAAATGGACTTTATTAAATTTGTACCAAGTGTATGCTTACAACGTCTTACAGATGGACTAAAATTAGTTTGTAAAGACGAGATGGGAAAAGAAGCGGTTGCAGAAAGTGTTAATTCTATTGAAGTATACTGCATACCTAATGAAGGCGCTGAAGCTAAAAAAGAACTAAAATTAGAGGATGGCGTATTTTCTTTAACAGCATGTTGGGGCGGTCATCACAGTGGTTATTTTATAGACTTGACAATCCGTGAATATTTAGAGAATAACTTGTAGAAACAACATTACATTTCAAATCAGAAAAGGGAAAATCATTTAAGTTTCCCCTTTTTATGTTTTAAATCATTCAAAAATTGAAATAAAAATGCCTTTAAAAATTGAGTTTTAAAGGCATTTTTTTATAACAAGTAAAATGTCTTAATTCATTTTTATAGAGGTCAGTAGTTAGTTACTTATTAATTTAGTTTGATATATTTTATCTCTATCGACCATTTTTGTTATTAAGTTATTGAATATTGTGTTCTTACTTTGCGAACGATTTATTCTAAA
>NZ_JAWQUN010000013.1:0-110486 GCF_033447105.1 Formosa sejongensis
TATCTAATTTTGAAATTATTTGAGAAAACAATGTTATATTTATCATCGGAGAAAGGGTTTTTGTGGTGCACCACAAAGGTAACTTTGCGGAACAAAATTTCCTTTCTCTTTTTTTAAACGTTTTGGACGCTATTGGTCCAGAATAATTAAAAGTTTATATTATGAGAAGTAATTTTTTGAAATTTATAGGATTAGTAGTGTTTGTTTCATATTCTTTATTTGCTGCACAAACATTAGAAGTTAAAAAGACTGACAAAAACTATGAAGTCGTTAATGATGTTTTTTCAGGCACATGGAATTGGGAGAACAATAATGATACATCTAGTTTTGATTTAATTTTAGAACAAAATAGTAATGTAGTTCAAGGAAGTCAATGTGCTATTGCTCAATCAGGAAGAAAAATAGATTGCTCTGAAGAAGGAGATTATTCTATTGTTGGGACAATAAATAATGATGTTGCCACTGTTAGTTATAAGACTTCGTATTCATCGACAGAAGGTTCTGCTGAGTTGAAAATATTGCCAAACGGAAATCTAGAGTGGAAAATAATAAATAAAGCTTCAGGTCAAAGTTTTTTACCTAGTACAGCTATCTTGATAAAGAACTAGAATAAAAAAAATAAAGATTGTTAAACACCGAAACTATTAAGTTTCGGTGTTTTTGTTTTACAGTGTTTCTAATTTAGTAGACTTAATCATTGCATCTAATGCAAATAGTATGTGTACTTGTTTATCTTGAAAAAAGGATAAAATATCTTTAAAACGTTTTAACATCTCAGGGTTTTTAAAAAGATTAGCTTCTTCGTTTTCTCCTAATAAATACCCCCCGCTACCGCACGAATCCTTTCGTGTGGTTTCTTGGATTATATATATGGATCCTATGTCTGGCACTTTTCAAGAAGCCTCTCCTTCAAGTTTTCCAAAAAATTATGTTGTAACTATAAAAGATTGTAAATAATGAAAAATTTAATTTTAATATACACACTTGCTGCTCTAAGTTTTGGATGTGCGGCACAATCAAACGTACCTTCAAACGCAAAAGATATTCTTATTTCAAAAAGTTGGAGATTGGATAGAGCCGAAAATCACAAATAACCAATTCAATTTACAAACACTAAAATGACAACATACTCAGAAGATGTTATAATAGGCGAAGATGACTATTATTTCTACAATGATTTAAGTCATTGTTCTGCTAATACGTTTGTACAAAGTAATGTTGGAAGTTTAAGTACTGGAAAGTATATTGTAACAAAGGACTTTTGTTTAGAATTAATAAATGTTTCCAATACTAAATTAGAGTTTAAAAATTTAATGTTAGGAGGTAGTATGTCAGCTACTCCAGAATGATTCATCATCATTCTGTTGCCAGCTTTATATTTTACTCGCTCTTCGAAGTTTGTAACTTCGCATTAGATTTAGGCTGTATTAACAGTTAGGAAGGCACTGGAGATTGCAATGATATTTCAATTAGCACATATCCCCCCCGCTACCGCACGAATCCTTTCGTGTGGTTTCTTAAAGCCAAACTGCATATTTGTAAAATTTTAAAACATACTTATTCTGAACATGAATTTTTTATATTTACAATAAACCAATAATCTAGCCATGAGCAGAAATTATAAATTCCATAATCCTGAGGGTTTGTATTTTATTAGTTTTGCTGTTGTGGGTTGGTTGGACGTATTTACAAGAAATGAATACAAAGATTTGTTTTTAGAGAGTTTAGAGTATTGTCAGAAAAACAAAGGCTTAGAAATCCATGCTTGGTGTATTATGACAAGTCATGTCCATTTGGTTTTTAGAAGTATAAACAATCAAAAACCAGAATTACTGATTGGTGATTTAAAACGGTTTACGAGTAATTCAATTGTGAAAAGCATACAAGAAAATTCAAGAGAAAGCCGAAAAGAATTTTTATTGGATTTTTTCAAAAAAGAGGCAGACAAAAGTTCCAATGTAAAGCATTACCAATTTTGGAGACATGATAATAAACCAATAGAACTATGGAGCAATAAGGTTATTCAACAAAAAATAGATTATGTACACAATAATCCTGTAGAAGAAGGATTGGTTTACAGACCCGAGGACTATGTTTATAGTAGTGCCAGTGATTATGCAGATCAAAAAGGACTGATTGATGATGTTGTTGTTTTTAGGATGTTTGAAGGTTGATTTAGAGTACCACACGAAGGAATTCGTGCGGTAGCGGGGGGGACAGCTTAGTCAGGATGATAAAGATTTCACACAAGGAGATTTCTCTGGTATAGAGCATTATTATTATTTAAGTGGTAATAGCATAAATGAATATAACCAAAATGAGGTTATTAATACAGAAACAAAAAATTGTAAAAATAATCCTGAATCAACTAATAATTGCTAATAATCATGTTACATAAAAATTTAACTAAGCATTTTTTTTCAAAAATAGCAGTCTTACTACTTATTATAGTATCTATAGGCTGTAAACAAAAGATTAAAGAGAAACCCATAAATCATAATCAAATACCGATATCCCCTTGTAAGGAAATTGAGCTTATTGGCAAAGATCCCATGAAACGAAAAATAATGAAAGAAACCATTAATTTTTTTTTAAGTACCCATTGTTTTATAAATAACAGAGGTATAGTAAGGCTTCATATTTCAGCAGATCGTGAATCAAATGAGGTATGGACCATGTATTCAGATATAGAAGATTGGCATTTAAGAAGGTCCGATGTAACTCCATTATTTGAAGACTTTGATGGTGATATAGTTCTAATATTCGGTATTAATCACGAGGCTGAAAACAAAAAAAGAACTGAAGAAGAAAGACAAAGGATGAGAACATGTATCGATCAGGTTATTGGCAATAGGGTGTATCAAAGGCCAACCCGAGAGGATCGATGGTCATCAGAAATAACAATAGCAGGGCCTACAGGAGACACTTTACGTATAGGTCAAAGTCGATCAAGTACAGGCACCTCATGTAAACGAAGAGTTGTGTTTTATGATGATGGAACTTATAAGGCTTCTACTACTGGTTTCTATTGATCAATAATAGAACCATATGAAATCTAAAAGCATAAAAACTTTTAAGTTATGGTCAAATTTATGGTACTAAAAACTTTGATAATGTTGTTGTTGTTGTTGTTAACTTTAACTCTATTTACAGACTGCAAGCAAAAAGACATACAAGAAACAACCCCCATTAATCTTAATAAATTTCCCATATTACCATGAAAGAGTTGAAAATTATAGGTAAAGATTCAGTTAAACGGAAAGTAATGAAGGAGGCAATACGCTTTTTTTTAAGTACTCATTGCTTTATCAATAATCGCGGTATAGTAAATCTGTATATTTCAATAAACAATCAAGGGAATGAGGAATGGAAGATGTATACAGCAATAGAAAATGATCATATGATAGCAGGTATACCAAGCCCTTATTTTGAAGATTTTGGTGGAGATATAGTATTGGTTTATGATGAATCTTATCAAAAAATAAGAAATAATATGTATAATAAATTGGAAGAGGGAGATGAAGAAATTCAAGATCAAATTCAAATTATACGAGAATGTATAGATCAGTTTTTAGGGAACAGAGTTTATGAAAGACCAACTCGTGAAGATCGATGGTCAAAAATGATAATTACACCTACAGATACTATAATAGAAGGGCAAAATCGATCATATACAGGTACCTCATGTAAACGAAGAGTTGTATTTTATGATGATGGCACTTATGAGGCTTTTACTACTGGTTTTCCTTAATAAAAGAAAAGGATCATAATAAATCCCGCTGTTCCCTAGTATGGCTACCGCTAATTTGTAATTAGTGGCGGTTTGAGTGTAAGAAAAAACAAAACCCCGCTCTTCGAAGTTTGTAACTTCTAAATAGATTTAAGCTGTATTAACTGTTGGGAAGACTCAGGAGATTGCACAGATATTTTTAGTATTGCATATCCCTGTAGTTACGGTGATTTATATTACCCTTATGAAGAAACAGACGATTGTGGTGAATGTGATACAGATGGTAGTGGATGTTATGACCCTTGCCCGAGTGGCGATTATTGTGAATGTTACGGGATTGGGTGCGATGATATTTCTGTTGGAGGAGGAAATCAGGCTAGCGGAAATCCATATGTTGCGCAAGTAAATGACAAATTTGCTAAACCAAATATTCCCCGCTACCGCACGAATCCCTTCGTGTGGTTTCTTAAAGCTAAACTGCATATTTGTAAAATTTCAAAACATACTTATTCTGAACATGAATTTTTATATTTACAGTAAACCAATAATCTAGCCATGAGCAGAAATTATAAATTCCATAATCCTGAGGGTTTGTATTTTATTAGTTTTGCTGTTGTGGGTTGGTTGGACGTATTTACAAGAAATGAATACAAAAATTTGTTTTTAGAGAGTTTAGAGTATTGTCAGAAAAACAAAGGCTTAGAAATCCATGCTTGGTGTATTATGACAAGTCATGTCCATTTGGTTTTTAGAAGTATAAACAATCAAAAACCAGAATTACTGATTGGTGATTTAAAACGGTTTACGAGTAATTCAATTGTGAAAAGCATACAAGAAAACTCAAGAGAAAGCCGAAAAGAATTTTTATTGGATTTTTTCAAAAAAGAGGCAGACAAAAGTTCTAATGTAAAGCATTACCAATTTTGGAGACATGATAATAAACCAATAGAACTATGGAGCAATAAGGTTATTCAACAAAAAATAGATTATGTACACAATAATCCTGTAGAAGAAGGATTGGTTTACAGACCCGAGGACTATGTTTATAGTAGTGCCAGTGATTATGCAGATCAAAAAGGACTGATTGATGATGTTGTTGTTTTTAGGATGTTTGAAGGTTGATTTAGAGTACCACACGAAGGGATTCGTGGTAGCCGGGGTAGCGGGGGAATCTTTTTTATAGAAATTAAAAGTATTAAACTCTGTAGGTATTGATCATTATTACTATCTAAAGAACAATCAAATTAATGAATACGATGCAAGAATACCACACGAAGGGATTCGTGCGGTAGCGGGGGGATGTTTGAAGGTTGATTAAGAATACTACACGAAGGGATTCGTGCGGTAGCCGGGGAATCTTTTTTATAGAAATTAAAAGCATTAAACTCTGTAGGTATTGATCATTATTACTATCTAAAGAACAATCCAAGAATACCACACGAAGGGATTCGTGCGGTAGCGGGAGGAGGAAATTTAAAATTAATAAATCTCAGGTTAAAATTTAACCTGAGATTTTTAAAACTTACACAGTTTATGAGATAATACCTCTAAAAAGAAAATCGTCTAAAAACTACTTTTTAGACGACCTTTTATTTTATGTAGCATCCCAATTATTTCAATTTTTCAAGGCATCAGTAAAATATTTCTTTTGTCCTCTTTTTTGTTCGCCCATCTTAGGATAACTCACTAAATAATTATTTTCATCAATAAGATTAATAACATAATGCGTTGTGCCTTTTGGCAACGTAGCATTTACTTCACCTACATTAACTTCTGCTGGTGTTTGATACCATTCTTCGTAACGATCTCCGCCATTTAGTGTATATATCAAATTTGCATTCACTACTTTAGCTCCGTTTTCTTTAAACACTACGGTTACTTCACTACCTTTCTTTTTGTCTGAAATAACAGTAGGTATATTTTCTTTAAAAGGCAAACCTCTACTAAAACCAGGATTGTAATATGGATAACTAGCCTTCATTTCTGTAAGCATTTCTGTAAGCTTGTTATTTAGTTCTTGAGTTTTTTCAGGAAGTTGTTTTACCAAATTTTTAGATTCTTCAATATCAGAACGCACCATTTTATTTCCTTCAGAATTGTAAAGTCTGTAAAGTTCCAAAGGTTCGGTATTGGGGTTATTTATGTAATCATAATTTCTAATTAATTTGTAATCCCCTACTCTAATAGTACTTTCTAACGCATTTCCATGAGGAAAATGCCACATCATTGTTGTTCTAGTCTCTCCGTTTTTATTTTTTACCAGATTAGGGTTGGTTGGATCTTTTAACAATAGATCAGAAATATTAGACCCATCAAATGATTTGTCTTTTGGCTTTTCTGAGCCTGTGAGTGATAAAATTGTTGGATAAAAATCAAGTCCGTTAACTACTACATCAGACTGAACGCCTTTTTCAATTCCTGGCCCTGCAATTATTAATGGAACTCTTGTACCTCCTTCCATGGCAGAAATTTTCCCTCTATCTAATGGATAATTATCGGTTATAATTTCCCCTGGATGCTGCTCCATACCACCATTATCTGACGTAAAAATAACATAAGTGTTTTCTGCTAATTTATGCCCTGGCCATCTAGGGTCGTCTGTAGTTTCTAAGTAGTTAAAAATTTGCCCCACATAATAATCCAACATTTCTACCATGGCAGCGTAATATGGGTTTTGCTGACCTTCCAATTCCCAATGACCTGGGTCTAACGGAAAATCTATACCTAATTTTTTACAATATTTCTCTAACAGCGCTTTACTTCTGGTATGTATAGGCGCATGAACCAACCAAGTGGCATAATACATAAAAAACGGCTTTTGTTTATTCTCTTTTAAAAAATTAAGGGCATCCTCATTATTTTGATGGAATGGAAATCCATTCTCATCTAATCGGTAAGGATCAGAAGCTTTATTGGTTGCGAAATCTGAAAGTCTATTTGGTTTCTGACCATCTGTAACGCCTCTATCTGATCGTGTAAAATCAAAACCTTGGTCTTCAGGCTGTGGAAATGCCTTATGATTAATTGCCATATGCCATTTCCCCACATGTCCTGTAGTATAACCATTGTCTTGCATAGCACGAGCTAAAGTCATTTCATTTTCGGGCATTCTACCGCTATACCACGGATCCATCATTCTAAACTTCTCTTTTGTATAAGGTACTGGTGGATGGCCACCTACAACATGCGTTTTTTGTGCTCGTGCAGGATGATTACCACTCATAATTGCACATCTACTAGGAGCACAAGTTGGTGCAGGCGAATAGGCTTGCCAAAACATGACCCCTTTTTTTGAAAACGCATCAATATTTGGGGTTTCGTAAGGAGACGGTTCATCAATATCGTAGCATTTAACATCTTGCCACCCTAAATCATCTGTAAGAATTAATACGACATTAGGTTTAGGCCTAACTGTATCTAATACCTCGCTAGACAACAAACTCTTAGACTCACCTCCTTTACAAGAAAATGTAATTACTGATAATATTAATATTTTAATTATTTTCATTTTGTTATTAATTATTTTTTCACAAAACGTATTGCTTTCTTTTGTCCGTTTTCTAGAGTCACATCTAAAAAATAAAGCCCATTAGAGTAGTTAAAAACATTAATCTCGTTAACATTTTTATAGGAATTAACTACTTGACCAAACACATTATAAACGTTAACATTTTCAGCTTTTAAATTAAATTTTAATAAACCATCTGTAGGATTTGGATAAATATTAAATTTTGAGATTGAGTTCGAATCTATACTTAAACTTTGTGATTCAGGTCCTTGAAAAGCATCAAAATAATAGACACTTCCATTTGCACTTGCACTAGTATCTGGTGAAACAAAGAAGAGATATAATTCATTATAACTATCAGCCTTAAATGTTATGTTAGACATATCAAAAGTATAATCTACCCATTTATCAAACTCTGTTACTGTGACTATTTGTGACAATTGTGTTGACGTATCGTTGTCTTGCTTTAAAATTATTCTTAAATTATTATTTGCGGCAACAGCGTTCGTAGCCGTATAGACTCTTATTTTAAATATGGCGTTTTCGGAATTAGATAAATTTCCTGTTAAATCAAATTTTATAAATGATTGTATACTGTTTCCTCTTGTAAACTTAGATACTATAGTGCTTGGATTACCTACAACCGTAGGGGTACTAGAAGATTTTTCTAAAATGCCATTAGAAGCAACAGGACTGGTTTCTAAGGCATTAAATTCATTCGTATAATAATTATGATACCAAACATTATTTAAGTCTAATACTGGGGGCTCTGCTGGCGAATAATTATCTACTATAACATTAAATATTTGATTTACAGTATCACAACCTTGAGTATAGAAAAATGTATATGTACCTATATCAGATATTGAAATAGCTGATAATGTAATCATGCTCCCAGAATTAGTAACATTATCTGGCCCTGTCCAGCTCCAAGTTCCTGTTCCGTTACTTATGTCTCCATTATTATTTACTTGTGCTTGTAAAATAACGTCTTGTCCAGATGATACACTTATTTCGGTATTAGATGTAGCTGTTTCATTGTCTATCTGAGAAGATGGCACCAACTCTAGCGTAGAATTTACATTTACAGTAGTTTGTGTCATGATGCTAAATCCATCGGCATCAACAGAAATTTCACTAAAATAAACAGTATCTGCATAAATGTTTTGAGACGAACCATCAGGAAATGTATAACTATCCCCAGCACACGACACTGTAGCTGTTTCAAAATTTGTTATGCGCATTTTAGTATCACTAAAACCAATTAAATCAATATTTTCGGTTATACCATCGTAGGGCTTTTTAGAAAACGTATATAAATCAGAAGTTATTCTATATTCTGTATTGTTAGCATCGTTCAATCCTTTAATTAGAAATAATGGGTAACTATTTACATGGGGTTGTAACGTTAAATTTAAACCATTATTTGCTGTTGTTTCTTCAGCTGTAATAGCAACTCCATTAGTATCAAAATAATAATTCGTTTCATCTACCTCCTTTTTTGTTTTATTATCAAATCCAAAAAATGTGTTTTCTTGTAGATTTAAATTCGATATTTGACTTTGAATATCTGTAACAGAACCATCTACTATAAAATAATTTCTAATACGAATGGCATCTCCAAATTTTAAGTTTATCTCGTTTCTAATAGCGGTATGTAATGTATAATTTCTGTTAGCTGTACCTCCAACGTTTTTTATTCTTGTAGTTCCATCATCATTATTAACCATAATACCTAAACTAGAACCATTTCCATTTTCGGCATTAGTAAAAACCATGGCACCACTGGTAGTTTCTGTACCAGCAAAATAATCGTCGTGATTATAAACTTGATCCGGCAATGTGAAATTATTTTCTGCATCTGAAACATACCAATAACCATATGTACTTGTTCTTATTCCTCCCCACGGAACATTCATATGATGAATGACATCTGTACCAAAATTGTATAATAAATTATCGACTTGAATTAATCCATTTCCTAAATTTTTATACTTGGTATAATACAATATAGATGACGTAAAACCCGCTGTTAAATTATCATTTGTATGTGCGTGTTGCCCCCAGTTCACAGTAGTATATTCTTGATTGTCAGAATCATAATACTCAGCGATTTGAGGCGAATAAAAAGGTTTTTGATCTGGGATTTCTGAATCTAACAAATACACTCCTGCTTGATGAATAAAGTATTTCTGATTATTCTGTCTGTCATCTTGGGTAATATCTACGCCAACTATTTGCCAAACCTCGTCTACCCAAGGTGCTATATTTGGATTAGAATATGTTGCAGGGTTTCTCCACTGTGGTGGAATAGTTTCTCCTGCTGATGTAATAAATGAATAAATTTGCCCACCTTTTCCTATTCTTAATTCATAAGACTTATCAGCATCTGTTGGGTGGTTATAAGTCATTAGGTTTTGAAAAACAACAGATTCGTCCTGAGTAAGAGACCATGAAGATCCTGATGGTGAATATGTATTTGTAAAACTCATAGGAGTCCCTTCTTGTTGGAAAACACCAGAAGTAGGAAACACATTACAGAACTTTTCATTTAAAGATTGAGAAAATGTATTTATTGAGAACAAAGAAGCTATTAGTATTATTACGCAATTAAGGGTATTTTTTTTCATAGATGTTTTCTTGTTATTACTATTACAACTATGCAAATAACTTATTTTAAGGAAATAACTACATGCTCTAATCTGCTTTTGTCTTGCTCAAAACCATCAATACATATTATTAACCTGAGTTAGACCTAAGATTTAATTTACAGAATCCAAAGGAAACGTGAGATTTGAAGCATAAAATTTAAAAGAATTTCGAGATATTTTAAGAGTTTTATTCCAAAAGATTACGTTTCCTTTAGATTTCTATAAGATTTGATAAATTTTATCCAATTCTTGCAGGATTTTCTCAAACTAACCAACTAGTCTTTCAAAAATCCGCTTCGAATTGAATAAAAATGCATCTAAACTGAAAACAAATATTATGTCGAACTCAGATTATTTATTAACAAAAATACCTCAACGGATAATTGGACTGTGATGCATATAATTTCTCAAATCTTTTTCTTATTTAAGGCATATTTTTTTTCAAAAACTCTGATGGACTAGATCCATGTAATTTTTTAAACGATGTAGAGAAATAAGAGTTTGATTCTATACCAATTTGATACATGACCTCTGCCACATTAAAACCTTCATTATTTTGTAAAAGTTCCGCAGCGCGTTGCAATCTAAAATTTCTCAAATACACATTTGGCACTTGTCCCGTAAGTTGTTTTAAACGTCTATAAAAGTGTGAGGTGCTTAAACCTATTTCGGCAGACAACTCTTCTACACCAAAAGTAGAATCGGATAAATTCTTTTCTATGGCTTGAACAATATTTTCTAAAAAAACTTCATCTTTTTTTGATAATTCAAGTTTTATATCAGCCTTTGGTAAGGCACTATTTTTAGAAAAATATTGTCTTATTTTTTTACTATTTTGAATTAGTCTAACAATTCGTAACTCTAAATGCTTTATAGAAAATGGTTTACTCAAATACTCTTCTGCTCCAAACTCAAGACCTTTAATAATATCTTCATCGGCACCTAGTGCTGTTAATAATAAAACAGGTATATGACACATCTCTGGAGTAGATTTTATTTTCTCACAAAGCTGATAGCCATCCATTTCAGGCATCATCACATCGCTTACAATTAAATCAGGTTCCTTTATTTTAATTTTATCGAGAGCTTCAATACCATTGTTAGCTATAGTTACATTATAATTTGGTGATAATTCTTGATATAAGAAACTCTGAACATCCACTTCATTCTCAACAACTAAAATAGAGAATTCTTTTTGATTTCCCTGTTTCAAAGTGTTATCATCATCTTCATTTATAGTGTTTGATAAAGGTATCCAATCCTGAATAAAAGATTTCTCTGCTCCTTGAACATTATCTATTTCACACATCTCCTCATAAATTGAAGGTATCTTAACGGTAAACCGTGTCTCTACTCCTGGAGTACTTGTAGCATAAATTTCTCCCTCAAACAAACCGACAAGTGATTTACAAAATGAGAGACCAATACCACCTCCACTTACATCACCTTCTTCATTTCCTAGTTGATAAAAGCGCTCAAAAATATTATCTAAACTTTCAGGTGGTATTCCTTTACCATTATCGATAACATGAATTTTAATCCAATTTTTATCACTAGACCTCACTATACCTGCTTCTATACTTATTGTACCTTGCGGAGGTGTGTTCTTAAATGAATTAGAAAGTAAATTGAATAAGATACGCTCGAACTTTTCTATATCAATAACTATATTTTCATTAGGGTCGTTAACTTTATAAAAAAAATTGACATTTCTTTCTAAAGCATAGTTTTCAAAAGCCTCAGTAGTTGGGTATATAAAGTCGCCTAAAGTTAAGCGAGTTAAATTTAGTTTAACATGGCCTTGTTCTGCTTGCCTGAAGGTAATTAGTTGATCTGCTAAGCTCAGAAGTCTTTTGGTGTTTTTTTGAACAATAGATAAGTATTTTGTGTTTCTTGAATCGGTATTATTAGCTATAATACGCTCTAAAGGCCCTGCAATTAATGTTAAAGGAGTTCTGAATTCATGAGATAAATTAGTGAAATAGCGAAACTTCCCTTGATTAATAGTTTCCAGACGTTCTTTATCTTTTTTCTCATATATAAGTCCCTGTTTTAACCGTTCAAGCTGGACAAAATAGATAACAATGCCAATGCCTAAAGCAATAGCTAGTATAAAAAAGAATAAATAACTCCACCAAGTATTGTACCATCGGGGCAAAATTTCAATATTTAAGGTTCTATCGGAAACACTCCAAATAGCATCTCCATTGGCTGCTTTTACTCTAAAGATATATTTACCTGCCGAAAGATTGGTATAGGTAACTGTTGCCTTTCCTTCATCTAGTTCAATCCAATCTTCATTAAACCCTTCTAACTTATATGCCAACTTGTTTTTTGAAGGTACAGAGGTATGTTTAACTGCTAAATTAAAAGATATGATTCTTTCCTTTTTACTGATCGCTAAATTATCAGTTTCTGAGATTGATTTTTCAAGTAATACATTGCCATCAATTTCCTCCCCTATATTAACCAATTGATTGTCTATAAATAAGGCTGATATCAAAATCTCTGGAGCCTGAGTGTTTTCTTTAATTTTTTGAGGATCAAAAACGGTTAATCCATTTAATCCTCCAAAATAAAAATACCCTGAACGTCCTTTAAAATAAGCATTCTGTCTAAAATTATTTTGAGGCAAGCCGTCCCTAACATCATAAACGTTTACCCCATTATTGGAAGTGTTAAACTTAGCCAACCCCATATCTGTACTAAGCCAAAGGTGATCCTCACCATCTTGTAAAATACCATAAATGGCATCATCTGGAAGCACATCATTTTTTCTAAAATACTCTATTGATAAGGGGTTACCATGGCTATCTAATGTCATTTTATTCAATCCCCCACCAAAGGTTCCTATCCATATATTATTATGCTCTTTATATAGTGAAAACACCTCAATATTACTTAATCTTATATCTTCGGCTTCATCATTAGTATACGTTTTATTAATTACAATTTGGTTCACATTAAAGCTTCCATGAGCGAGTCCTTTAGAAGTAGCGAACCACAAACTGCTAGCCCCATCAACTAATACATTATGAACTCTTTGATAACCCATGTTTATAAATGAAGAAGCATCTATATCGGCAGAGTTTTCATCTTCAATTTTTTTCCATGGGTTTGATAAAACGGCAATAAGGTTGCCTGCTAGTAGGATATTATTTTCATCAATTTGAATAATATCTCTAATGGACTGTATTTTTATAGGTGTCCCTTCATTTCTTAATACTAATTTCTTAAATTGGTTAGTCTTTGGGTTATAAACCATTAGAGTATCATCTCCTCCAAACCACAAAAAACCATGTTTATCTTCGTAAATACATCTAATAGTTCCCTGTACATCAAGAGGTATCTTATTTTTTAAATCCTCAAATTTTAGCTTACTAATTGTTTCTTCATTTACGACATTTATACTCCTTATTAAAGATTCATTATAACCTGACACCCAAAGCCTACCCTTTTTATCTTCAAAAATTGTGGTTATTAAATTATCTAATATAGAATCTGGATCAAAAGGATTATTAGTATAATTTATAAAAGGTTTTTGAGACAGGTCTAGTTTGTTTATGCCACCCTGGGCGGTTCCTATCCAAAGAACATTAAAGTCATCTTGATATAGAGCTTTAATAAAGTTACTACTTAAGCCTAGCTTATTTTTAGGGTCATTATCAAAATGTTCTAATAAATCTTGCTCTTGATCATATTTATACAACCCTTCGTTTGTTGTACCTACCCAAATAATTCCTGAGTGATCTTGAAAAATAGTATTAACAGATAACTTTGAACTTAATGACTTTAAATTGTTTGATGTACTAAAATCATTAAGTATATGAGCAGTATCACCATCAATTGTGACTTTAAACACCCCCTTTTTAGTACCTATCCAAAATAGATCATTTAAATTCAAAATAGCTGTAATCGACTTTCCTTTAAAACTTTCAAAATCCATTATGGATTCTATTTTTGGAGTACGCTTTAGAGAATTCTTAACAATTGCTATTTTTTTCAAACCATTCACTGCTGCAACAATAAGCGTATTTTCGTCTTTAAAACTAAAATTGAGAATTTCAAGATTTTTAATCTTAGACCCCAAGATATTTTCTGAAACTTTAAAAATGCCATTATCTACATCTTCAAGCTCACAGGTATGCAATTCATTGCCTCCTGAAAACCAAATACTTCCATTAGGCGCTGCTGCAATATGATTAATCGAAAACTTCCTAGGTAAAGGCACGGAATAAAATCTTTCTAACCATGGAATGTATACATTAAGACCAAGACTAGTTCCTATCCATAAAACCCCATTTTCATCATTATAAAACGAAGTAATAAAGTTACTTGCAATATTTCCGTCACCTTTTGATTGTGTTGTATACGTTTTAAATTCGTAACCATCATAGCGTATTAAACCATTGGGTGTGCCGTACCAAAGAAAACCATACAAATCTTGTCCAATAACATTAATAGTATTTTGGTTAAATCCTTCTTTATTTGAAATTCTTTCAAAGTTTTGAGCATATGTCAAGTTTATTACGCTTAACAAGAATAATGTTATTATATTTATTTTATTCAAAAATTTCATAAATAAAAATGTTGATTTTATTGCGGTTCTAAAACTAATCAATTATTCTAAAAAAAGCATTAGACTCCCTTTGTTCAAACAGAAAATTTTCTAATTTATTAACCATTTTATACGACCACAATAAAACGGCACATGCTCATGTGTTTCGGCGGGTTATAATTCTAAGGTTCTTTTAGCCATTAGTAAGCTTCTTACTTTAAAATAATCGCTAAGTACTTTTAAACACACTTCATATATGCGCCCTAAAAATTGTATCGATGATTTTACCTGTAGCTTTTCTGGCGTTAAAAACACAAACAATTATTCTTTAATTAATGTTACTTTGATTTCACTTTACTAAAACGAATTCATGGTAATAATTCATGTACCTGTAGATGATAAAACATTTTTTTTCCTTTTCGTTTTCTAATATAGCGTTTATATTTTTCCACTCATAACATTTGACTACCTGTGTTTAACATTCCATAAGTTATAGAGGCTATTTTTCTAGAGAATTCTCAACTCCATTATTGGATTAATAAGGGCTTTCAAAATCATTTAAAAGCATATGTTTTATCATACGTTTAAAGTTATTTCTCAAAATTAACAATGCCTTCTTTTAGCCAAGTATAATATGCTTCTGCATCTGGTGTATAAGCTACAGGCTCGATTAAGTTTTCTTCATCATGATCCATCAGTACATAAAAAGGTTGTGAATTTGTTTTGTATTTAATAGTTTGAAATTCACTCCATTTTTGACCAATATACTTGAGTTTTTTACCTGGTTGTAATTTAGATTCTACAACTTCATCTGCAGCTAATTTGCGTTTATCATCTACATAAAGAGATATTAAGATAACATCATTTTTAAGTATATTAAGCACATTTGGTTTTACCCAAACATTTTGCTCCATCTTTCTACAATTTACGCAAGCATGTCCTGTAAAATCAATCATAACTGGTTTCCCTACTTTTTTTGCATAAGCCAAACCAGTATCATAGTCATTAAAGGCTAGTATATTATGTGGTGGCATTACATGTGCACCATCAGGTATTTCACTATGGCCTCCACTCTGTGTGCCCCCCGACCCTAACTTTGTATATCCAACACCATAAGGAGATTCACTATAATGCTGTGGAGGTGGGAATGCACTTATTAAATTTAAAGGCGCTCCCCAAAGTCCAGGAATCATATAAATAGTGAAGGATAATACGATTAGCCCTAAACTTAAACGTCCCACAGAAATATGTGTTATTGGCGAATCATGAGGTAATTGTATTTTTCCAAAAAGATAGAAAGCCAGTGCGCCAAAAACAGCAATCCAAACAGCTATAAACACTTCTCTTTCTAACCAATGTAGTTGTAAAACTAAATCGGCATTTGATAAAAACTTAAAAGCCAATGCTAATTCTAAAAACCCTAGAACTACTTTTACTGTATTTAACCATCCTCCAGATTTTGGTAACGAATTAAGCCATCCTGGGAATGCAGCAAACAGCGCAAAAGGCAATGCTATTGCTAAAGAAAAACCTAACATACCTATAATTGGCCCGATTTGGCTACCCCCTGCTGCGGCTTCAACTAATAAGGTTCCTACGATTGGGCCGGTACAGGAAAAAGAGACAATAGCTAGTGCCAATGCCATAAAGAAAATACCAATTAAACCGCCCCTATCAGCTTGTTTATCTACTTTATTTGCCCATGAATTAGGCAGCATAATTTCAAAAGCACCCAAAAAAGATGCTGCAAATACTAAAAGTAATATGAAGAATGCAATATTAAACCAAACGTTTGTAGATAATGCATTAAGGGCATCTGCTCCAAAAATAAAGCTTACTAATGTCCCTAGTAAAACATAGATGATGATAATAGAAATACCATAAATAATGGCATTTCTTATACCTGCTGCTTTACTTTTACTTTGTTTGGTAAAAAAGCTTACCGTCATTGGGATCATTGGAAACACACACGGTGTTAATAATGCTGCAAAACCTGATAAGAAAGCAATAATAAAAATACCCCATAAACTTTTAGACTTTTCCGTTTTTTGAGATTTTTCAAAACGGATCTCCTTTTTATTATTTTCGTCAATTGCAGATGTTTTTACTTCGTTTACTGCTTCAACACTTCCAGTTGAAATATTTGATATTTTAAATTTAAGGTCTTTATAATTTGGTGGTAAACATTTTTCATCGTCACACACCATAAATTCAACTTCACCTTCAATAATTTCTATGGTTTTTAATACTTTTATACGTTGACTAAATTCTGTTTTATTTTCGAAAAATTTAATACGCATTTTAAAAACAGGATCATCGATAACATGACCTACTGCTTCTTTAGTTTCTCCAACTAACTCATAGTTTCCTGAATCATGAAATGAAAAAGTGGTTGCTATTGGTCCACCTTCGGGAACATTTTGAGAATATAAATGCCACCCTGAATCAATGGTCGCTGTTGCAATAAGGTTGTATTCTTTATCTGATACTTTTTCAACCGATGTTGACCATTTTACGGGATCTAGGATTTGGGAATAGGTATTGAACCCTAATAAAATAATTATACCTAATATCAAATTTCTCTTCATTATGTTATGTTTAAAATAAAAAGTGTAAACTCTATTTTTAATTATCTAAAACCAATCGAATGCCCACAGTATCATGACGTTCTTCTGGAGTAACCGCTGTACGGTAAGCACTCCTGCTACGAGCTGCAGTATTGTAGTGGCCAAAACTACCACCTCGTATCGAATGTTTCTCTCCCGTTTTTGGGCCTTCAGGATTAGTTTGCGCCTCATTTGAATAAGGGGCATACCAATCGCTGCAATACTCCCATACATTACCGTGCATATCGTACAGACCAAAAGCATTGGGTGCAAAAAGACCAACTGGCATGGTTTTTCCTCTGTATTCACCCTTTGGATTATTGCCGTATGGATATTCACCATTGTAATTGGCTTGCCATGTTGTTAAGTCGTCGCCTGTATAAAATGGTGTAAGTGTCGTTGCACGGCAAGCATATTCCCATTCGGCTTCGGTAGGCAGGCGGCAGCCCATCCATTTTGCAAAATCTGAAGCATCTTGCCAGCTTACAAATATTACAGGGCGGTTGCCTCTTCCCCAATCTTTATCACCTACTTTTTCTCTACCCGTAGCTTCGCAATAAGCATCGTATTGCTTATAGGTTACCTCGTACTTACTCATTTTAAAAGCATTAACGGCTACCTGGTGTTGTGTTTCATCCATATTTCTACCAATTTCACAGGGCGGACTACCCATGATAAAAGTACCCGCAGGTATGGAGATCCATTGTACAGTAGGTTTGGTTTGAGCAGTTGTATATAAACACAAACTCATAAACATCATAATTAATACCGTTTTTTTCATTTTGTTTAGTTTTAAAAAATTCGCCTACTCTTTAAAAGGATTTTCAGCGTGCTCCTTTATTTTTTTAATTGTTTTATAATCTTATTATTTTCCTCCAAGTTGTGTTGCTATTTTGCCTCCCCATGCTTCTGAGATCCATCCTAAAGAAAGTCCTATAATTAATCCGAAGACTGTGGGTAAAATCACCGTTAAGCTAATCGTTGCGCCAAGTGCAAAAAAAGTAGAGCAACCTATGAAGGCTCCTGGTATGAAGCCCAATTGTTTGATATGCGCCTGAAAACACATGCCTGCAGCTCCTATTCCTGCGCCAACTAAAGCGCCTAGGTAATTAGAATAAGTTCCTAAAAATGTCCATATCAATACGATTAGGATACCCCAACAAACTCCAGTCAAATTAGTAACTAAACCACTTTTAAATCCAATATTTTTACCTCCAGCCGCATAGAAAGTTGCCCAACCCAGAAAACCTGCGACACCAATGCCTTTTAAATCTAGGGGTACTTTAATTCCGAGCCCTCCGTAAATAACTTCAAGTAAAATCCATGATCCTGCTAAAACACCTACGCTAATACTTACTCCAATGAGTCCTTTATTTAAACGTGATATTCCTTTTGCTTCTTCTTTCATAATTATATAGTTCTTTAGTAATTAGCTTACAATAGTTAGCTTAGTTATTCTTTATAACATGTCTAAAAAGACTTCTACCGCTTTATTTGAAAAAATAGGATCGTTTATATTGGCATCAACTTCTATAATATTGATTTCAGGTTTTAGCTTACTTTTTAGACCTTCGATAAAGGCTTTATCAGCAGCTGGATCCCAAAAGAGTTGCTGTTCATTTTTATCATCTATAGAATCAAGTATGGAATAACCTTGTAATGGGATAATGAATGCCACTTTTCCTTTTGAAGCATTTGCCTTTTCTGCAAATATTTCTCCTAGTTTTCGATTTTCATCTACTGTAGTACGCATCAAAGTTACCTGAGGATTCCATTTGTAAAAAAGGCGATCTTTATATTTAGAAGGTATCGTATCGGGGTTTCCAAAATTAACCATATCAATACAACCTGGAGCTATAAGATGTGGGATGCCTGCTTTTCCTGGAGCATCTAGTCTTTCAGAACTTGCATCAAATACGCCGCCGCATAAAGTATCTGCCCATTCTGTAGTCGTTATGTCTAATGCGCCCTGTACAACGCCTTGATCTATTAATTTCTCCATGGTTTTACCCCCAGCACCGGTTGAATGAAATACCAAAACTTCATATCCTTTTAGGTTAAGTGCTTCGCGACAGGCATCAATGCAAGGTGTGGTATTTCCAAACATGGATGCCGCGATAGTGGGTTTTGGTTCTGATTGTTTGCTTTTTTTAACCTCTAACATTCCAATCAATGCTCCAACTGCATTAGTAAAAACAGACTCACTAAGAGGATTTAAACCTGATATATCAACTAAAGAAGGAATCATGATAATATCACTTATGCCTACATAAGGAGACACGTCTCCCGAGGCAACTGTTGATACACAAATTTTAGGAATGCCATAAGGTAAAGGTTTCATACCCGAGGTAACCACATTTGTACCTGCAGTACCGCCCATGCCTATAATACCATCTATTTTTTCTTTTGCATAAAGATTTACGATGACTGTTGCCAAACCATTTGACATGACTGAAATAGCATGTCCTCTATCTTTTACCTTTCGGAGGGTTTCAATTTCGGTTCCTCCTGCTTTAGCAACCACCTCTGCTTGAATATCAACAGCAAAAAGATCTGTTGATCCCATGACACCAGTATTGATAGCTATCACCTGATAATTCTTTTCTTTTATCTGGTCTATTATAAACTTGTACTCCTCCCCTTTGGTATCAAAAGCACCAACAACAACGATTTTTTTTGACATCATGCTTCCTATTAATTATCTTAAATCTGACTTAAATTACTAGTCATGAGATTCAATAGATGCTCTTATTTTTTTAAGGTCATCGCTTTGAACTTTTTAATTTGTGCAGTAATGGCAATTTCTGTAGGAAGTCTTTCCATAGAACTGGCTCCATAGAATCCATCTATTCCTTTGACTCTTTCCAATATATATTGTGCATCATTTGGCATGGCAATTGGACCTCCATGACATAGTACTATTACTTCTGGATTGATATTTTTACAGGTATCAACAATCTCTTGAACCAACGGTACACATTCATCAAGCGATTTTGAAGTTTGCGCACCAATAGCTCCACTTGTCGTTAACCCCATGTGTGCGACAATGATGTCTGCCCCAGCTTCTGTCATTTGTATAGCGTTATCTTTATCAAACACATAAGGTGTTGTAAGCATATCTAATTCATGAGCTGCTCTAATACAATCTACTTCCAAATCATAGCCCATGCCTGTTTCTTCAAGATTGGCTCTAAAAACACCGTCTATCAACCCTACGGTTGGAAAATTTTGAATGCCCGCAAAACCTAAATTCTTAAGCTCTTTTAAAAATGAATCTCTTAACATGAAAGGGTCTGTTCCGCAAACACCAGCTAATACCGGCGTATTTTTCACTATGGGTATCACCTCATGAGCCATTTCCTTTACAATATCATTGGCATTACCATATGACAATAATCCAGCTAAAGAGCCTCTCCCTGCCATTCTAAAACGTCCTGAATTATAGATAACGATTAAATCTGACCCGCCTGCTTCTTCACACTTTGCTGAGAGTCCTGTGCCTGCTCCTGCGCCAATTATTGGCTCTCCTTTTGCTATTTTTGCTTTTAATTGTTTAATGATTTCTATTCTTGTTAATACTGCCATAGAGTTTTTATTTATGTTGGTTATTAATTTTATTTATTTACATCGCTTACTGATTAGTAATCAGCACCATTAGCACTTTTCTCTTGATACTTTTTCCAAGATTTCCAAAGTGCTGTAAATTCGTTTAATTTTTCAGGTTTTACTTCTGATAGGTTTTTCGTTTCAGTAGCTACAACTGGTAACAGTTTATTTTTATTTTCTTTACACTCTATCAGGATATAAATAACCATTGGCCTTTAAAAATTTCTTCATAACCTTTTTTTGGTTATTATTTTAATTTGTCAATGCCAAAGCCTCTCATTTGTCTTTCTTTTTTAGCCAAATCTCTTAAATGCTCTACTTCAGTTTTATCTGTTTTATCTTTCCAAGCAAGTAAAACAGGAACTCCCCAACTCTTTTCCTCTAAACTAGCCTCATCATTATTTAATTTCATTTGAGTATTCATGAGATCAGTCATTAGTTCTAATTGATCTTTAAATTGTGATTGATCTGCTAAGTTTTTTGTTTCAAAAGGGTCATTTTCCAAATCGAATAGTTGGGTCACGACCTCATCGTTCACATTATATTTAATCAATTTGTACTTATCATTTCGTACCGCTCTTTGAAAATTCTTATACGCAAAAAACATGCCTTCACGAACCTGTTCTGTAGTACCCATAAGTGCTGGTTTTAAACTTTTCCCTTCTACTGTCTGAGGAATATTAGTCTCTGTCAGATCACACAAAGTGGGGTAAATATCAAAAAGATAGGCAAAACTATTTATGACCTTTCCTTTAGGAATTCCAGGACCTTTAAATAGAAGAGGTACATTAATACTATGTTCATAAAGGTTTTGTTTACCCATGAGCCCGTGTTGACCAACAGCCAATCCGTTATCACCTGCAAAGACTATAATAGTATTTTCCGCTAGCCCTTTTTCTTCCAACTTATCTAAAACCCTACCTATTTGAGCATCCAAATGGGTAATCATGGCATAATAGGCAGCGATGTTTGCTTTTATCTCTTCTTCTGTTCGTGGGTAACCTGCAAGCCACTCATCACGTATATCTAACTCTCCATTATCAAAAGGATGAACTTTTTTGAAATTTTTTGGTAAATAAATGGAATCGGGATTATACATATCTAAATACTCTTTAGGCATTTCCCTTGGATCATGAGGTGCCTGAAATGCGATATGCATGAAAAATGGTTTTTCAGATTCATATGTATCTAAAAATGCTACTCCCGCATCTGCATAAAGTTCAGATGAATGTTTATCAGAAGGAATATTCAAGCGTTCCTCTGAATAATCTTTTCCTTCGTCAAATTCAAAAGTAGGAACTTGGTATTGCCTGTGCATACCTCCAAAAAATATTTTTGAGCCATCATCAAAACTACGGGTAAAAGCACTTACGCCATTATGCCACTTACCTATATGAAAGGTGTGATAGCCCGCATTACCCAGCGTTTTAGGTAAAGTTGTATGTGTTGAATCAATCGTGTTTCCTGTAGGATCTATATTGAATAGTGCTCTACCCGTCATGATCATAGCCCTGCTAGGGGAACACACAGCACCATTCATGGCTCCCATGAGATAGGCATTATTAAAAAAGGTTCCATTGGCAGCCAATTTATCTAGGTTTGGTGTAATAACTTGGGAATTACCAAGGCTATTAATGGTGTTTCTCGTTTGATCATCAGCTAATAAAAAAATGATGTTTGGTTTCTTTTCAGAATCATCGATTTTGGACTTCACTTCCGTTTTGTGTTTACATGAACCCAAAATGAGTATAGATAGCAATACTATATATGGATTTAACTTAATAAAGGGAATTTTTTTATTCATACTATTTTTACTTTTTGTTTTTTTATTCTTTTTGGCCTTTTCCAACAAATTTGTCAAATCATTAACTACTTCTGGGTAATCCATATAAAGGTTAATAGTTTCATTAATATCGTAATACTTGGTGTTTTAATCCCTGATTACGGATTTAAGGAAGAAGTATCACCATTACCCAAATCCTCGATAAGTATGTAAACCATATTAGGTAACTTCTTTGTAATTTCTTTTTTTCTGTACTTCGACACACCCAAGAATCATTATAGATATAGACAGAATCATCCATTTTCTCATAATTTATATGACATTTAAAAAAGTCAATTAATTTAAAAGCTCTGATCTAAACACTAAAAAAATTATTAATACTTGTTTTTGCTTATTTTTTGTTTGACTAATGCCTTCCAAATATCATTAGAAACGTTATGTTTTAGCTTGCTTAAAATGACTTATTACTTGCTTAAATCAATTAAAACAGACGCAATAACTACATTTAATACAGCACAAATGAAGTAGCGAACTTGCTCATTGAAAAACTGTTGCATCAAAAGGAATCTGATGCACGAATAATAGTTTTTTTTTAGTTAGGTAGTCGAAAAAATAATGGCTTAGCTTGATTTGGAAATTATATGCTGTTTAAACTAAATACAACATGATACAGAAATTAATAGCAACCTGAGTTCGATTAATACAGAGTAATTTGATTTGTCTTTACAGTTTTATATTTGATAGAAGGTTTCTTAGGCAGAAAGCTATATGCAATAAGGCCTGCCACGATATTAGACAGGAAATTGGTAAAGCTTCTATGTCGGGAGAGTTCTATTTGACAGATGTTTTTTAGTTCATCATTTACAGTTTCAATTATAGAGCGTTTTCTGAGTAAAATTTTATCACTCATAGTCATCAAAGCATACTTCATGTTATTCTTAATGTGGGTAATTAAATGTAATCCATCATCAAAGAGAAGTTGCATTAAATCTTTACCAACATACCCTTTGTCTGCATATAATTTACCGTAAATTTTATCTAATAAATTTATATTTTTTAAAGGCATTCTGTCATCTATATTTGCTTGAGTAATAGTGAAATTCAAGATCTCTCCTTTATCATTTATTACAATATGACGTTTAAATCCATGAAACCATCCCGTGGTAGATTTTCCAGTGATAGCAATGCCTTTGAATAGTTTATTGCTTTTTATTCGCTTTGGTTTATAAATTCTAACAGGGGTAGAATTTACAAAAGAAATACCTGTAGATTCTTCTAAGCAGCAAGTCTTTAGAAACAAGATCATCATCATCATTAAATTTTGCTGCTTTAGCTCTACAAATTTATTGTATGACACCGTATTAGGAAACTCTTACTGCATATGCTTTTAGACATAATGAATATAAAAATGCTTAAAAGTTCTAAACCCACTTAATTGAAATAAGAGAGTGATAGTAACCACTTCACTTTTAGACATTATTGAAGGTTATTTTGCAGGGTTCCCTAGAAGATGTTTTTCTACAACTAGGTCATATTCCTTTGAAAACTCATCAGCCAAACAGAAAACTTCAGTAACTTTAATGTAAATTATCATAGATAGATTTTTGAATTAATAAACTAAAATTCAACGCTTTAATTTACTAAAAACCTATCCTCTTTACTGTTAAAATACTATCTAATTATTTATCGAACTCAGGTTAGTAAGTAAGTAATTTCTATACACAGTCTTCAAAAAACCGATAAAGCAAGCCTCCTGACCAATAAAAATTATAAATAGAACTATTATATTATAACTCACCAAATGTGCTTAAGATCAATAATTTTTCTATTTTCTTTTCAAAAATTCTGATGGAGATACGCCATGCAGTTTTTTAAATGATGCTGAGAAATATGAATTGGATTCAATTCCAATTTGATACATTACTTCTGTCACATTAAAACCTTCGTTACTTTTTAAAAGTTCAGCGGCACGTTGTAACCTGTAATTTCTTATATACACATTAGGTGATTGCCCAGTAAGTTGTTTAAAACGCTTATAAAAATGTGATGTACTTGAACCCAATTCTGTAGAAAGCTCTTCAACACCAAAATTAGAATTAGATAAGTTTTTCTCTATAACTTTTACTATATTTTCTAAAAATGTTTTGTCTTTTTTAGAAAACTCTAAATCTTTATTATCTATTGGAAGTAAGCTATTCTTAGAAAAGTATCTTTTTATTTGAACGTTATTTTGAATTAATTTATTAATACGCAATTCCAAATGCTTTAAAGAAAAAGGTTTGCTTATATAGGCATCCGATCCAAATTCAAGTCCTTTTATAACATTGTCATTATCTCCTAAAGCCGTTAATAATAAAACAGGGATATGGCATGTAGCAGGATCAGATTTTATTTTTTCGCAAAGTTCATAGCCATCCATTTCTGGCATCATGACATCACTTACTATTAAATCTGGTTCTTTTAATTTAATTTTATCTAATGCTTCAATACCATTATTGGCGATAATAACGTTATATTTTACTGAAAGTTCTGTCATTAAAAAATTCTGAACGTCTTCCTCATTCTCTACAACTAGTATTGTGTACTCTTTTTTAGCTTTAGTATCAGGGGATATGCCTTCTAATTCATTAACATTATTTACCAACGGCACCCAATCTTTTATGTATGATTTCTCGGTTAAATTTATGTTGTCTAACAAATAATCATCTATTGGTCTGGATGGTATTTTTACAGAAAATCGTGTTTCAATCTTAGGATTACTTTTTACTGAAATTTCTCCACCAAGTAAATTAACTAGCGATTTACAAAAAGATAACCCAATACCACCACCACTAACATCTCCTAGTTTAGTTCCTAATTGATAAAATCGCTCAAAAATATTATCCAAATTTTCTGGAGGGATTCCTTTTCCTGTATCTATTACATCTATATTGATTATTTTCTCTCCAGAAACCATTGTTATTCCAGCCTCAATACTAATATTACCTTGTGCAGGAGTATTTTTAAATGAGTTTGAAAGTAAATTAAAAATAATACGTTCAAATTTTTCAATATCTAAAATAATTTCTTCGTTAGGCTCGGTTATTTTATAAAAGAAATTTATATTCTTTTCTAATGCATAATTCTCAAAAGCTTCGGTTGTAGGATATATAAAATCTCCTAAAGTACATTTGACTAATTTTAGATTAACATGCCCTTGTTCTGCTTGCCTAAATGTAATTAATTGATCTGCCAGACTTAAAAGTCGTTTCGTATTCTTTTGAATTATAGATAAATATTTAGTGTTATTTAAATCTGAATTGCTAGCTATAATACGCTCTAAAGGTCCTGAAATTAAAGTTAAAGGCGTTCTAAATTCATGGGATAAATTTGTAAAATAACGGAACTTACCTTGGTTTATAGTTTCTATTCTTTCTTTATCCATTTTCTCATATTTAAGACCTTGTTTTAATTTTTCGTGTTGCACGAAATAAATTATGATTCCTAAACAAATTGATACGGTTAAAATAAAAAACAACAAATAACTCCACCAGGTATTATACCATGGGGGTAAAATTTTAATAGATAATTGTTTATCTGTATTACTCCAAACGCCATCACCATTAGCCGCTTTTACTCTAAACACATAATCTCCTGCTGAAAGGTTGGTATATGTTACCGTTGTCTTCCCTGTAGGCTCTTCAATCCAATTATTATTAAACCCTTCTAATTTAAAAGCTAATTTATTTTTTGATGGTACAGACGTGTGTTTTACTGCCAAATTAAAAGATATAATTCTCTGACTTTGACTTATTGTGATACTTTCGGTTTCAGATATCGATTTATCAAGTACTACCTTATGGTTTATTTCTTCACCAATTTCAACTAACTTATTATCAATCAATAACGAAGTAATTAAAATTTCTGGCACCTGAGTATTTAGCGTAATAATTTCTGGTTTAAAAACCGTTAATCCATTTAATCCTCCAAAATAAAAATAGCCCGAGTTTCCTTTAAAAAAGCTATTTTGCCTAAAGTTATTTTGGTGCAGACCATCTCTTATGTCATAATCATTTGTTTTGTTATCTTCGATATTAAACTTAACCAAACCCATATCTGTACTGAGCCATAGGTGTGAATTGCCTTCTTGCAAAATTCCATAAATAACATCGCCTGGTAAAATATCGTCCTTTCTAAAATATTCAATTTTAATTGGCAAACCTTCACTATTTAATGTCATTTTATTCAAACCACCTCCAAAAGTTCCTATCCATAAGTGATTTTTTTCTTTATGAAGCGTAAAAATATCATTATAACTTAACCTAATATCTTTACTTTGCGTATTGTATTCATGATCTATAATAATTTTGTCTTGTTTAAAAACACCGTGTAAAAGCCCTTTAGTTGTTCCAAACCAAAACGAATTTTTATCATCTTTTAGAACCACTTGTAGATATTCATCTTTTAAATCATAAATTAATTTTATATTTAACAGTGAATTATTATTTTCTTTAAGGTCTTGCCAAGGATTTTCTACCAATAAAATCTCATGACCGCCTAAGAGCATATGCGTTTTATCAATTTGAATAATTTCCCATATTGAATTTACAGAATATGGATTTCCTTTATTTTTGAAAACTGCTGTTTTAAACGCTTTTGTTAATGGATTATAAACTACTACAGCATTATCTAAACCTAACCATATAAAGCCTTTTTCGTCTTCATAAATACATCTAATAATATCTCCATCAGACATCGGTACTTTTGCATGTAAATCTTCAAATTCTAATTTGCTAACAGTCTTATCATTTACTGAATTTGTACTTCTAAATAAAGTAGAATGATAACCAGACAACCAAAGCCGCCCCTTATTATCCTCTAAAATGGAAGTTAATAAATTATCTGAAATCGAATTAAAATCATATGGGTCATGCTCATAAGTTATAAATGATTTTTGGGTAAGATCCAATTTATTAAGACCTCCTTGAGCCGTACCAATCCATAAAATATTAAAATCATCTTCGTATATGGTATTAATATGTTTACTACTTATACCCCACTTGTTTTTTTTATTATGCGCAAAATGCTCAAAAGTGTCTTCTTTTTGATCATATTTATAAAGACCATTATCTTGGGTCCCCACCCAAACCATTCCAGAATGGTCTTCTAAAATAGTATTTACAACTACTGGAAAAGGTTGTTTTTTTGAATCATTAAAAGCATCTATAATGTGTAATCTGTCTTCTAAAGTTGCTTTATACAATCCCTCAGTGGTACCAATCCAGAGTATATTTTTAATTATAGTTAATGAGTTAATTTCTTTATCGTTTAGAACGTCGAAATCAGATAAAATATAAGATTCTTTCGCCTTTAAAGATAGCTGCTTAAGACCCAGTGAGGTTCCTAAAATAAGTGTGCTATCATCTTTAAAAATAAATGAATTAATAGATGACAGTCGAGAATATGATTCTAAAATATTATCTGACACTTTAAAAGTCCCTTTTTCTATATCAACTAACTCACAGACATACAATTGATTTTCACCAGAAAACCAAACACGCCCTGTAGAATCAACATCAATATGACTAATTGAAATTTTATTTGACAATGGAACTATATAAAACTTTTCCAACCAAGGTATATATACATTAAGACCTAAGTTTGTTCCTATCCACATCACCCCCTTGTCATCGTTACAAAGGGAATAAATATAATTGCCATTTAAACTACCATTAATTTTAGATTGTGAAGTATAGGTTTTAAACTCATAGCCGTCATAGCGTACTATTCCATTTGGAGTTCCATACCATAAAAACCCATAATGGTCTTGTTCAATAACGTTTATAGTATTATGATTTAACCCTTGATTATTCGAAAATTGTTCAAAATTTTGAGCATAAGATAGGTTCAAAAAATTTGTTAATAGTATTACAAAACCTATTTTATTAAGTAATCTAACAAAGCTAAAACTCTCAAGCCAGTAGTATATCATTTAGCTAAATTAATTAAAATCTATCGTTTTTAAAAGACATTTTTTCACAATAACAGTTATCAAAATATACGAGCTAATCCAATGTATAAATAATGGGTTGAATAGTTCCATCTTCATTAAAATACATTTTTTCATAACACGCAGAACGACGAAAAAAAGAACCTTCATTTACATCTGCTCGATGATAGAAATAATACCATTGATTATTAAATTCGATAACTGAAGCATGATTAGGTGCATTTGGTGCATCAGGTGCCAATTCCCCTTTAAAAGTAGCGTATTTTGGTAAAGGACTATTAGACATCCAATATTCTGTTATAGGACCAACCCTTGCGTGGAAATAATACGTTCCATTACGTTTAAATACGTGTACCGCTTCAGAAACTTCTTCTTGAGATAAACGTTGCCAATCTCCATCTAACTCAATCATATTGTCTTTAAGTTTGGCACCCATAATATGCGTTCCAGTTTCGCCAATATTTACCTTATGGTCGTTACCATAAATATATGCTTGACCGTCATCATCAACAATAACCGTAGGATCGAATATGGTTGTAATTTTATCACTTACTGCCTCTTCCCAAGGACCTATAGGTGTGCGGCTTTTAGCGACTCCAATATGTGTTTTATTATAAGGGAAATAAAAATAATACCACCCATCTTTATAAGCCACATCAGGCGCATTCATTTGTCCATCTGCCCAAAAATATTTACGAGGTTCTAATACAACACCATGATTCGTCCAATTCACCATATCGTCTGATTCCAATACCATATAATCTTGCATAGTAGAAAAACTTACAGCATCTGGTTGATCTCGTGAACAATACACATATACTTTTCCATTAAACACCTCAGCTGCAGGGTCTGCGGCATATAAAAAACTCGGATCCGTATCTTTAAGAATAGGGTTTTGTCCCCAACCTATTATACTAAAAGTCAGAAAAATTAGAGACAAGAATGTTTTTATATTTATTTCCATTTTAGTTTGCTTTAATACTATTTTTATAGTGTCATTCATAATTTAATGTTTTTCCCATTTTTCTTGTAAAAGAGTGATATCCTTAAGCGCATTTTCATAACCATTATCCCAATCGGCCCATCCACCTTTACTTAGTAACTGCGATTTGTATTGTTTTTTAGCAACTTCAGCATATTTTTTCCAATGTGCTGCTGCTTTTTCTAAATGTGCCATAGCTTTCTCTTTGTTTTTATCTTTTTCATCAGCAGCACAAAATTTTTCGGCATAGTAGTTTCCAAGATGTGCCATGGCTTCAATGTCTCCCAAAGTGCAGTGCCATGTTTTGTCGCCTTCAATTTTCTGTAACTTAACTATATTATTTAATACAAAATTGGAATAATTCTGAATTTCATCTGCTACTTCAGTACTTCCAGGTTTCCAACAATCATTTGTAATAGCATGATAACCATTACGTCCTTGGCAAGCCTCAACGGCCCACTGAAAATCCCAATCGTGCCAATGTTCTCGATTTACAGCTGGAATGATTTTGGAAGCCGTTGCCCAAACTTCCTGAAGTAATTCGGTTGGTTTTTCAGGAAATTCTTGCTGCATAGCTTTTTCAAAAAACGCATTGGTTAGGTTTGGATTATACCCCAATCGTCCCCATAGCATAAACCTGTACCAGTGTTTATCAATCTCCATTTGACGCGGAGATTCAGGTTCTATACTAACAAATTCACGTCCCCAAACATAACCATCTGAACCCATGTGAAAACCTTCCGTTTGATTCTCAGGAGGCATATTATTTATAAATTCACGCACATAATCGGCATCGCCCCAACGGAAATAGAAAATATCATCATTTCGCAAATTCCACCACCACTTTGTACCTATTGGAGCTTCTTTAAGAATGGGGTCAACAAATCCAGGATTTGTGCTAGCGTATAATCGTGCCTTTACATATTTGTAACTAAAGTCAAAGGTAATATCCTCATCAAACCCTTCAAAATGTTTAGTGATTTCAGGAATATCAGACATCCAATAGCGATGAATAAATCGGATTTTTCGATTTGGAAACGCCTTTTTAGCATCCATAACGCCAAGTCCGTAGGTTTTCCAAAGCCATTTTTCTTTCTCATCGGGCGTTAAACTAGGCATGCGCTCTCCGGCAGTAGTACCAATGCCCGCAAGTAATGGATACGTTTCGAAAAGAGCACGGACACTTTTACGCATATAATCAATGGTCACTTCATTTTTAACATCATGAGTAATGCCGTATTTACCATCAGCTCCCCAAACAAATATATTCCAAGTAATGATGTGAAATTCAATGCCACGGTTATGAGCATACTGCATGATTTCTTGCCAAAAAGCAATCTTATCATTCATGGTCATTTTTTTTATGGTCTTTAGGTTTGCCAATATATCATCGGTTACCCCTTTACCGCCTCCATGCCCTGCGTTTTTCGGAAACCATTCAAGCCAATCGATATCGCTAATTTTTACATCTTCTAGGGCAATATCTGGGTAATCTGGCACTTTTACCATAGATGGAAAAGGATGCCCACTCCACATAGTAATGGCGTTATATCTATCCCTTGCCATGGCATCTAGGTGCATCTTCCAAAAGTCAACATCCCACATGACCAACATATTTTGTTGTGCTGCATCGCCACAATCGGCATACGCTGGTGTGCGCGCATCGAGTGGCACATTAATTTTCAAGCCTCGCTTTTTAATATATGGCTTGTTATCGGTTTCCTTAATACCATCTAAACCATCATATAAAATGGTTTCAGCTAAATCTAGTCCTGCATACATCGCGCCTGAGGCATCGGCACCAATTGCCCAAACGGTTAATAGGTTGTTTTTATGGGTCATTCGAATAGCATATCCTTCATCAACCAATGATTCTGGACTTCTACCCCCTGCTTCTCTTAATCGTTTCAGAAGTAAATGATCTTGAGCAAGCCCTATTATAAATCGTATTTGTGTCTGCCTAGTTTGAAATTTTGAAATTGGCATTAAGATACATGAACTACCTTTATTTTCAATAGATTGCTTAAGATCATTAACGCCAAATTGTATAGCAGGAACATCTGAATCTGAAAATATGGTTATGGTATTACCAAATATCACCCCTGAAAAAAGTAAACAAATACTCGATACTAGGATACGTCTTAAATATGATTGATTTATTTGCAACTATTTTATTTATCTATCCAGTTTAACAATAACATAAGGTGCCTCCTTTTCCAAATCGGGATATATTTTACCGTTTCCTTTGGTATCCATAACTTCTACAAAATACATAACGTCATATTTTCCATCAAAAAAATCACTTGGTATGGTCGCTTCATATCTATCTGACGTACCTATTTTTGTCATTTCTAATGACTGGTAATCTTCAAATTGATTCACCCGTCGATATCTAAGCCTTACATTTTTTACTCCCGATGCATCTAAAACTGAAGCTTCAACTTTTAGAGCCTTATGTGTTGGCGCACTTTTTATGCGTTGCAATTCAACTGTAGGAGGCTCATTATCATCAGTAATTAAAACTTTAAAAGAATCTTTACTGCCCGTTTTTGGATAACTTATGGTGTTGTTTGACTTGTCAGTAATTTTAAAATAATAGGTGATTTGAGAATTATTTTCAGCGAATGGAATAACTCCTGTGTACATACTGTTTTCTACCTGTTCCATTGTAATAGCCTTGTAATCCTCCTCATTTACTGCGTACATTATTTGAACATCACTTACCCCGTCTTTTAATTTTAATGTGGTATTAATCGTTAAAGGACTATTTGTAGCTATTTTAGAAACTGGAATGTGTGCCATTAAATCTCTCTCAAAAATGGAATCATTGATTTTTGTTCTTGTTTGCTTTAAACTTTCCAATTCATTTTCAAGACGTTTATGTTCTTTACTCCAATGCCCAGGAAAAAGGGCTTTATTTGAACCAAAATCCAATTGCTGATTGTAAATATTCCCAGCGGATTCAACTAGGTTTCCATAGGCTTCAACAGCTTTAGACTCAAAAGAAAGTGCTTGATCAAAAGACACCAAATCTCCTGTTTTATGGTAAAGATTATAGCTAACTGCTGCCAACAAGCGTTGCGAATGATATTGAGCTAAATATGCGAGCATTTTTAAATCTGTAATAGTTGAAATAAATTCCTTATTCTGATGTGTGCCTATGGTTTTTTCAGCATTTTCAACATCAGTTAAAATGTCTTTAGAAATGTTTGAAAACCACTCGCTTGTTTCACTTGGTAAAACTCTAAAAGAAGGTTCATTGTTTATTATAAATTCTGCTTCTTCTTTTGGAGAGGCAAATTGCTGAATATCTGATGGCTCGGAGTTTAAGGCAAAATGTTTTAAATCTTCCATTCGCTGCATTTCAGCCCAACCCTGTGGACTTGCAAAAAATGGCTCATAAAGATAACTTGCCGTTACAATTCTTGGAAGTATTTTACTGGCTTTATGTAAACCGTTCATTATAGACAGTCCAGCTTCATTGCCAAAACGTTTGCTAAACTCCATTTCCCAAATATCACTCGGCGTATTTGGATTATAGGCAACTCTTCCCATAACCTGATAATAATGCCAATACCGTTCCAATTCATAGTTATAATAGCGGTTGTCTAGATTCAATAAATCGGTAACTTCTGCATCGTGCTTGCTTCCGTTCATTTTAAAATACAAAGGTTCATTAAATTCAAAACCAACGGCATCATATAAATGAGACCCTTTACTAAATGTTTTTACCCAATCTGGGTCTCCCCAAAGGAATAACCTTGTGGTACCGCCAGACCACACGCGCCATTTAAATCCGTATTTTTTCGGGTAACGTAGCATATCTGCATACCCATGACGTCTATCAAATTGATTATCTGTATTGATATGTGTAGGATGAAAAGGCATGCCCATTTGTTCCATCCAGTGTTTGGTTGCCACACGAAAATCGGCACCCGTATCTACTCCATCATATAACGTTTCATCTGGAACGTCTTTTGCCCGCGCTTCAATTTTCATATTAGGGTGCTCTTTTTTAAGCATATTGAATATTTCCTTCCAAAATTCCAAGGCTATATCTCCCGAAATTCCAGCTTCCCAATGCATCCTAAATTGAACCAAATCAATTTCCGGGAAATTTTTAAAAAATTTCTGCATGGCTTTTTTGGTGTATGGTATCAAGTTTTCCTCGGTCAATCCCCAAATAATATTGTCTGGTAAATCAGCAGGAATATCACCATCTGCTTTAACCATTGCTTTATATCGGGCATCGCGTTCAATCTGATCCCAAAGCCCTACACCAAACTCAATACCTCTTGAATGTGCTAAGGCAATTATTCTTTTTAATGATGCCGTATTTTGTTTTTGTTGCTCCTCTGTGACGTTTTTTATTTTAACAAAAGGATACCCTTCAACATTAAAAAAATTAGGATAAGCAGGTGCCATAAAATTAGGCTCTTTCATCTGGTTATTCTTATAGCCAAAAATCAACAAGAATTGATTCAATCTATTCTCAGCCATCATATCAAAATAGGTTTCCCAATACTTTATATCATGAAGTTTTTTTTCAAAATAACCTCTATGAAATGTACCCGCAGATACGGCACGTTCCTTAACATCTGGCGCTTCCGAAACATCATTCACGTATTCAAAAAGGTTTTGTGGGTTCTTACTCCAAGATATTCGCTGTGCAACATCTAGAGCGGCATACATTAATCCAACCTCATCTCCTCCACAAAAAATAAGCGCTGGTTTATCGTTATATGTTGTCTTTTTTATAAGTAATGCTTCTTTTTCTTTTGGCAAGTCTACCCCCATTTTTTTAAGCATTTTTGTTGCTTGATTATCTTCACTAGATAAACCTGCAAAAATGTAATAATCGCTTTTCGAAACACTTAATGTGGTGTCTTTTTCAATATGCACGTTCATGGAATCTAATGCCTTTTGAATTTTATGCATTCCATGAAAAGCTGGTGTGTTTTTCTCATTTGAAAAACCAATTATTTGAATATTTGGCATCTCATTTTTACACGATACAAAAAAGAAAATAATTAGTATTAAAAAATTAATCGGATGGTTAAATCTAAATCTCATTGTCTTCTATATTTAATATTTAATGCTTCACTTTTTTCCCAGAAAAACATCGGCAGGTATAATTTCGTCAAACTCTTTAATTTGAATATTTCTATAAAATATTTCAGCAGTTTCTGCCTGAAATCCGAAAATTCCAGCTCCAGGCTCTAAATTGAAAGCCATATTAACAATTTCTCCATTTAATTTATGAATAGCATATTGGTCTCCCATCACAATAATTTCGCATTGATTCCATTCATTATTTAGTGCGTTGAAATTTTCAGTTGGCGATGCAAAGTGTAGCCAATGTGCTTTGGCATACAGTGAACCACCATCTTTTGGATGTAAATAGGTGCCATTTTCTTCATTGTAAAACCAATCATAATTGGCCCCTTGAGGTCTTATTAAATCGCCTGTATGATTTCGAGATGTGGTATGATCGTAACGGATTTGATACTCAATACCTACAGGCCAAATTTTATCGTTTATAACATGATAATATACACCAGCATCATATTGCCACTTATTGAAGTTATTAGCAATATTAGTTCCCCACTTATATTCAAACCTAAGAATATATTTACTGCATGAATTTTCATAATAGATTTGCCCATGCGTATCATTCGCTCCTGTATTTAAGTTGTATTCTTTTGGAAACGAATCTCCAAACACATGAATCATACCGTCTTCAATGGCGAACACTTTTTTAGCTAGCGCTTCATCTCCACTCCGGATTTTCAGGTACCAACCATCCAAATTTTTACCATTGAAAATTGTTTTGAATCCTTCATCACTAGTATCTGAAATTTCATTTTTGTCTTGATAAGATATGGATTCCAAAACAGGCTTATAATCTTCCCATCCCGCATTTTCTTTACCGCTTTTTTCCGCGCCTGTAATCACCCACCATAACATACCTGAATCAGAAGAATCATATGTCTCTTTTGCATTTCTATTATACAGCCATTGAAGTTTAGGATTCTTAGAATCTCGCATCCAGAATACGTTTTCTTTTTTAGTGTTCCATTCCGTTTTGTTCTGATTTTTTATACGAATGGTGTCGACTCCCAAAGCTCCAATATCTTTCCAGGTGTGTGTCATTTCAGGAGGAGAAACATGGTCTTCATTAAACCAAGAGGAATGTGATATACACGTAATAAATTTTCGTTTTTTTGGAGTTACAGCATTAATATAGCGCCATGGCACTTCCATAGGTCCACCAATACAAAACCAAAGCGGATCTGTTTTAGTTGATTTTTCAGCCTCCATTTTAAAATTTGCAATAGCCTCATCTAATTGTGTTTGTACATCAAATATTTTAGTGGAATCTATATTAAAATATCTTGCGCCTTCCGTAACACTCTCGAGCATCTCCATATATTGCCCGTTCTTGTTTTTAAGATGACTAGAATAATCAAAATGAACTAATTTTGATTTTAAACCTGTTCCTTCTAGCAAAGCCAAATTCATGGCTGCTGCAACATAATCATCTTCGTCATAATTATTTCCATCGTGCGAGATGGCTATTCTACCACCAGGATAGTTAAGCACATTTTTATATTGAGCATATCCAGGTAATTGCAGTAGAAAAGCTGCCAATAAAAACATTGTTCTTTGTAAGTGCTGATAAATATATACTTTCATAGCTAACTTATTTTTATAGAGTATAATTCACGTTATTAAATGTTTTCTATCAATACCATCTTTTATTATTTTTAACTTTTCGTCATCATTTTTTATTAATTTTAATCTATACAACAAAACAAATACACTATTTGAGATATGATTTTTTGCATATTTAAAAAGTATAAATCAAGTATGATGTTATGCCTTCGTTTTTATCTTATTCACTTTTCTCCAATCGAAATTTTTGAACTTTGTTGCCTAAAATATCCCCAACGTAAATACTCCCTTCATCGTCAATTTGAATATCGTGATATCTTGAAATCGGCCCCTCATAAAATCCTGTTCTACCAAATTGCACTTGAGGGTTCATGTTTAAATCAAATCGAAAAATATCAGAACCTTTAACAATTGTATCGTTTAAAGTCAAATAATCTATTCCAAACAAATGGTTATTTTGATTATCAATAGTAACAGAATATAATTCTTCTGCTATTTTATTCTGCCAAACGGCAATAAACTTACCTTGACTATCAAACTTTTGAATTCTATTATTATCACGGTCTGCAACATACACATTTCCGTTTTTGTCTAAATCAATTCCATGTGGAACATTAAATTCTCCTTGTTTATTGCCAAATTTTCCCCATTCTAATAAATATGTTCCATCTTTTGAAAATTTAACAACTCTGCTGTTTGCATAGCCATCACTTACATAAAATGAACCATCGTCTGAAACAGCTATGTCTGTTGGAAGATTAAAGTGTTTAGAATCATTTCCTGGAACTTTGGCTTCACCTAAAGTTAAAAGTAAATTTCCATTTGCACTAAATTTAAAAACTTGATGCAGGGCTACATCTGTAACCCAAACATTATTTTCTTTATCAACCTCCAAACCATGTGGCATAATAAATAAATCTGCACCCCAATTTTTTAAGACTTTGCCGGTTTTTTTATGAAGCGTAAGAATAGTATTTTCTTTAATATTATCTTCTGGCATTATGTCTTTCCGAACTCTGCTTGCTCTATGAAAAACCAAAATATTATTTTCAGAATCAATCCCGAGTCCAGTTGGACTTCCTAAAATGAGGTTATTTGGTATTTTTGGCCAATCTTCTACTAAAACATACGAATCTGGACTTTGGGTTTCTTTTTTTACAATCTTTTTTTTAAGGTTTGTACATCCCAATATCATAAATGCTAATAGAAAGTAAATACTGCTTTTTAGTCTATATTTCATCTGTTGTTTTTAAACCAAATAGGCGCTTTATGATCTTGAACTTCTTTACTGCTAATAATTTTAATCATATCTAAGAAATACAAGTCCAGTATCATCGGTAAACACACGACCTTCTCCATTTGTTGTTCTTCTAATAAATACGGTTGCACTTGTACTGGATGGACCCGTTTTGAAATGCAAGATAGAACGAGCCCAATTTTGTTCGATACCACGGTGTTTACCAAAAGATGGACTGACGGTCTCGATATCACCGTAATCACGCACACCTAATTCTGCTCGCTCATTATTTTCTGTTTTTAGAAATCCGGCAAATTCATACCATGTGTTTGGCGTAAGCCCCGTAACAACTTGTGCAATTTCTGCATCTGGCCCGAGTTGCATACTACTTACTCCCATACGTAGGTTTGCAGTATCAGGGGTTATTTGTCTTTTATTTCCCAATTCTGGAGTAGCTTCACCTTTAACCAAAAACCAAGGAGAAAGATGATCGTCATATTCAAATGCCGTGTTTTCAAGACGGTTTCTGTGCAAGGGTTTTGAGCGTGTTGTATCAACTATGGGTGGGTTATCAAAGTCATGACCAACCTTCCATTTGGGACCGTTAAACTCATAAGCACCCATGTCTGGCGCTTCACCTTTAAAATCCTCATTTATACCTGTTAAAACAATACCATTGTCAATGGCAGGTGAATTTTCTGGGAGGTATTTGTTATCAACTATATCCTTATAATTAACTAGACTGTTACCCCATTCATAATTATCTGCAGTTATACTCGCAGAAGCTGAAAAAATATTATTAAAGAACCTACAGCCATGCATATCTGGAGCATATTTATTTCCCCAAGCAGATTCAAACCCATGCTGTTCTGCTGAAAAAGTATTGTTGTAAATTAGATGATAATATGCATAATGATTGATATGAAGAGCTCCAAATCCTACACCCCAAACAACATTGTGGTGTGAAATAATATTCTGCGTACCATGGTCATAATAAAGACCCATGGCTAAATGTTCATCGAGATTATCATGTAACCAATTGTATCGTACCTCAGAATTCCCTCCTTCAATCACATTCCCGTAGGTCAATCCTAAATCGCTTGATAATAACCCCGATTCGCTCATATCGCAATACTGTATAAGCGCTTTGTACATCCCTCCATAATGGATGACAGTACGTCCACTGCGCCTCAATGTACAATGACTTATAATATTACCCTTTCCCTGTAACGAAACACTACTCGCATTTGTACCAATATAATCTGTGTCGTGAATGTAGCAGTTGATAATCTGATTGTACTCACCATAGAGTCCTACACCGCAACCCGAAGTATAAGCAACCTCGCTATTCCTAAGAATACAGTTTTTCCCCAACATTGGAATACCTTTATCGCTTTGATTCCCAAAATATACATTGGCTTGAGATGAATGATAGGCATTGTAAACTCTCAGACCGTCCATTTCAATATGAGAAGATTCAGCATTCATATCAATTGTTGCACCACGAATTTCCATGTTTTTAACCTGAATGAACGCTTTGTCTTTAAGGTCAAAAGCATTCATACGTTTCTTAATATAAATATTGTTACTAGGAGTAGTGCCATTGGATCTATAAATATAAAGGGATTGTTCTTTTGTATCGTAAAACCATTCATTATCTGTATCCAATGCATCCTTACACCCGAAAACAAAGAACTCCTCACCCTCCTTTGTAATATGCCAACTGGTAGTTCCTTTACCTGGAGCTAAATTTTCAATTTCCAAGAACCCCTTCCCGTAAGCCATAACTTTCGTTGTCCAATTACTCCAGTGGGCACCAGCATGTATCCAAACATGAGCGCCAGTGTAATCGAAATCTGGCAATCGGGAATCGACAATTTTTTCGGGTGTTGTATTAGCATCCATTAAATCTAATGTTGGTTTTAGCAAATCCTCTCCTGTATTAGGCCAACGTGCTTCTATCATGGCTTTTTCATTCATAAAAACCTGATTCTCATGACCAAGATTCATTTCTATTTTGGCTTTGAAAAGATTTTTAGAATCTTTTTTCCATAGCGTTGAAGACACTTCGTCAAGCCCAGTAATGATAACTTTATCATTTTTACTTAGAGGTCTAAAAACAATAGGGTTTGACTTTGTTCCAGAATTTGCAGGTACTATTGTTTCAGAATAGATCCCTCCTTTTATAAAACACACATCACCAGGCTTCATGATATCTGCTGCTTCCTGAATCGTTTTAAAAGGGGAACTCTTGGTACCATTCCCTGAATCGACAGTACTAGCATCGACATAATAATCGGTTGCAAAAATTATTTTTGTAAAGAATAAAAGGGTTAGAAGGATTAAATTTTTCATAATATATTATTTACTGAATTCTAAAAATTAGTTTTTACTCTACCTGCCTAAGATTCCTCCTATCTACTGAGATGCTATTCTCATTTGGCTCAAGGGGCAATGTTTTTTCCCATGCATATACTTTCTCTAACAATTGCTCTACTATGTCTGGGTACTCTGATGATACATCAATATTTTCAGCCCAATCACTTTCCAAATCGTACAATTCAGTCTTCGCCAAATCTGTATTGGTAATTAATTTCCATCTACCATCTTGAATGCCATGCTTCGGCCAAATAGATTCGCGTAATTTTGGACCTTCCCATTCCCAATAAATAGGTTTCGTTCTTTTAAAATCTTCTCCTTTAATTGCCGCTAATGCACTTTCTCCATCAGGTTTATAACCATTGGGTAATTCTAATCCAGCAATCTCCAGAAAAGTGGGCAATAAATCTACAGCAGTTACTACAGAAGTTGAATCCCGTTTACCCTTGGTAGCTACACCTGGCCATCGAACAATAAAAGGCACACGAATCCCGCCAGCATACAATGACCTTTTTTCTCCTTTTAAGCCTCCAGTCTCTCCTACTGAATAATATTCTCCATATCCACCCTTTAGGGATTTATCAGAATCGCTATGCGCATATTCCGGACCATTATCAGAAGAAAATATAACCAGCGTATTGTCATCAATATTTAAATCCTTTAATAAATTTAGAATGGATCCGACACCAGCATCCCCTTCTGCTATAATAGAGGCATAAACCTGTTTACGCTCATCTAAATCCTTATATTTTTCCATATACTCTTCGATCGGATAAAATGGTGTATGTGTTTCATGTATCCACACATTCATAAAAAAAGTAGTGTCCTTATTTTTTTTGATAAAATCTAATGCACGCGGAACACTTTGTTCATAACTAATATTTTCTTTTCCTGGTGCATTAAAAGCTGCATATTCATCAATACCATAGCTTGTAAGCAGAGGAGCATCACTAGCTCTATTATCTGCTAAATGCCATTTACCAAAATGACCTGTTTTATACCCTGCTTTTTTTAATAATCTAGGTAGCATAGGTGCATTAGGGTCTAACCAATCCGGCATATCATTTTCAATTTGGTGGTCTGCCCTAGCAAAATGTCTATGAATAGAATATCTGGCTGGGTAATGTCCTGTCATAACCGCCACCCTACTAGGAGAACATACGGGATTGTTTACTGTAAAATTCTCAAAATCAATACCTTCACTTGCCATTTTATCAAGATTAGGCGTTTCAACAAACGTACTCCCATGAATACCCAAGTCACCATATCCCCAATCATCTGCGAAAATGAAGATAATATTAGGACGTTTGGAATCTTCAACATTTTGTTTCTTTTCCTGGCTCTTTTTGCATGACACCGTAAAGGCTATCATTAATAAACTGATGAATAAATTCTTCATGAATACTTGATTTTTTATTGTTTGTTTTCTAAATAAACTACCCCGAGGCAGAGCCATCGGGGTATCTTGATGTTCCGTTAGAAAACAAATTATCTATATCTACGAATCAAATCATGGTCTACAATAGCCCTTCTTAACTCAAGCATATCCACTTCTCCCTGATGTGTATAAACTTTTTTACCTCCCGGTTCAACTAACAAGGTATATGGTAATGCACCACTCCAATCGGGATCTATCAATTCTATAAGTTCATATAAATCATCTTCTGAATAAATGTAATTTTGTACAGAAGCTTGCTCTTCTTTTAAGAACTTAGAAACCTTATCTTTTATCTCCATTTTATCGGTAGAAACTGAAACCAATTGAAAATCTTTCTTACCATACATTCTTTGTAATTTCACCAAATCCGGAAACTCTCTAACACAAGGTCCACACCATGTTGCCCAAACATTAATCAACTGTAATTTTTCAGTGTTATTTGCTAATAATTCTTTGACACCTTCATTATTAATCTCATTTAAAACAACTTCACGTTGTGCCCATTCCTCATCAATTTCTTTAGAATTCTCTGCTTTCCACGACCATTTAGTAGAACAACCGATTGATTTGGTGCTCGGATTACTTACGACTTTTCCTGCCAATAATTCTTCAACAGCTTGAATCATATCTTCAGATTGTCCAATACCTTGTGTTTGATCGGCATCTATCCTTCCTTCATATCGTAGCTTTCTTTCTTTATCCAATATAAAAATATGCGGAGTAGCCATGGCACCGTACGCTAAAGAAGCTTCTTGCAAATCGCCATCATACAGGTATGGGAAATTATATGCTCTATGCTTAGCCCTTATTTTCATGTCTTCATAAGAATCACCAACATCAGACCACGAATGTTCTGCATACATTAGACCCAATGAGCTGGCAGAATTAATGGCAATAACAGTAACGCCTTTATCTTTGTATGCTTTAGTAAATTCTATTATTCTAGTCTCATAAGCCTGAGAGGTTGGGCAGTGATTGCTTGTAAAAATCATCACAATTATTTCAGCGTCTTCATAGTCTTTCAAACTCTTAAATTCGCCTTTCAAATCCGGTAAGTTGAAATCTGGAGCATCTGCACCTATTTCGAGCGTAACGACATCTTGTTTTTCAATTTTTACTGGATTAGCTACGAATTCTATATTTAAATCTTGTACTATTTCTTCTTGTTTTTTCTCAGTATTCTTACAAGATGAAAATAATATCAGCAATGCTGAAAACAGGAATGCGATTTTAGTATTAGTCATTTTATTAGTAGTTTTATTAATTAGTATAGATTCTATTTAATTTTATCATAGTAAAACCAATATTTTTATTCACCTTTCGTACTTACAACTTTTGCTTTGTAATTAGGGTCAACCGTATAAATAATTGGTTTAATTGTCCCATCTGGGTTAAAGGTCATTTTTTCAAAACATACTGATTGACGGAAAAAAGTACCGTTGTTTACATCTCCACGGTGATAGAAAAAATACCATTCTCCTTTAAATTCTATTACAGAGGCATGATTTGGTGAGTCTGGTGAATTTTCTGCTAGCACCCCTTTAAATGATGCATATTCTGGTAATGGGTTATCTGACATCCAATACTCTGTATTTGGGCCTACGCTTGCATGAAAATAATAGGTGCCATTTCGTTTAAAAACTTGAGTTCCTTCTTTTACTTCTTTATTACTCAATCTAACCCAGTCTCCATCTAACTCAGTCATATTATCCTTGAGTTTTGCTCCCATTATATAGGTTCCAGGTTCTCCAATATCTACTTTATGATCGTTACCATAAATATACGCCTGACCATCGTCATCCACCATTACACTAGGATCGAATATGCTAGTTATTTTGTCTGTAACGGCTTCTTCCCAAGGACCTTCAGGGTTACGACTTTTAGCCACACCAATATGGGTTTTATCATAAGGAAAATAGAAATAATACCAACCATCTTTGTAAGCCACATCGGCAGCATTCATTTGTCCGTCTGCCCAAGCGTATTCTCTTGGTTTTAATACAACGCCATGGTTAATCCAATGTATCATATCTTCTGTTTCCAATACCACATAATCCTCCATGCTTCCGTAAGTCGTTGCATCTGACTGATTGCGCGAGCAGTACACATAAACCTTATCGTTGTAGACCTTTGCTGCTGGAAACGCCGTATAAGTAAAATTGGTATCGGTATCCCTAAGAATCGGGTTTTGAGCGTTACTCAACTGCTGAACGGTCAATAGTATTAGTAATAGTGGCGTGACATTTTTCATCTTATTACAAAGTTTAACATTCAATTATTACTTAAAAATCTGAATTGATTATTTAAGAGTCGCTCTTTTTTCAGAAAAACAATTATCCGGAGCGCTTGTTGGCAATGTGGCTTCAAAAGTGTGTAGTTTTTCCATCATAGCAACAACCCGCTCTGGGTTTTCAGCAGAAACATCGTTCTGTTCCGCCCAATCATTACTAATATTGTAAAGCTCGGTTCTATTAAGTTTCTCGTTGGTTAAAAGTTTCCAATTTGCTTCTTGTATTCCAGCGCTTGGCCAAAAATCTGTTTGATTACTAGGAAATCTCCAATCCCAATAAATAGGCTTAACTCGATGATATGACTTTCCCTCTAGTGCCGACACAATACTTTCGCCATCAGATTCATAGTCTGCTATAATACTTACTCCTGCTACTTCCAAAAAAGTGGGCAATAAATCTACTGTAGTTAACTCTGTAGTCTTATCTATAATGCCTTCTGGAACTGTTCCAGGCCATCTCACTATAAATGGAATTCTTATACCCCCAGCAAACAAAGAGCGTTTTTGCCCTTTTAACCCTGCTGTTTCACCCACTGAATAATAGGTGCCTAAACCAGGTCCTGTAGAGGCATCATCAATGGTTTTTCCTTTACCTGTTATTTCTGGACCATTATCTGAAGAGAAAATAACTAAAGTATTTTTATCTATACCTAATTCTTTTAGCGTTGAAAACAGCTCACCAATTCGGTCATCATATTCTGCCACCACTGCAGCATAAACTTGTTGCTGCTCATCTAGATGCGAAAATTGCTCCATATATTTCTCTTTTGGATAATGAGGCGTATGTGTTGCATGAATCCAAGCATTAACAAAAAATGGCTTTTCTTTATTTTGTTTTATAAAATCGATTGTTTTGTATATGGTAGAATCTGCATCCATCTGATGGCGTTCTCCTGGTAAATTAAATGCACCATAATCATCATAACCATAATCCAAAGGCGATGGACCATCTTTTACATGATCATTAGATAAATGCCACTTACCATAATGAGCCGTGACATAGCCTGCATCTTGTAACATCCTAGGCAACATAGGCGCTTTGGGATTTAACCAATCGGGCATATTACGTTTTATATGTGACTGTACACTAGCAAAATGCCCATGAACTGAGTGTCTTGCTGGAAATTGACCTGTCATTACACCTACTCTACTTGGTGAACATACAGGATTAACTACTGAAACATTTTGGAAATCGATACCCTCAGAAGCCATTTTATCTAGGTTTGGCGTTTTACAAAAAGTACTGCCATGACTTCCTAAATCGCCATAGCCCCAATCATCAGCAAAAATAAAAATAATATTAGGCTGCTGTTTTTCTTCAATGACTGTTGTTATTTCAATTTTTTTATCCTTGGTATTACAAGAACACATAATACTTAATATTATAATATTAACAAGGGTAACTTTTAATTTCATATTCACTTTTTTAAATCTTATTCTTTATTTTATAATCCTATTATTTCTGAGTAGAAAATGTTTTGATTCCATATTGATAAAAAAAATAACAACATCTGTAATTCAAAATCATACTAAAAAAGCAAATATAATTTAGTAACCCTAATTTCAATTACTCATATCAATCATTTTGTTGCTCTTTTCATCAGGGTAAACACTCCCTTTTTTACTAAAATAACAAATACAAATCACTGATTTTTAAATATTTAATTTAAATAAAGACTCTATGTTTCATTAACAATAAATAAGTTAGCCTTATGAATAGCGATAGTAAAATAATAAATATTTCAGGTATTGTAGAAGACCCTGGAAGCCATATAAACCAATTACAGGACTTAGTTGACTCCTTCTTATCGGTTTAATTTCATTGACATGTGGGGCAGAAACATGGAAAAAAATGACTGCATATGCCACTTTAAAAGAAGTGTTTTCTTAGGGAATTTCTAAATCTAAAGCGGGCTGACCTTCTAACTACTTATTTTTGAAGTATTGACCTAATAGCCCTTCTGTTTTTATGCCGTTTTGATTAGTTGTAGATAAGTATTTGGTATCAATAGCACGAGAAGCGGTACAAACTGGTTGAGCAGCATAAAAGTTTGTAAACCTCATGCCTTTGCTTGCCATATGGTCTAGGTTAGGAGTTTGGAAACCTGTTGCTCCATAGCTCCCTACATCACCATAGCCTTCATCATCAATAAGTATGATAAAAACATTGGCTTTTTTGTGTTTTGATTTTGTTGACTATAGCTAAAAGGAACAGACAAAACCGTAGTTAGTAGTATTAAAATATGATACTTCTTTATTGTTTCTGAATATTTAATCATACGTATAAATTATTTTTTTCAGCACGTTTTTTTTATACTCTTAAATTTATTTTACACCAATTATTATTTCCATGTTATTTTTGCTTCACCCATTTCATGTTTCAACAGAGATTTTTTCTATTCTTTTTTAAAGATTATCTGTTAACAACACTCATTTACGTTTTAATTGATGTTTCTTGTTGTTTTTAATTAAGCCTGTTCTGCAATATAAGTGTTTGCGTTTATACCTCGTTTAGGTAGGTTTCGCCTTAACTCCCTTGACACTGTACTTCTATGACCAACTAATATTGAAGCTGTTTTTATTTGACTTAATCGAACTTGTAAAAGACATTGAATTTGATGCAATTGTAGCAACTTAAAAAATTATTATTTTTTTAAAGGACCAGAACAAGTTACTCTTATGTATTGTTACTGGGAAGCTATTTTTTTTAACCTGTTACTTCCTAGTAAAACATGTATCATGCTTCGAATCGTTTATCAATTCGGATATACATAATGTCGCTCAGGAAAGCAAAAATCACATCTTCTTAGAAGGTGGCTTTAGATTTCTCCAATATGGTATTTGCTTTAATTACATATAACTCTTGAAAACTTAATGGTTACCTTGTGCTCTGAGAGCACCCCTGAACTTTGATATAGAAACCTCGGGAGGAATAAGAACCCGCAATGAACATAATCTACGTGGACATTAAACGTCACAATCTTTCCACTCGCAAAGCATTTAATATTATTTTCAATTAGTTCCTTAATTTCTCTTTTCATCTCCCGAGTGAGCTGTGGTAATCACAATTAATAACCACATTAATTAACAACTAAATTATAGTACTCAGTTATTAATTAGCTTTAAACTATACTATTACCGGCTGGTGGATCGACAGATTTAGGTTCGCCTTAACGTGGCTAAAGATACAAGCCTAAAGACGATGGATTTTCTCCCATTCCCCGAATCTGAAATTAATATCCTTTTATTGCTTTACGCACCTGCTTCATGATATCCATACAAACGGGATTAAAAAAGGGATGTTCCGCGGTTATATCCGAAGTGCTTGTAAGATTTATGGTGATAGGTATGTTCGCTTTATCAAATTTCTTAAAGATCTCAATGTACTCCTCGGCAGAATAATGAGGATCTTTCTTGAAGGTTCCATTATAGGGTCTGTTGTTTATCCAACCATCCATATAAATCCAGATAACAGGATTAAGCCCTTCGTACTGGCCATTTTTTTCGAAAAAAGAGTCGGGGTAAATCGTAGTTTCACTATAATTCCCATCCGTAACCGTAAAATCACAAAAAGGGCTCAATCTTGGTAAAATATTCTGACTCCAACCAACAGGTGCATTTGGATTTCCCGCCTTAACAGCTTTGGATAAAGCCTCCCATGGTGCATCATACTGGTATAGAAAAAAACCACTATCATCGACATAGCCAGCTGTTGAAGCCAAATCTTCGCCATACCTGAGGCTCACCTCACGAAAAAGAGATTCTAAAAACTTAAAATATCCTGATGGATCAGGGGTATCGCCATCACCATAAACATTGCCATATAAGTCATCCATGCCACTGTTTGGATTGTAGTATAGCATAAAGCGAATGTCATGTTTCTTAAGGCCATCAATCAGCTCCCTAATCAAATCACGTTCACATGTAAATCCGGGCTTTAATTGGTCAATTGTATTGTTGGGACCCGGCCAGTGCTGGTCCCCATGTCCGCACGTAAAGATCACCCAGGACGCCCCTGTTTCTACAACAGCTTTAACAAACGCATCCACATCAAACGCATCCACCATTTCATGATACTGGCTTCCTAATCGTGTATTGCCGTTAAAAGCATATCCCAACGATGAAAAATGCACAAATAACCCATATTTACCCTCTTTCATCCAACTGATATCTGCCTTCGTAGATTTAACTCGGGCTTCAATTTCCGGGAGTGCCTCCGTACGTACGAGCTCAATAGACCAAAGTCCAAAACTATTATCAAAATTAGGATTTCTCTTTTCACCCTTAAGGGCTTTTTTAGCTGCTGAAATCTGTAACTCGGGTACATCGACCAAACGCAGCGTAATTTTATTTATGCCAGCCTTTAAGACTAAGTTTTTCTTCAGATGATGTCTTTGAAAAAAGGGTTTCCAGTCCCATGTGGGTGGGTGGGTTTCTTCCTTAATTGTAGTGGTCCCTGATGTAATTTCTACAGTACATTCCGAAAGGACTTCACTACTTCCACAATAAAGAAGGGCTATAGCGTATTGGCCTTCAGATGGAGATTCCACTTCCCATGTCATTATATCATTATCGTTAATAAAACCGTAAACTGCGGCATCTTTTACTAGCTTGGGTGTGGAACGTTCTGCATGGGTAAGATTTCCGTCAAGCTCAGCCCGATACCCCATTATGGTTGTAATATCATTTGACCTAAGTTGCCAAGTTTTGGGAGCCCAGTTAGGGTGAATAACTCTTTGCTGGGAATTGGGTAAAGCCTGTGCTGACACTTCCGATGCTCCACAAACTGTTAGAATCATCAGTAAACTAGATATTCCAGAGATAATTGATTTTTTCATACGTATAATTTATATTTAAACAGCTAAGTTTGATTCAAATTTCTGTTTATTCTTATTTGTATTTTTAGTCAGGTTTTCCACCTTTTCAGGTAAATTTGCCGCTATTTCCTCTTGATAACGTTCATCTCCAAAGGCTTCACGACAAATTTCGTGGTATGGCTCTTGTTATTTTGAATTATAATTTTCTTAAATGTTTACATAAAGCAAAGGTACTATGTTTGTTTGTTTGATGGTTTTCATTACCGCCTTCTTATCATAGCAACTTTAATAATCAGCATATTGCTCCAAAATTGGATTAACCAATATTTCTATAGCAGGAATAGGGTAATATTCATGCCTAGAGATATCGAATAAACTACCACTCAATACGGATGAGTCGTTAAACCTTTCTTCCAATATTCCCCGTTTTTTTTTAATCCATCCATCTATTTTCTTCCCGCTAAGTTCAATACTCGTTTCTTTCTAATAACTATCCTAAAATTATCCTGTAAAACGGTGACATCAACAGGGGGCATATTTGCTCTAGCCTCACCCTATTAAATGCAGCTAGCGCATCAGCAGTAGCTCTATTTTCCTCTGGAAATATAGAATTTCATTATTTTACTCCCCTACCAATTTTGCTCCAACTGGTCTTTTATAGGGGATATAATCAGGCATCGGTTTCATTTGTAACCTTCTATCTATGTCCTTCATAATATCCATTTCATCTTTTGTAATAAATCCATTTGTGTTTGTATTGCCCCATGTAATTGCGCAACCTGAATCTGTTAAAGTCCTTACAAAACGATATGCTTGCTCTTTATCAAACATCAAATCAGCACTTGGGCTCGTCCATTTCATCCGCATGGGCATCCAAGCATGCTTTATATTGTGTTTCTCAGGATTATAGCTTGCCATTGCATTTACTATTTCTGGAAATGTAAATTCTTCATAAACCCATGAATTAGGTGGTGCTCCCCAAGCTAAAGGTGTAGGGTGACCGGAAGTAAAATCAGTATAGGGATCATCTGTATTATAGGACTTTATTTTATAGTGTCTATTGTCCCGGTCATCTATTCCATCAGATTCCACTAATAAAAAATTTCCGTTTGTATCTTCAAAAAAATTCTTAGCACTAGTAATTTCATTATTCACAATACCATTAGAAGCTATCAAAACATTAGGATCTACATCTCTTATCATATCAACAAAATCAGTTAATTCTCCAGCAATTCCATGTATATGATCTAACCAATACCCGTCTACGAGACCTTTAAATCTTTCGACAAAACCTTTACATAATGTACGATAAGCCAAACCTTCATCTCCATTAAATTCTGTATTATAGTACTTTTCCCAAGCCGCTTTGTATTCTGCATTATCTGCTGTACCCGACCTAGCCGATGGCCCGTCTGTAGCTATGTATAGAACAACTTTCTTACCTCCTTTTTTTAAGACATCAATAACATCAAGGATAATTTGTTCGTTTTCAATAGAAGGTACAAACTCAGGATGAATATCCTTAGCGATGTCTACATAAGGGTTATCCCTTAGAGTAAACCAGTAACCATGAGCTCGATGATTAAAATTGGTAAACACATAACTCACTGTTGGAAGGTTGTCTACAATTTCTTGGGCTCCTTTTACCCAATCCCTACTTTCGCTCGTTTTATCTAATTCGACGCCTCCTTCAACAATGAGACGAACGCCCCATGAACCTGATAACCAGTTTGACTCAGTAGTCGTTTGAGCATTCATACTAGTAGCAACGAATGCTAAAATAATTGCGATTAAATTTTGTTTCATATCAAATTAATTTTGCCCTTTTAAATTCTAAAAGTTTATGAATTGGTTTTAATTTATGATTGACTCTATCTGCTTCCAGTTTTCCATAGCGTCATTTTTTTGATTTGCTCCAGAAGTACTTCGGCCATCAAGGATGATTTTTTTTAGAGCCATTTTTAACTCCGCAACTTTATCAGGATAATCAGCTATCAAATTTTTGCTTTCTCCAATATCTTCTGTTAAATTATACAACTGCATTGCAGGTAAATCCAGTTTCTCATTTATAATATCCTGAGTAGTTGGATAGCTCCATCCGCCTGAACCAGGACACATATTTAATTTCCAATCCCCATTTCGAATAGCAAAAGAACCATCCACAGAATGATGTATGGTATATTCCCGAATGTCCTCATCTATTTTTCCTGTGATAAGTGGCAGCATACTAAAACTGTCTTCTGCTTCTGTATCTTTAATTTTATAGCCTGTCAGTTCAGCGCAGGTAGCAAAAAAATCAGTAGTACAAATCGTTCGGTCGGAACTGGCATTTTTTAGTGCTTGATTTGGCCACTCTACAATAAAGGGTACACGGTGTCCACCTTCATAAATATCCGCTTTGGTCCCACGAAATAAGTAACTAGGATTATGGTTTACTTTGGCAAGTTCTTCAAAATTAGCTCTTGGGGAACATCCATTATCACTGGTAAAAACTAGTAAAGTGTTATCCGAAATACCCTGTTTTTCAAGCACCTCTCTAATTTGACGTACCACATCATCGACCTGCATAACAAAATCACCATACATATTCGTATTGCTTTTTCCTAAAAATTTAGTTGTAGGCAAAACAGGTGTGTGTGGAGCTGGCAATGGAAAATACAGAAAGAAAGGTTGCTTTGAATTCGCTTTTTCATTGATAAAACCAACAGCTTTATCGGTTAAATCCTGTAGTACGTTAGTATGGTCGAAATCATCCGATGTAAGTCCATTTCTCCAAAACCCTTTATCATCTACTGATACTGTCATTTTTGTGGGTACCATGGTTGCCTTATCATTTTCTACATATACATAAGGTGCCATATCCAATGACCCACTAAAACCAAAAGAATAATCAAAACCATGCGTTGTAGGTCCATTATTTACAGGAGCGCTAAAATCAACTTTGGGTTTCGAGTTTAAGTTATCTCTATTTAATTTAGCATCTTCTTGTAGAATTGCCCAATCCCAACCTAAATGCCACTTTCCAATATACGCAGTGGTATATCCCTGTTCTCTTAACATGTCAGCAATAGTGGTGCGTTCAGGTTTAATTAAAGATTTTGAATACCCCCCCAAGACAAAACTCTTTAAAGGGGTCCTCCAATTATATCTGCCTGTTAAAATACTATACCGAGTTGGCGTACATACGGCAGATGAAGTATGTGCATCGGTAAACATAACTCCATTGGCAGCCATATTGTCCAGATTGGGTGTGGCTATTTTACCCTCGGGATTAAAACAATTTACATCACCATATCCCAAATCATCGGCAAGGATATAAATAATATTGGGCTGACTTGACTTATTAACATTTTCACTATTTACCTGTTCTTTGTTTTTGCATGACACCAATAAAACTAACAGTAATAAATTGACGAATAAACTCTTCATTATTCATTTGTTTTTTATGATTGTTATTTCTAAAGAAACACATGTATCATCTGGATTAAGAGGTCATGTTTCTTTCCTTGTATTTACTTTTTTTAATAATTAACATACCATTTCTCTATACTCTGATAATACATCAACCGTTATATCCCAATCACTCCATATCTTATAATTCAGTTCTAAGAGGTTCTTTATTAGTGACTATTTTCCAGCACCCATAACAAATACCTAGATTGAAATTATTTTCTAGAACCGATTTAATCCCTAAAAATACGAGTTAGCAGTTTCTCCTTACGATAGAAATATCTACCCTTCTTTACCTTTTTATGCCCTCTATTTTATCAGAAGCCCGTGTTGGAGGAAGTACGATAAGAATATCTTAATAAAACCACCTTTATCATAATGTACATGTAGCTGGAACACCATTTCGGTTATTCCAGAAGTAGCCCCAAAGTCTTCGTCTATTAAAAAAGGTGGTTTCATTAAGTTTTTAAGTAGAAAAAAAGAATAATTTTCCATCGTATTTCTTACACTCTTTAGCATTCAATTATTACTTAAAAATCCTAATTGATTATTTAAGAGTCGCTCTTTTTTCAGAAAAACAATTATCCGGAGCGCTTGTTGGCAATGTGACTTCAAAAGTGTGTAGTTTTTCCATCATAGCAACAACCCGTTCTGGATTTTCAGCAGAAACATCATTCTGTTCCGCCCAATCATTACTAATATTGTAAAGCTCGGTTCTATTAAGTTTCTCGTTGGTTAAAAGTTTCCAATTTGCTTCTTGTATTCCAGCGCTTGGCCAAAAATCTGTTTGATTACTAGGAAATCTCCAATCCCAATAAATGGGCTTAACTCGATGATATGACTCGCCCTCTAATGCCGACACAATACTTTCGCCATCAGATTCATAGTCTGCTATAATACTTACTCCTGCTACTTCCAAAAAAGTGGGCAATAAATCTACTGTAGTTAACTCTGTAGTCTTATCTATAATGCCTTCTGGAACTGTTCCAGGCCATCTCACTATAAATGGAATTCTAATACCCCCAGCAAACAAAGAACGTTTTTGTCCTTTTAACCCTGCTGTTTCACCCACTGAATAATAGGTGCCTAAACCAGGTCCTGTAGAGGCATCATCAATGGTTTTTCCTTTACCTGTTATTTCTGGACCATTATCTGAAGAGAAAATAACTAAAGTATTTTTATCTATACCTAATTCTTTTAGCGTTGAAAACAGCTCACCAATTCGGTCATCATATTCTGCCACCACTGCAGCATAAACTTGTTGCTGCTCATCTAGATGCGAAAATTGCTCCATATATTTCTCTTTTGGATAATGAGGCGTATGTGTTGCATGAATCCAAGCATTAATAAAAAATGGCTTTTCTTTATTATGTTTTATAAAATCGATTGTTTTATATATCGTAGAGTCTACATCCATCTGATGAAGTTCTCCCGGCAAATTAAATGCGCCATAATCATCATAACCATAATCCAAAGGCGATGGACCATCTTTTACATGATCATTAGATAAATGCCACTTACCATAATGAGCCGTGACATAGCCTGCATCTTGTAACATCCTAGGCAACATAGGCGCTTTGGGGTTTAACCAATCAGGCATATTACGTTTTATATGTGACTGTACACTAGCAAAATGCCCATGAACCGAGTGTCTAGCAGGGTATTGTCCTGTCATTACACCTACTCTACTAGGTGAGCATACAGGATTAACTACTGAAACATTTTGGAAATCGATACCTTCTGCTGCCATTTTATCTAGGTTTGGCGTTTTACAAAAAGTACTGCCATGACTTCCTAAATCTCCATAGCCCCAATCATCAGCAAAAATAAAAATAATATTAGGTTGCTGTTTTTCTTCAATGACTGTTGTTATTTCATTTTTTTTATCCTTGGTATTACAAGAACACATAATACTTAATATTATAATATTAATAAGGGTAACTTTTAATTTCATATTCACTTTTTTAAATCTTACTATTTATTTGATAATCCTATTAGCTATGAGTAGAAAATGTTTTGATTCCATATTGTTAAAAAACAACAATGCTTGTAATTCAGTAGCATCATTATAAAAAACAAATATAATTTAGCTGCCTTAATTTAAATTTCTCATATCATACATTTTGTTGCTCAAATCATAACAAAGAGCAAACTTTGGGAAATTAAGATATAAACCTGTTACGTATCAAGTAATATTCTTGGGGAGCTTTAAATTTTAGGCATATAATTTAGTTAGTCTATACATGAAGAATTTCAAATCACTTACACCTCTAAATTGTGCTCTAAATTCTTACCAAAAAGCAACCAGTCTTGAGCATGTTCCTTTTGTGACCAATCCTTGAAGTCTCTAAAATGGTTTTTGTAGTAGTCACCAAACCGTTTTGCACTTACAGCGTGAGAATCAAGAGATACTTTAAAAAAAAAAGGCAAACTAGCTAGTTGTTCGAGTGCCTTTAGCTATTAAATTCCAATCTCTTTTTATGATCTTAACAGTATAAAGGAGTTTCCAACATCTTCACTTTATATGCAGAAGTACAGGTTTTCCTCGAAGCGGAAAATCTTCAATAGTGATTTCTGTCAAGAATTCTTTTGATTGGGCTAGTTCTGACTGATATTCTTGAGGAAGTATATTTTTCTCTTCTAGATAGAATTGCATATCTGATGATTTACTATTATCAGATACAAGATCAAAATATTCTAATAGGCTTTCCGGTAACAAATACTGAACTAATTCTATATCCAAAATCTAATCTGTTTTTTATTAAATATAGAGTTTATCCCCAAGTTGTGTGCAATTAGAGAAAAATTTTGCATTTATACCAAATTTTGGTATATTTAAATAAATAAGTACTCAAATGAACAAAAACACATCAATATCACTCGGAAATTATTTTGACCAATTCGTGCAAAGTAGCATAAGTGAAGGAAGATTTAAAAATGTTAGCGAAGTTATTCGTGCAGGATTAAGACTTTTAGAAGAAGAAGAGAGTAAAGTCATTGCATTGAAAAAAGCAATTGAAGAAGGGATTGACAGCGGAATAGCTCACGACTTTGACCAAAAAAAACATCTTGAATCCCTAAAGGTAAAAAAGCTCTCGAATGGCTGAATATAAGTTGACAAACAAAGCTGTTGAGGATTTATCAAAGATTTGGGATTACACCTTTGAAGTCTGGTCGGAAAACCAAGCGGATAAATATTATGACGAACTGATTTATAGCTGTCAAGAAATTGCTGATAATCCAGATTTAGGAAAAAACTACGAGGGAATTTCAAAACTACTTTTGGGAATGAAATCAAATCGACATATAATATTCTACAGAACTTTAAGCGAGCATTATGTTGAAATAACAAGAATATTGCACGAAAGAATAGACTTAAAGAATAGAATAGCGGAATAAAAAACTGCACACAACAATGGCTATAAGTAATTGCTTGTTTTCGCCTACTTTGGAAATTCCTGCGGAATTTCCAACTCGGTGTGTACATGCAGAGTTAAGTACTTAACCACGCAAATGCTCATAGCCGAGACCGTTCTGCTTGACCCTAAATTAAGTGCTCTAAAATTTTTACAAAATTATAATATTACAGTTCACAAAACTGCACACCACTTTCACATAATCTAGAAGAATTGGATATAAATAAAACGAAAAAAGCTTTGCAGTAATTGCAAAGCTTTTTTTTCGTCGGGGTGGCAGGATTCGAACCTGCGGCCTCCACGTCCCAAACGTGGCGCGATAACCGGGCTACGCTACACCCCGAGGTTATTATTGAGGTGCAAATATATAACTTTTCTTTAAAAACAAGTGCTTTTTTCAGTAAATTGTAACTATCATTTTAAAATACACATTATGCACTACATAAAGCACTTATTGTCAACACTTTTATTACTACATTTTTTTGCTTGTGCTCAAGAAGAAAAATCTAATGAAGCTGAATATTCATACGAAACTGTAGTTTCCGATATTAATATCCCTTGGGGTTTTGTATTTCTACCTGATCAGTCTATAATAATTACAGAAAAATCCGGAAATTTAATCCATTTTAAGGGTGGTAAGAAAACCACAGTTTCAGGATTACCTATAATAGAACAACTAGGTCAGGGTGGTTTGTTGGATGTTGCATTACATCCTGATTATATAAATAACGGATGGATTTATTTTACTTACGCTTCTTCCGAAGGCGAAGGTTCGGGAGCAAACACGGCTCTAATGCGTGCCAAAATAAGTAATAACGTGTTAACCAATAAAGAACTTTTATATAAAGCCACTCCAAATACAAATGGTGGAAATCATTTTGGTTCACGTATCCTTTTCGATGAAAACAACTACCTGTTTTTTAGTATTGGTGAACGTGGAGAAAGAGATGAAAATCCGCAAGATATTACAAGAGATGGCGGTAAAATCTACCGATTAAATGATGACGGTACTATACCAACAGACAATCCGTTTGTAAACAGTCCCAATGCTAAAAAGGCAATATATTCTTACGGACATAGAAATCCGCAGGGTATGATTATGAATCCAGAAACAAATAAAATTTGGGCACACGAGCATGGTCCAAAAGGAGGCGATGAAATAAATATCATTTCAGCTGGAAAAAATTATGGGTGGCCACTTGTAACTTATGGTATAAATTACTGGGGAACATCTATTTCAGACTATACCGAAATGGAAGGAATGGAATCACCTATTCATCATTGGACGCCTTCAATTGCGCCCTCCGGCATGTGTTATGTCACAAGCGATATTTACGCAGGATGGAAAGGAAATATATTGGTTGGTTCTTTAAAATTTCAATACGTAGACCGTTGTATCCTAAAAGGGAATAAAGTTATTAAAGAAGAAAAATTATTACAAGATATCGGGCGTGTGCGCTCTATTGTGCAAGGCCCAGATGGATATATTTACGTAGGGGTAGAAAATGTTGGAATAGTTAAAATTATTCCGAAGAATTAACCTTAAATTTGTCAATTCATAAAACAAAAAAATCAATGCTAATTATAGGACTTACTGGTGGTACAGGTTGTGGGAAAACAACAGTTGTTAATCAAATTTTAAATGAACTTCCAGAGGCAGAAGTTGGTATAATATCTCAAGATTCCTATTATAACGACACCTCCCACCTATCTTACGACGAGCGTAAATTAATTAATTTCGATCATCCAAAGTCCATTGATTTTGATTTACTTGTCAAGCACTTAAAACAACTTAAATCTGGGGAGCCTATCCAGCAACCGGTGTATTCTTTTGTAAAACACAATAGAACTAGCGATACCATTTTAACGCATCCTAGAAAAGTTATGATTGTTGAAGGTATTTTGATTTTTACACATCCTGATATTCGTGATTTATTCGATATTAAAATATTTGTTCATGCAGATAGTGATGAACGATTAATTAGACGATTAAAACGTGATATTGCTGAACGTGGTCGTGATTTAGACGAAGTTTTAAACCGCTACTTAACCACTTTAAAACCTATGCATCAGCAATTTATTGAACCGATGAAGGAATATGCAGACATCATCATTCCTAACAATAAATTCAACACCGTTGCAATTGATATTGTGCGTACAATTATTAATGAAAAACTATTATGAAATTGAATTTTTTCAATCACAAATATGTCAAACCTTTTAAAAATGCCTTTGTAATTCCGGGGATTGGCTTTGCTATTTGGATGTTATTTTTTGATAGTAATTCTTTTTTAATTCATAATGAATTGAATAACGACATCGACGATCTTAACGAGCAAAAAGAGTATTATATAAACGAAATCACTAAAGATCGTAAAGCGTATAAAAAATTAAATACAGAAGAAGGTATCGAAAAGTTTGCAAGAGAAACCTATTATTTAAAGCGGGAAAATGAAGATATTTATATTATTGAATATGAAGACAGCTTAAAACCACAAACAGATGAGTAAACCTAATTTGTTTGATGAATTTTACACGGTATCCGCAAAGGCTTGGAAACAAAAAATCCAATTTGATTTAAATGGAGCCGATTATAACAACACGCTTATTTGGCATACTAACGAAGATATTAATGTTAAACCTTTTTATCAAAAAGAAGATTTAAAAGCACCTCATTTCAATTTAAAATCTAGCACAACACCGTTTAAAATCACACAAACAATTTTTGTTAATTCTGAAGAAAAATCAAATAGTTTAGCTCTAAATGGATTAAAAAATGGAACCGAAGCTTTAGCTTTTATTATTGCTACAGAACGCTGCGACATAGATAAATTATTACAAAATATAGATCTTTCTTTAGTTCCTATTTATTTTGATTTGCAATTCTGTTCTTCAAAATTTATAGAAAAACTAAATCAAATCACATTAGAAACACAGGCGTTTTTTTATGTGAATTTCGATATTATTGGTCATCTTACCGAAGACGGTAATTGGTATACAACACTTCAATCAGATTATAATACTTTAGAAACTGTATTAAAAAATTGCACCAACTTAAAAAGTAGCGTTAGTGTAAATCTAGGTGTCTATCAAAATGCCGGAGCTACAATTACGCAGCAACTCGCTTATAGTTTAGCACATGCTAACGAATATTTAAATCGGTTTTCAAATCTATTTCACACAGAAATCACTTTTAAAGTTACTATCGGTTCTAATTACTTTTTCGAAATTGCCAAGCTTCGGGCTATACGCCTTTTATGGAGTACTTTGGCTTCAGAATATAATGTAAATACGCAATGTCATATTATTACTGGTCCAACAAAACGTAACAAAACTATTTACGATAATAAAACAAATATGTTGCGAACAACTACCGAAAGTATGAGTGCAGTTTTAGGTGGAGCAGATAGTATTTACAACGTGGCATTCGATTCCCTTTTCCATAAAAACAATGTTTCTGGTGAACACATGGCTAGACAACAGTTACTTACATTAAAAGAAGAAAGTGATTTTGGGAATATAAATAATCCTTCAGATGGTTCCTATTATATAGAATCTTTAACTCATCAATTGGCAGAGAAAGCACTCATTTTATTTAAAGATATTGAAGCTCAAGGCGGATTTTTAAAATTATTGAAAGAGGGATTAATTCAGAAGAAAATTAAAGAAAGTGCAGCAAAAGAGCAAGAACAATTTAATACTTCCGAATTGACTTTAATTGGCACCAACAAACATATAAATTCGGAAAACCGGATGAAAGAGAATTTGGAATTGTACCCGTTTGTGAAGCAAAATCCAAGAAAAACATTACTAGAGCCTATTATTCCAAGACGTTTGGCTGAAGCTCTAGAACAAAACAGATTGAAATCTGAAAATTAGTATATCCAAAATATAAAATGAGTAGAAAAAATCTACAACATATTACTTTAAAGTCTACTGAAAAACCCGCTAAAAAGAATCAAAATAAGTCTGATTTTTCTTCGGAAAATTCTACTATACAATCAACTTTTTCTGAAGTTGATCTTGAAGATTTACATCACTTAGATTTTGCTGCTGGAATATCACCTTATTTACGTGGCATTTCATCTACCATGTATGTAACGTCCACTTGGAACATTAATCAGTCTGCACAATTTTATTCTTCAGAAGCTTATAATGCCTTTTATATCCGTCAGTTTAAAGCTGGACAACGCTCTTTTTATTTAGACTTAGATTGGAAACAAAATGAAAAATTCAATATTGAAACACTAGAGCATTTTAAAGGCATTTTTAAACATATATCTTTAGAAGAAATAAGTATTTCCTTAAGCGACAATGCTATTTCATTACCTCTTTTGGCCTTTTATATCGTAACAGCAGAAACACAGAATTTAAATCTTGAACAGCTAAAAGGAAATTTTAATGTTGATGTGTTAACGGATTTAAACATTCAAAATAGAGCTAAAAATTCTGAAAGAATAACATCAGACATTTTAGCTTATGCAAAAACGAATTTACCAAAATTTAATAGTATTTCAATTTCAGGAGACACCTTACACACCATAACTTCTAATCCTGAAACCCAACTGGCATTAATGTTAATTTGCGGAAATAAACAGCTTAAAGAAGGCTTAGCATCAGGATTAAAAATAGACGACATTACTCCTCGCCTATCCTTTAATTTTGAATTAGGCTTACAGCATTTTACAGAAATTGCAAAACTACGAGCAGCCCGAATGTTATGGGCTAAAATTGTAAAATCTCATCATCCTAAAAACGAAAAATCTTTAGCATTACATATACATAGCAGAACCATTTCAAACGGGTTTTCGAATTCAGATTTGTGTCATTCTGTAACAAAAACAACTATAGAAGCTGCTGCAGCAGCTTTTGGTGGCAGCCAAAGTTTACAAACACAATCTCTGTATACCTCAACATCAGAGTCAGAACGATTGGATAGAAATATTCAGTTGTATTTAAAAGAGGAAACCCAGATTACAAAAACTGTCGATCCTTGGGCAGGAAGTTTTTATGTTGAAAAACGAACTTCTGATTTTGCTGAAAAAACTTGGGAATTATTTGAAGCCTATGAAACATTAGGAAAACTTCCTGATAGCATTCAAACAACATTGTATCAATTGAATGTGAACACTTCTAACCTCAACAAATCAGAAGATAAAAATTCATTTCAACCTTTACAAGAAACACCTCTTAATAGAGATGAAGATGCTATAACTAACGCACTTTTAAGATTAAAAAAAGCAACCCATAACAGCAACGAAAATCTATTAACATTAGCTATAGAAGCTGTACGCAATCATGCCACTTTAAGTGAAATTTACAATGCTTTAAACTAGTATTTAATATGAAAAGTAACAAAGAAACAGACAAAGCATCATTTTTAAAAGCCAAAGCGCTTTCAGATATTTTTGCTACACAAGAAGGACGTCAACCTCGGTTATTACTTTCCAAATTAGAACAAAAAAACGACGACCACAACATAAAATTTATAGCATCAGCATATGCTGATATTGGTTTCGATGTAGATCTTTCTCCTTTATTTCAATCGGCTAAAGACCTTTCAAAACAAGCTATAGAAAACGATGTACATGTCATTCACATATCTTATTTAACGCATGATTTTATTCACAAGATTTCCGAAATTATAGATTCGTTATCAAATTATGGATGTAATGATATTTTAGTTATTGTAGACGGCGAAAACGTATCAGAAATAGATTGTAAAACCTTAGAGGATTATGGTGTTGCCATTATTTTGAAATCGGATGCCTTGATTAGTGATGCTGCAATTCAAATTTTGAATTTTTTAATTGAATAAAATACGACTTAAATGTTTGTGCTTTTTGAGAATAGAGTTTGAAGTCATGCTTTAGATGGATTCGAATTTCCTACTGATAAATATTAACAAAATTATTAAACACCTATTCATTTACAGACTAATAAGACTATTACCTCTATAGAGCATTCCTATATAATCAAAATATAGTTCATTAATTTTTATTCATCTAAAGATTCTCGATTTCCATTTATAATTAATATGAATTTCTCCTAATATTCAAAATTAATACCACAATACTCAAAATTGTTTAATTCATAAAAACCTTATTTTATGACACCTTTTATATGTGCAATTAAAACGGATATACATCCTAAACTAATAGAAAGGAATATAAATACACTTAATCACTTTTCGTTTTTTAAACGTGATTATCTATTAAAAACGCACTTTTTGTATCTCTATTTAATTTTATCTTGAAAAAACATTACTTTATTTATGTATTTTTTAACATAGATTTAAAATATCTCAGAAACAATCTTAACTTTAAACGCTGGTCTAGCAAATATTTAGCACAACTAAATTAATTTTAAAGACTTGACAGTACAAATCATAAAATTACATACTAACGTAATAACTGACCAAACATGCATAACATTACTTCGCGAATTACATTATCTGTTACACAAACTCCTGCCCGATTCGGACGATTTATTTCATTAAAAAATTCAGCTTCCTTAATTTTGCTTGTGAGTTTATTTGCTTTTAGCTCACAAAGTGTTTTGGGGCAAGAAGTAAAGAACTTTAATAATAGTGGTAACGGATCTTGGACAGTACCCGCTGGAGTAACTTCAGTAACCGTAGAAATATGGGGAGCAGGTGGCGCTGGTGGTGGTTCAAAGAAAGATAACCTCTCTGGCGGTGGCGGTGGCGGTGGCGCATATATCTCTCAAACCTATAATAATATTACCCCAGGACAAACATTTAACTTTACAGTCAGCAATGGAGGTGCTATCTCTAACAGTTCTGGTAATGGTAATAATGGTGGAAACACGTCTCTTACTCCCCCTACAGGACCCACTTTAACCGCTGGTGGAGGAAAAGGCGGAGAAGGCGGAAATGGTAACAGTAACGGACAAGCAGGAACTGGAGGAAGTGCCACTGGTAACAATAGTGAGAACGGACAGCAAGGACAAGGTGGTTCTAACCAAACTGGAGGAAAAGGCGGTGATGCGGCAAGAGCTTCTAACACTGGTGGTACTGGTGGTTCCGACAATAATGGTCAATCAGGAAATAGTCCTGGTGGCGGTGGCGGTGGCGGAAATGCTATTGGCAATGATAATGGTAGTGCTAATTTTAAAACTGGTGGTGCAGGTGCAAATGGGCGAGTAAAATTCACTTATACAGTAAATCTTACTCCTACAATTACTAGTATAAGCCCTTTATCTGTATGCGTTGGCGGACAAGTTATAATTACAGGAACAAATTTAAATAATACTTCTCAAGTGCGCATTGGAAATGCAAATGCTAGTAGCTTCTCTATAAACTCTAATACTCAAATAACAGCCACTGTAAGTAGTGGTTCTGTAGGGAATGGTAACGTTGAAATAACTACGCCTGAAGGCACTGCAAGGTCTAATAATAGCATAGATGTTATAAAATTAAATGAAGCTCCGACTACAATACACGTTAACAGTACAGAATATATTGGATCCAATATTTGTATTAATCATCTCGGTCAAAATAGTAATATTAATCTTAAAGTTAGCGGTGGTACTTTAGCGGATGGCTCTATACCGAGATGGTATGAAGGAAATTGTAACGGAACTTATAAAGGGGAGGGAAATGATCTAAATGTCAATATACCCGAAGGAGAATCTAAAACGTTTTATGTAAACTATCAAGGTACTTGTAATACCACAGATTGCATCACTGTTACTGTGACAAGAGAAGGTTCTTTAGATGGTACCACTATTGGTGTAATAACGGGACAGCAAGAGGTTTGCAAAAATTCTAGCACTATAACTTACACCGTTCCAGCAATTACCAATGCCGAAAATTATACATGGACTCTTCCTTCAGGTGCTTCGCCTACAACTGGAAATTTAGTTACCACAACAAATAGTATAACTGTAGATTATGTAAATGCCAATTCTGGAAATGTAACAGTGGTTGCTAATGGTGTTGGTGATTGTGGTGGTAACTCATTGCAGTCTAGCCTTTCAATTAGCGTCAAAGACGTTCCAAGCGCTCCTACTTTTGTTTCTCCTGTTTCAGGTATTTGTTATGGTGCTTCTCAAACCTATACCGTAATAGAAATTCCAGGAGCTACTTCGTACAATTGGACGCTACCAACTGGGGCTACAATCGCCTCTGGAGATGGAACAAATACTATAACAGTCGATTTTAACAATGCCACTAGCGGTGCTATAACTGTTGATGCAAAAAATGAATGCGCTACTGGAGATACTACGCTCTTACCGATAACGTTTAAAACAGTTCCAGGTACCCCAGAAAACATTACCGGACCGACTATTCTATGTCCAGGAGAGACTATGGTCGATTACACAATTTCAAGTTTACCAAATACAATATCTTATAACTGGACAATTTCTAATGATTCTGCAACTTTTAACGGTACATCTAACACCAATTCCATAGCTTTAGATATTTCTAACACTCCGCTAGCTAGTTTTACAATTTCTGTAGTTGGTGTGAACGACTGTGGAGAAAGTGTTACAGCTTCAGAATTATTGGTTAGCGTTAATGAAAAATCAACTGCTCCAACAACAATAACATCTTCTAACAGCAATACGATTTGCGAAGGTACGTCTACAACACTTAATGTTTCTGGCGGTACTTTAGGTACAGGTGCAATTATAGAATGGTTTACTGATAGTTGTGAAGGAACTTCTGCCGGTACGGAAAATAATATTGTTGTATCTCCTACCATAACTACAACCTATTTCGCACGATATAATGACGATTGTGGTGAAACAGCTTGCATTTCTATAGCTATTAATGTAGATCCGTTACCACTTGCAGCAGGCACCATTACTGGAACTAACGTTGTTTGTCAAGGTGAAACAAATGTAGAATATACAGTACCTTCAATCGATAACGCAACTAATTATTTATGGACTTTACCAACTGGTGCAAGTATTGTTTCTGGGGCTGGTAAAAATACTATTGAAGTAGACTATGACATGGCAACAGCTATTTCTGGTAATATTAGTGTACAAGGCCAAAATGATTGTGGAACTAGAACTATTTCCACAAATTATGCTGTAACTGTAAATCCAGAACCTGTAATTTCCGTAAATCAAGCAAGTCAAACTATTTGTAGTGATGGTTCTATTTCACCTATAAATATTTTAAATACTAATAGTGTAGATAGTATCTCTTATTCTTGGACACGTGATAACACTACTAACTTAACAGGAATTACTACTAGTGGTAATGGATCACCAATTTCAGGATCGTTAACTAATACAACCGGAACGCCTCAAACCACAACCTTTACAATTACAGCTACGGCTAACGGATGTACAAGTGAAACAACTGCTACGGTAACAGTTAATCCAGAACCTGTAATTTCTGTAGATCAACCGAGTCAGATTATTTGTAGTGATGGTTCTATTTCTCCTATAAATATTCTTAACGATAATAGCGTAACCGGTATTTCTTATTCTTGGACTCGTAACAATATTTCAAACTTAACTGGAATTCCTACTAGCGGTAATGGTTCTCCAATTTCAGGATCGTTAACTAATACAACTGGAACGCCTCAAACCACAACCTTTACAATTACAGCAACAGCTAACGGATGTACGAGCGAAACTACAGCTACTGTAACGGTTAATCCAGAACCTGTAATTTCTGTAGATCAACCAAGTCAGACTATTTGTAGTGACGGTTCAATTGAACCGATCAATATATTAAACACTAATAACGTAACTGGGGTTTCTTATTCTTGGATTAGAGACAATACTTCAAACCTAACAGGATTAGCGACAAGCGGTAATGGATCACCAATTTCTGGAGCATTAACCAATACAACTGGAACTGCACAAACTACAACCTTTACAATTACGGCAACAGCTAATGGATGTACAAGTGAAACAACTGCAACGGTAACAGTTAATCCAGAACCTGTGATTTCTGTAGATCAACCAAGTCAGACTATTTGTAGCGATGGTACAATTACTCCTATCAATATATTAAATACTAATAGTGTTGGCGGTATTTCTTATTCTTGGACTCGTAACAATATTTCAAACTTAACTGGAATTCCTACTAGCGGTAATGGTTCTCCAATTTCAGGATCGTTAACTAATACAACTGGAACGCCTCAAACCACAACCTTTACAATTACAGCAACAGCTAACGGATGTACGAGCGAAACTACAGCTACTGTAACGGTTAATCCAGAACCTGTAATTTCTGTAGATCAACCAAGTCAGACTATTTGTAGTGACGGTTCAATTGAACCGATCAATATATTAAACACTAATAACGTAACTGGGGTTTCTTATTCTTGGATTAGAGACAATACTTCAAACCTAACAGGATTAGCGACAAGCGGTAATGGATCACCAATTTCTGGAGCATTAACCAATACAACTGGAACTGCACAAACTACAACCTTTACAATTACGGCAACAGCTAATGGATGTACAAGTGAAACAACTGCAACGGTAACAGTTAATCCAGAACCTGTGATTTCTGTAGATCAACCGAGTCAGATTATTTGTAGCGATGGTACAATTACTCCTATCAATATATTAAATACTAATAGCGTTGGCGGTACTACATACTCGTGGACTCGTGATAACACTACTAACTTAACTGGAATTCCTACTAGCGGTAATGGTTCTCCAATTTCAGGATCGTTAGCCAATACAACCGGAACTCCACAAACTACAACCTTTACAATTACGGCAACAGCTAACGGATGTACAAGTGAAACTACAGCAGCTGTAACTGTAAACCCAGAACCTGTGATTTCTGTAAATCAATCAAGTCAGACTATTTGTAGCGACGGATCTATTTCTCCTATAAATATTCTAAACGATAATAGCGTAACTGGTATTTCTTATTCTTGGACACGTAATAACTCTACTAACTTAACAGGAATAGCTGCTAGCGGTAATGGTTCTCCAATTTCAGGATCGTTAACTAATACAACTGGAACGCCAGAAACTACAACCTTTACAATTACAGCTACGGCTAACGGATGTACAAGTGAAACAACAGCTACAATAACAGTAAACCCTAAACCTGAACTTATCCTAGATCCTAATGCTACTTTTAATAATGTTATTTGTTCTGGTGAGACCACAGCCATTACAATAATCGACGACAATAATGTTGATAAAACTTTAACGTATATATGGTCTCGAACTAATACGTCTGGAATTACAGGTACATCGACAGGAGACAGTAACACCATCAATGTAAGTTTAACAAACACTACAAATACACCACAAACAACTAGATTCACCGTTAGAGCAAATTCAGAATACAATTGTATTTCAGAATCTATTACTGTAGATGTTATTGTTAACCCTGCTCCTACTGTTTCTGCTAACAATACCTTACAAACCATTTGTTTTGGTGATGGCATCGCTCCTATTGTGATAAGCAATCCAAATAACATCTCTGGTGTAACTTATAGCTGGACGCGAAATAATACAACCGGGTTAACGGGATTAGAAAGTGGTACTGGCTCTCCAATTTCAGGAACACTAGTCAACACAACAAGTTCCCCACAAACAACTACGTTTACTATTACTGCCAATGCTAATGGCTGTGCTAGTGAAACTACAACTGCAACTATTACGGTAAATCCAGAACTTATAATTGGTATAAATCCAGATTTAAGACCTGAGTTTAATGAAACCGTGTGTAGTGACAGTGAAATTACCCCTATTGAAATTTTAAACATAAATGCTCTTGAAGATGTTGAATATTTTTGGGAACGTACAGACAGCGAAACGTCTATTTCAGGTATGGAAAGTGGTACAGGCTCAAGTATTTCTGGTATACTAGAAAGTACTTATCATCAAAATAGAATAGTTACTTTTAAAGTTTGGGCTATTGCAAATGGTTGTGAAAGTAATGTTATTGAAAATATACAAATTAGAGTTACCCCAACACCTATTGTTGAAATTTCTCCAATCGAGCAAACTATTTGCGATGGAGGCACTTTCTCATTAGAATTAAGCAATACTTATAACACAAATGGTAATACGACTTATACATGGTCCCGAGACAATACCATTAATGTTACAGGGTTTGCCTCATCTGGATCTGGGACTCCCTCTAATAGAAATAATCCTTTAATAGTTTCTGGAAATTTCACTAATAACACTACTGAAACCCAAACGGTAACATTCACAGTAACGGCGACTAGACAAGGATGTGTAAGTGAAGTAGTGACTGCAACTGTAGAAGTATATTCCCCTTTAACTGTTCCTGTGATTGGAGACACACAGGATGTTTGCTGGTTACAAGATCCTGCAGATTTACATATCACAACCCCTTCTTCAGGAGGTTCTGGAAATTATACATACCAATGGCAAAGAAGTACTAATAATAATTCATGGAGCAATATTTCTGGAGCTACTAATTCAACCTTCTCACCGCCTCAAGATGAATATTATTATAGATTGAGAACAACAGACGCTTTGTGTTCTAGTGTTACTTCTAATAGTATAGTTATTAACTACTTTGGTTTAGGAGGTATTTTTGGAGGGATGGATATAACCTTTAATCCTAAACAAGATGGATATTGTCCCACAGTAGAAATCACACCACAATTTTATATTGATCATTCCTCTGCTTCAACAATAAAATTTCTTTTTTCATATAATTCATCCTATGTATCAACTAATAATGATGAAATAAACGGGACATTAACATCAAGCAATTGGATTAGAAGAGAATCTATTGGAGAAAACACCTTTACTCTAAGCAATGATGGAAATGAAACTATATCGACACAAATTAATGTCACTCCTGAATATCATGTAAAAACTGGCTGGCCTTTTTACTCAGATTACTATTGTAATGGAGTTCCAGAAATTATTGAGGTTGAAATCCACCCAACACCTAGAATTCTTAATGATACAGAACCTGAAATAACTATCTGTAGTGGTACAAGTCCAGAAATTTTAGTTGAAGGAAATATTATAGGTACCGAAGCAGACATGGAGTTTAGCTGGACAAGAGCTCTATCGGGGGATAATAGTGCCTCAAATGGAATTTCTACTGCTGCTGATGTCGATGAGAATAATGTATTTACATTGAATAATGATATACTAAATAACAAAACAAGTTCTCCAATAACTGTTACTTACACAATTACACCTCTATCTCCTTATGGTTGTGCGGCTGGAGTTCCTGTAACTTACGATGTTATTGTTTTACCATTTATAGAAGCTAAAGCAAATCTGTTAACCACTATAGATTCTTGCGATGATACTACTGTACAACTAACTGCTAATATAGGTGGGGTTTGGACAGCTTTACCTTTGGGTGGTGTATTCTCTAGTACTACAGATTCTAATGCGACATTTACTGGTGAAAGTGGTACAAATTACATCTTAACATGGACCGTAACTAACGGAGTACTTTGTGGAGACAGCAGTACAGAAGTTGCTGTAAATATCCCGGCTTGTTCTGGAAATGATTTCGATTTTAATGGTACTAATACTAGTGTTAATTTCGGTAATGCATATAATTTGGTGGGACCATTTAGTATAGAAATATGGACTAAACCAAATAGCACTACTGGAAATCAAACCATACTATCTAAACGTAGTCCGTCAAACGCAACAAATGGTTACGATCTAACCCTAACAAATGGTAATACTGTTGCCTTTAACTGGAATAATGGAAAATCTATTTCTACCTCAGGCTTATCTTCTAACCGTTGGTATCATGTTGCTGTAACATTTAATGGTTCATCTTATAAATTGTATGTAGATGGTATATTAAAAGCTACTAAAAACAATGAAATCGGACCGCAAATAAACTCAAACTTAGCACTTCTTGGAGCTGTCCAATCAAGCATTTTACCTACTAATTATTTCAACGGTTGGTTAGACGAATTACGTATTTGGAACAAAGCACTTAGTATAGACCAAATTCGAGAGATGATGAATCAAGAAATTCAAAATAATGGAGGAAAAGTTAGAGGTTCCATTATTCCTATAGATATTATTGGTGAATTAGATTGGAACTCTAACCTTGTAGGGTATTACCAAATGGGCTCGAATATTATTAATGGAACTTTAGCATCTGCTAATGGAGCAACTTCGGGTGTATTAAGAAACATGACTACAATGCAACAGGAAACTGCTCCCCTACCTTATGAAAGTAATGGAAACTCCGACTGGGATACTGCTGCGGCTTGGATGAATGCAGATGTGAACCCTATACCAAATACAAATGGAATAGAATGGAACATTGTTAAAATTAAAAACAATGTAACATTAGACCGTTCGACTTCTGTTTTAGGTTTAATTGTAGAAAATAACACCTTAACAGTGCCAGACAAGACACCTATTACCGTGTCTAAATATCTTAAATTAGACGGAACGCTTAAACTTGAAGGCGAAGCCCAATTATTGCAACCGGAAAATAGCGTTGTAGATTATTCTGGCTCAGGCGCATTACATAGAAACCAAGAAGGAACTACTAATATTTATAATTATAACTATTGGGCATCTCCTGTAAGTACATCAGGAACGACTAATAATAGAACCTATACATTAAAAGAAGTATTACATGTAGGTACAACCCCTGTTGGTTGGACACCAAATCATGATGGTGCTGCAGGGAATCCTCCTTATATAAGTACGCGTTGGTTGTACCTTTATGAAAACTATAATTCTGCAACCTTCCAATGGAACCGTATTAATGAAAATACTGAGATTAGAGTCGGTCTAGGATTTATTATGAAAGGTGCATCTAGTTCAGGTTTTACCTTTATTGGTCAACCAAATAATGGTGATTATTTAGTAAATGTTGATGCAGGTAATGATGCCCTAATTGGTAATCCTTACCCTTCTGCAATAGATGCATTTGCGTTTATAACAGATAATCAATCTATGCTTAATGATAATGGTAACAATGGTGAAATACGCTTTTGGAGACAATCAACAACTAATAGCTCTCACGTTACTAAAGAATATTTAGGTGGTTATGCTTCTCTAAACTTAACCGGGGGGAATGCTGCTGTTGCTCCAGACGATATTACTGGAGCTGGAGATGCTGCTAGTCACACTCCTAAACGTTATATACCCGTAGCTCAAGGATTCTTTATTACGGCTGCACAAACTGGAAATATCATGTTTAATAACGGTCAACGTATATTTAAAACTGAAGCTGATGACGAATCCATTTTCTCAAGATCTGATGGGACGACAGAAGAAAGCACTAATGATATTCAACGCTTACGTTTGAGTTTTAAAAATCCAGATAATGCAATAAGACAATTATTGTTAGGATTCACACCAGATAATGCAGCAACAGACGATGTTGATTTTGGTTACGATGCTACAAATTTCGAAGAATTATCAAGTGATTTATTATTCTTAATTAATAATAAAACTTACATCATTCAGGGTGTAGGAGTTTTTGATGATACCAAACAATATCCTTTAGCAATGCTTATAGGTAAAGATGGTAATGTAGAAATCAGTTTAAAAGAACTTGAAAATTTCGATACGCCTATTGATGTATTCATCTATGATAGTTATGCGGATACCTATACACAAATCAACAATTCTAAATATCAGATGCATTTAGAAAAAGGGGAGTATTTAGATCGTTATTTCTTAGCGTTTAAAGATCAAAATAGATTAGATATCGATGATCTTAAAAATGAATTGAGCGAAATCAAAATTAACTACTTAGACAAAACTGATGAACTTCATATTAAAACTCCAAATCACATTAATATTAGACAAGTATATTTAATCAATACATTAGGGCAAACCGTTAAAGCTTGGAATACTACAAACGCACCTTTATCTAACAACTGCAAAATTCCAGTACAACGGATTTCCGAAGGCAATTACATTGTAAAAGTGGACACAGATAAAGGTAGTACAAGTAAGAAGGTTATTATTAAGTATTAACACGTTTCACCTAATAGCTATAACAAAAAAGTCCCGATTTGCATCGGGACTTTTTAATTTATTTAAAATAAGCTTCTTAAGATGTAACAGCTGATAATAATGTATTAAAATCTACTTTATCTTGTTCTCCGTTTATCATATTTTTCAACGTATACACTTCAGATTTAACTTCTTCCTCTCCCACTAAAACCACAAACGGAATCATTCTTTTATTTGCATGATTCATTTGTTTCTTCATTTTGGCTGCATCAGGATATAATTCGGCATTAATACCTACTGCTCTTAATTTCTGAATCGCTTTTAAACTATACAAAGCTTCGCTATCTCCAAAATTGATAAAAAATACTTTTACATTTTTATTTACAGCTTCCGGAAATAATTGCAATTCTTCCAGAACTAAGTAAATACGATCCAATCCAAAACTAATACCTACTCCACTAACATCGTTAAGTCCAAAAATCCCAGTTAAATCGTCGTAACGACCTCCACCACCAATAGACCCCATAGCTACACCTTTAGGTGCAGCAACTTCAAAAATAGCACCTGTATAGTAATTTAATCCACGAGCCAAGGTGACATCTAATTGTAATGCAGCTGTTTTTAAACCTAAAGCATCAATTCCTGTATTTATAAATTCTAATTCTTCAACACCTTTTAAACCTTCTTCAGATATGCTTAAAATCTCTTTTAAACTCTGTATTTGTGCTTCAAAAGTACCAGATAACGTAAAAAGTGGCTGTAATTTATCGATACCACTTTGTGGAATACCTTTACCTAACATTTCTTCTTTTACCTTCTCCTCGCCTATTTTATCTAATTTATCTAAAGCAACCGTAAAATCAATCAACTTATCTTTAGCTCCTATAACTTCTGCTATACCAGATAATATTTTACGATTGTTAATTTTAATCGTAACACCTTCTAAATGTAATTCAGAAAAAACAGCATCGTATAATTGTACAAATTCTACTTCTTGCCAAAGTGATTTAGATCCTACAACATCTGCATCACACTGATTAAATTCTCTAAAACGTCCTTTTTGAGGTCGGTCTGCTCTCCAAACCGGTTGCATTTGGTAGCGTTTAAACGGAAATTCAATCTCGTTTTGGTGCTGTACAACATAACGTGCAAAAGGTACTGTTAAATCGTAACGCAACGCTTTTTCTGAAATACTAGAGGTTATTTTAGTAGAATCCTTTTCAGCATATAAATCATCATTTACCTTATTAAGATAATCTCCAGAATTCAAAATTTTAAAAATCAAGCGGTCCCCTTCATCTCCATATTTACCCATCAAGGTTTCAGAATTCTCAAAACTTGGTGTTTCTATAGGTTGAAAACCGTAAGTTTCGAAAACATGCTGAATGGTTTTAAATATATATTGACGTTTTGCAACTTGATCGGGATTAAAATCTCGTGTTCCTTTTGGAATGCTTGGTTTTTGTGCCATTGGTATTTTAAATTTGAGCACAAATATCTAAATTTTTGATGTGACTTAATAAGATAATTCAATTTTATAGTAACTTTATTCCGATTTAATAGTCTTATATCAAAACACCCAACTTATAACACCATATTCATGTTTTCACTTGTTCGAGAAAATATCAGAATTGCTTTCGATTCTATAAAAGGCCAGCTACTGCGAACCATACTTACTATACTTATAATTGCCATTGGAATTACAGCTTTGGTTGGAATTTTAAGTGCTGTTTCTGCTTTAGAAACCACCATTTCTAGCGATTTCTCCTCTATGGGAGCAAATACTTTTAATATTCAACGTTATGAATTTACTGCTAGACGCCAATCAGGTGAACGCCAAAAAGTAAATCCGATTATCAGTTATCAAAATATTCGTGATTTTGAAAATCAATATAACTATCCGTTTACAAAAACATCGGTTTCCTTTAACGGAACATCGACTGCCGAAGTTAAATTTGAAAATGAAAAAACAGATCCAGAAGTAACAGTTATTGGTGCCAACGAAAATTTTATCCAAAATTCTGGTTTAAAAGTTGATCAAGGTCGTGAGTTTAATGCGTTAGAAGTCGACAATAATTCTAATGTGTGTATTATAGGAAGTGATTTAGTTAAAGCTTTATTTAAAGAAGGAAATCCTATTGATCAAACTATTTCGGTGAGGGGTTTTAAATTTAAAGTGATTGGTGCTTTAGAAGCTAAAGGATCTACTTTCGGAAATAATCAGGATTTAAGAGTCATTATGCCGCTACAAAAAGCACGTTCAATTTTTACTAATGCTAATATAAACTACGCACTTAGTGTTATGGTTGAAAAGAAAGAATTATTGGCTCAAGCTCAAGATGATGCTATTGTTACGTTTAGAAATATTCGTGGATTAAATCCAGTTGAGGATAATAATTTTGGAATGGAACGTAGCGAGGATCTTATTAATCGTGTAGGAGCTATTACAGGTGTTTTATCTACTGCCGCATGGATTATTAGTATTATAACAATTTTAGGGTCGTCTATCGCTTTAATGAACATCATGCTTGTTTCTGTAAGCGAACGTACACGAGAGATTGGCGTTCGAAAAGCTTTAGGAGCTAAACAAGGAACCATAGCGTTTCAGTTTTTTATAGAAACTATAATAATTGGTCAACTTGGTGGAATACTAGGAATGATATTGGGAATTTTACTCGGCCTCGGATTTGCATCTGCAGTCGATTTTGAGTTTAGTATGCCTTGGTCTGCCATGATTTGGGCCAGCGTTATTACGTTTATAGTAGCGATAATTTCTGGATCTTACCCCGCTTCAAAAGCTTCAAAATTAGACCCGATAGAATCTTTACGCTACGAATAACACATTGTTAATCTGCGTTTACTAAATTATTGAAATAGGTATACAAATCTCCTTTTGTAATATGTGCGCCTTGCTGAATTAACTTAAAGATATCTAATTGCTTATCTTCTGAATAGGTTTTATTAGCTTGAAGGAACTCAACATTATCATCTAATAAATTATCACGTAACCAGTTAAAACCTTCTGGAGTCGCTAAGTCTTTATCGTTTTTTATTTTAATAGCGACCAAATGCATATTCGTTTCGCCTAAAGCAAATAAATGCATATGTTGCCCATTAATATGTTCAAGGAATTTTACTTTACTTAAAACACCTTCCCATACCAAATCGCTAAACACATCTAACTCTTGTTCTGCAACTTCTGGTTTTGTCTCTTTAATAATTTTCCATTCTGTAGCATCAATAGTTTGTGTTGCTAAAAAATTTATAAATTCTTGATGTAATTCTTCAAACTGTTCTTTTGTAAGTCTAGCGTATTTCATTCTTCTTTTATTTTATAGCATTATAAACCGCAAACGGTCTGTCTGTAGCAAAAATATCTACCCCTAATGCTTTCCATTTAACATAACTTTCATTTCCCTTAACTTCTGCTTGTTTATCTAAGTTTCCTAATGTACCTAGCATACAAACGATATCTTCGGCATGTAATCTTTCAAAAAGTGATACATCAGACAAGCGTGTTCCTGTAAAAGCAAGCATATTTCTAGTTGGAATTTCAGCATCTAATAACCTATTAAATTCGTCTTCATTTCTAGCCGAAACAGATAATAATAAATCCGGAGCTAATTCGTATGCTGCTTTAGCTTGCTCAGCATCATAAGTTATAATAATACTTACATCTTGAGCTTTTGCTTCTCTTATAGCATCTATAACCACTTTTTGACTAACGCTACGTTTTATATCTACAGTAAGAATAACAGTATTGGCTTTAGCCCAATTTAATACATCCTTGAATAATGGTATTTTGTAAGGGGTTTCATTACCATATTCATCTACTAAATTAAAAGCCTCTAACTCTTTATAAGTTAAACTTTTAACCAGTCCAGTACCTGTAGATGTTCTGTCTATTGCATTATCATGCATTAAAACGAGTACTCCATCTTTGGTTTGTGCAACATCAATTTCGTAAATAGCAGAAATACTATCGTTAACGTATATAATTGTTTCTAAACAATTTTCCGGATAATGAAGTAATCCTTTGCCTCCACGATGTACACTTATATTTGCCAACTCTTTATTAGAAGCTTTAAAAACCTCAATAAGTTTAGAATCTGTTTTCGTATTAACACAACTAATAAAACATAATAAACTAAATGCTATGATAAGATGTTTCATGCTTTTTTAAAATTAAAAAAACCGTCTAGAACGTATCTAAACGGTTTAAATATTATAATCGCTTTTAAATTAGTTAGCTTGAGCTACTACTTCAAAAGCTAAATCGATAGTTACTTCACGGTGTAAACGTACTACGGCTTCGTATTTACCTAAACGTTTAACACTTCCACCAATTACAGTGATGAATTTTTTGTCGATTGACTGACCTTCTTTTGCTATTGCTTCAGCAAGGTCGATATTGTTTACAGAACCAAATAATTTATCACCTGATCCTACTTTAGACGAAATTTTAATTTCTAAAGCTTTTAAAGCTTCACCAATTACATTAGCGTCATCAACAATTTTCTTTTCTTTAAAGGCTCTTTGCTTTAAGTTTTCAGCTAACACTTTTCTAGAAGAAGGTGTTGCTAAAATAGCACTTCCTTGAGGAATTAAAAAGTTTCTACCATAACCGTTCTTAACTGTTACAACATCGTCTTTAAATCCTAAATTTTCAACGTCTTGTTTTAATATAAGTTCCATTGTTATCGGTATTTTATTTTAATAAATCAGCTACATAAGGCATTAAAGCTAAGTGACGAGCTCTTTTTACAGCTACAGACACTTTTCTTTGATACTTTAAAGAAGTTCCTGTTAAACGACGAGGTAAAATTTTACCTTGTTCGTTTACAAATCTTAATAACCAGTCTGCATCTTTATAATCTACATACTTGATTCCAGATTTCTTGAAACGACAATATTTCTTTTGCTTATTAGTTTCAATATTTAAAGGCGTTAAGTATCTAATCTCACCGTCTTTTTTTCCTTTTGCTTGTTGTTCTATTGATGACATAATTACGCTTTTTGTTTTAGTTTAGCTCTTCTTCTTTCAGCCCAAGACACAGCGTGCTTGTCTAATTTTACAGTTAAGTAACGCATAAAACGCTCGTCACGTCTAAATTCCAACTCTAATGGAGTAATTACTTCTCCAGGAACAGTGAATTCAAATAAATGGTAAAAACCACTTTTTTTGTTTTGAATTGGGTAGGCTAATTTTTTTAGTCCCCAATCTTCTTTTGATATCATCTTAGCACCGTTCGAAACAAGAAAGTCTTCGTATTTCTGTACTGTCTCCTTTATCTGTGTTTCAGATAAAACGGGATTTAAGATGAAAACAGCTTCATAATGATTCATATTCAAATCTATTTTATTGTTAAAAATGGCTGCAAAATTACAAATAAATATTAGATATAACAAACACTATCCAAATTACTTTCAACCCTGTAAAAATCGCTCATACAACGTTAATAAAAACACAAAATAATCACTTTATCGGGATTTCTTTTGTTTTTATCCGATTAATTTGTACTATTGTCGATATCTTAACCGAAAATAATTATTGTTATGACTTTAAACTGTGTAGTAGTTGACGACTCCGCAATCCAGCGATTGTCCATAGTGAAGTTGATAGAAAACCATCCTGCTCTTAACTTAATTGCAGAGTATAGCAGTGCGCTTGAAACCAAAAATGGTTTAAATTCGCATAAGGTAGACCTCATCTTTTTAGATATTGAAATGCCTGTTTTAAACGGTTTCGAACTTCTTGACGTATTAAATAATAAGCCTCAAATTATATTTGTTACCGGTAAAACCGAATATGCGTTTAAAGCGTTTAATTACGATGCTACCGACTATTTAAAGAAACCTATAACTCGCGAACGTTTTATGATTGCTGTTGAAAAAGCAGTTGAACAACATAAATTAAAATTAGATTTTAACGAAGCTGAAGGAGAACATATATTTGTAAAAAGTAATCTAAAAAAACGTAAAGTATATATAAACGACATTAAGTGGATTGAAGCACTTGGTGATTACGTAAAATTGGTTACCGAAGAAAGTAGTTTGGTTGTATTATCTACAATGAAAGCTTTCGAGCAAGAGTTACCTGAAGGAAAATTTTTAAGAATACACAAATCGTATATCGTTAATCTAGATAAAATAGACAGATTTAACAGTAAAAATGTTGAAGTTGGATCTTATGAAATTCCGTTAAGCAGAAACAAGAAAACACAACTTATAGATGCTTTAAACAGTATTTAATACGCATCGACATTCAATATTAATCTAACAGATCTAAAATCTTTTACATTCATAAAGCTATTGTTAATTCTAACAATGGCTTTTTTTGTACCTCCTAACGATTGTTTTTGCGGAATTTTAATTAGAATTGTTTTATGAAATTGATTCCTAATTCTTGACACTGGCGGATCTACCGGTCCTAAAACATAATCGCCAAAGACTTGCCTTAAAGCTGTTCCCAACCAAATAGAAGCTGTATTTACACGATTAAAATCTTTATGCTTTAGCGTTACACGTATTAATCGATATATTGGTGGATATTTAAAATTATAACGCTCGTCCATTTGCTCTTTATACATAGCTGCATAATTATTCGTTGAAACTTGCTGTAATATATTATGAAACGGATTGTAGGTTTGAATTAAAACTTTTCCTTGTTTTTCTGTTCGTCCTGCACGACCAGACACTTGCGATAATAATTGATAACTACGCTCGTGCGCTCTAAAATCGGGGAAATTCAATAAATTATCGGCATTCATAATACCTACCAAAGCCACATTTCTAAAATCCAATCCTTTAGTTAGCATTTGCGTTCCTACTAGAATATCCATTTCCTGCTGCTCGAAAGCTGTTATAATTTTTTCGTATCCATATTTACCCCGAGTGGTATCTAAATCCATTCGTCCAGCTTTATGATTTGGAAACAACAACTTCACCTCCTCCTCTATTTGCTCTGTCCCAAAACCCTTACTATCTAGTGAAGTATCTCCACAAGCCTGACATTTTAAAAGCATAGCCATATTGTAGCCACAATAATGACAACGTAATTGGTTCCGGTAACTGTGATACGTTAAACTCACATCGCAATTCGGGCATTCCGGAGCATGACCGCAGGTTTTACATTCTACTATAGGCGAAAAGCCTCGTCTGTTTTGAAATAAAATAATCTGATGTCCTTCCTCCAAAGTTTCAGTCATGACTTGAATCATTCTATCGCTAAAATGACCACGCATTAACTTACGTTTTTGTTTATCCTTTACATCTATTAATTCAATGTCTGGCATTAACACATTATTATATCGCTTAGTAATTTCAACCAAACCATATTTACCTTGCTGTACATTAAAGTAACTTTCTAAACTAGGCGTTGCCGAGCCCAACAATGTTTTAGCCCCATGAAAATGTGCGAGAACAATTGCTGTATCTCTAGCATGATATCTAGGTGCTGGGTCGAATTGCTTAAAAGATTGCTCATGTTCCTCATCTACAATAATTAATCCGAGGGAGTTAAAAGGTAAAAATATAGATGAACGCGCTCCCAAAACTATTTGGGCTTTTGGAGAATTATTCAGTACATTATTCCAAACTTCTACACGTTCGTGAGCTGAATATTTGGAATGAAAAACAGCCACTTGTTCTCCAAAATACACTTGTAATCTATTTACTAACTGAGTTGTTAAAGCAATTTCGGGCAACAAATACAAGACTTGTTTACCTGTTTTCAGAGCGTCTTCAATTAATTTTACATAGACTTCGGTTTTTCCAGAAGATGTTACACCATGAAGCAACGTAACTTGATGTGTTTCAAACGTCGTTTTGATTTGAAGTAAAGCTTCGGTTTGTTCTGGATTTAGAGCTTTTGATGCTTCAGAAGCCTCTCCGCTAAATTCTACACGATCTGTTTGAATAAAATACTCTTCTAAAATCGATTTATCAATTAAAGACTTAATAATACTATTTGAAGTGCCGCTAGCTTCCGTTAATTCTGAAACTTTTATCGCTTTCCTTGTTTTTGCTGATAATTGAAACAAGCTCATAACTACGTCACGCTGTTTTGGAGCACGACTTAATTCCTCTAACAAAAGCTGTAATCCGTCTTGTGTAGTATGCTGACTTTGAAGTTTGACATATTTCACCAATTTCGGTTTATACTTTTCAATAACTTCTTCGTCAACAACAATAGCTTCCTTTTCTAAAAGACGTTTTATAATGGGAAAGACTTGTTTTCTATCAACTATATCTACTATATCCTGAAGTCGTAAAGACGATTGATGTTGTAAGGCTTCATAAATAAGAAACTCATCGTCTTTTAAATCCGTATCGTTTATTTCTTTGTCTTTGTTCTTACTAATTAAGGTTTCACTTTCTAAAATAAACGCATTAGGCAAGGCGGCTCGCATTACATCGCCAACCGTACACAAATAATAGTTCGCCATCCAATCCCACAATTTCAATTGCGTTTCAGTAACGACAGGAAATTCATCTAAAATTTGATGAATTTGTTTCGCTTCATAAATAAGAGGCGGATTATAATGAATACCTTTTACTATTGCCGTATAAACTTTAGTCTTCCCGAAAGGAACAGCCACTCGCATCCCCGGTTTTATAAAATCGGATTCCGCTTCTGTAATTGCATAAGTAAATAGATTTTCAACAGGAATAGGAAGTATAACATCTATAAAATGAAGCATATATTAGTGACTTTTATGTAATTGACGCATAGACACATTTAATTCGTATCCTAGCAAAATAATATTAGAATTTAACCACAAATAAAACATTAAAATAAGCAGTGCACCTATAGAGCCATAAAGCTCGTTATATTGTGAAAACTTCTCGATATAGACTCCAAACAAATAGGAAAAACACACAATTAACATGGTTGTAAACAATGCTCCTGCCGAGAAAAAATGACTATGCTTTCCTTCTCGTGTTCCAAAATAATACAGCGTAGCAGTAGATAAATACACCATAATTATTCCGAAAACATATTTAGATATATTTACCCAAATTATACTACTATCGCCTATTTCGACACCTTGATGTTTTAATGTTTCAAACAAACTACCAAGCACATAAATCTCTACGAATCCAAATCCAGCAACAGAAATCACCACTAAAAACCCAAGAATTAAAGCAACACCTAAAGCGTATAAATATTGTCTTAATATACTGCGTGATAATTCTAAATGATACGAACTTTCGAATGCTGAAAACACGGCACTCACACCGTTTGCCATTAAAAAAATAGACAATATAAATACCGTCGAAAGTAATCCGCCACGTTCTGAACTATCTATATTTTCAAATATATTTTTGAAGAAAAATTCGGATGTTGTTGGTGGTAAAAACGATTCTAGAAAATCTAGAAACTCTAATTTAAATCCGTCTATCGGAATATGTGGAATAAGTATTAAAATGAATAATAAAAACGGAAAAATTGCCATGAAAAAATTGAAAGCTATGGCACTCGCTCTTGAAGTTAATGCGCCTTTTAAAATTCCAGTAATGTATAATTCTAATAAATCATAAATTGACAAGCCTTCTAAACCTGGTAATTTTAAGGTTTTAAAAAACTTAACTACTAAATTTAAAATTGGAATCTTCGCTAGCTTATCTTCAATAGGCTTTGTCATATTAAACCGCTTTCAAGCTTAAATCCATATTATAGACCGAATGCGTTAAAGCACCAGACGAAATACAATTTACGCCACATTCTGCATATTTACGCAAGGTTTGCTCGTTTATACCTCCGGAAGATTCTGTCTGACATGTATTGCCAATCATCTTCACTGCTGTTTTAGTATCTTCATAATTAAAGTTGTCTATTAAAATTCGAAATACACCTTCGGTTTGAAGAATCTCTTCAATCTCTTTAAGGTTTCTCGCTTCAACTATAATTTTTAAATCTTTATTTTGTGCTTTTAAATAGGCTTGCGTTTTGGTAATTGCTGGAGTAATTCCTCCTGCAAAATCGATGTGATTATCTTTTAACATAATCATGTCGTACAACGCAAATCTATGATTTTCGCCACCTCCAATTTTTACTGCCCATTTTTCTAAAGCACGAATCCCTGGAGTTGTTTTTCTTGTATCTAAAATTTTAGTTCCTGTACCTGCTAATAAATCGACATAAGATTTTGTTTTTGTTGCAATAGCACTCATTCGTTGCATGGCATTTAAAACTAAACGCTCGGCTTTTAAAATAGATTGTGAAGCGCCTTCAACATAAAACACAACATCACCATATTTTACTTGGCTTCCATCTTCAATTAAGGTTTCAACTTTTAAATCTTTATCGATATACTCAAACACTTTTTTTGCAAATTCTACACCTGCGATAACGCCATTATCTTTTACCAATAATTTGGCTTTTCCTTGTGCAGTTGTAGGAATACAAGCTAGAGAACTATGGTCACCATCACCTACATCTTCGCGAACAGCATTTACAATAATGCCTTCTATTTCTTTGTCAAATTGAGCTTTACTAATCATAAAAATTGTTTGATGCTAAATTACAAATTGCGGATTGAAATCTGTTTAAAAACCGAATAAATATAGAGTGTCACTTGATTAAAAAATCTCTAAACTTCCTTTTCCTTCTCTAACAATAACAGGCTCAGATTCTGAGAAATCTATAATTGTAGATGCTTGATTATCTCCATAGCCACCATCGACTACCAAATCGACCAAATTATTCCATTTTTCATATATTAATTCTGGATCTGTAGTGTATTCCAAAACTTCATCCTCATCTCGAATAGAAGTCGAAACTATTGGGTTTCCTAATAATTTTACAATTTCTAAAGCAATTCTATTATTCGGTACTCGAATACCAACAGTTTTCTTTTTCTTAAAGGCCGAAGGCAAGGTTTTAGCTCCCGGAAGGATAAAAGTGTAAGGTCCTGGCAACGCACGCTTTAATATTTTAAAGGTCGAGGTATCAATTTGTTTCACATAATCGCTTAAATTACTTAAATCGTGACAAATAAATGAAAAATTTGCTTTCTCTAATTTCACACCTTTTATTCTAGCGATACGCTCTAAAGCCTTATTGTTAGTAATATCACACCCCAAACCATAAACGGTATCTGTAGGATAAATAATCAATCCACCACGCTTTAAAACATCAACTATTTTTTTTATCTCCTTGGGGTTCGGATTTTCTTCATAAATTTTTATAAACTCGGCCATAATAAGTATATTGTAGAATCGTTCTACAAAGTAATTAATATTTTATAATGAAACCAATAAAAACCATTATCATCCTGCTTATTATTGCAGTCACGAGTTATTCGTGTTCTTCAGACTCTACTTCTGATGCTAATGATTTTGTGGATTTAGAAGCTGCTGTTAAAATTGATGTGCCTTACGGAGATCACGAATCTCAAACTTACGATATCTATTTACCTGCGCATCGCGATATCGATACCAAAACCTTAATTTTGGTTCATGGTGGCGGATGGACTTCTGGTGATAAAAATGATATGAATGATATTGTTGAATTGATAAAAACTGACCTACCAAACTTGGCTATTTTAAATATGAATTACCGCTTGGTTGACGAAACAACTGAAGCCTACCCGATGCAAATAAACGATATCACTTCGGTAGTTAGTCATTTAAATGCTAATCTTGACGCTTATCAAATTTCTGATGATTTTGGGTTTATAGGTACTAGTGCCGGAGCTCACTTGGCTATGTTATGGAGTTATGCTTTTAACGATGCACAACAAGCTAAAATGGTTTGTAGTATTGTTGGACCTACAAATTTCACCGATCCCGCATATTTAGAAAGTGTAAATTCAGATATGCTTAAATTACTACAAGAATTATATGGTTTGGAGCTAACTACAGAGTTTTTAGAAAAAGTAAGCCCCTATCATCAAGTGACACAATCTGCTCCTCCAACAATTTTATTCTATGGTGGAAAAGATCCTTTAATTCCTGTTTCACAGGGTGATATGTTACAAATAAAACTACAAGAACTGGGTGTTATGCACGAATATACGCTTTATCCTGATGCTGGTCACGGTTGGATTGGATTAGAATTATTAGATACTTGGTTTCAATTAAAAAGCTTTATTGAAGCTCATTTGGAATAAGTTAAATCTGAAAATATATTTTGACTCCTTTCTGAGAACTTAAATTCATTCCCATAAGAATTAACACGGTTTCTCACTCCTTATATTCTTTATTTTGTAATGACCAATATATCATTTCATCGTCACGCTTCATTTCTATAAAGTTTAACTTCTTTAACAAATTTACAGAACTAAGGTTATCCAACTCACACTGAGCTGTAATTTTACTTACAATTTCTGTAGAAAGCGCCCAACCTATAAGTTCTACAGCAGCTTCTTTAGCATAACCATTTCTACGTTCTTCTTTTAGTATTCCATAACCAATATCAACAGATCTACTTTCATCATTAAATCCTTTGAAACCCAAGTCTCCTATAATTTCTAAAGTGTCTTTCTTAATTATCATCCAAGATTCAAATCCTGTAGGCGACTCTACTTGAGCTAAGTTATTTACTATTTTGGGTAAAGTTTCAATAACATCAATATCTGGCCAACTTTTTCCTTTCTTAAAACCTAACTTGTATAATTCACTGAAATCATCATCAATAAAATCTTTACAGAGTTGTAATGTAAAGGGTATAAGAATTAATCTTTCAGTAGTTAATCTGTCTATTTTTAGCGTTTGTACTTTCAATCTTATTATGCTTTAAGGATTATTAAATGTACTAATAAAACTGTTCTGAAAAAGATCTTCTTAACAGTAGACATAATACATTATAAAAAAAATCATAACATAACTCCTATTTACTCTCTTCAAAAATTACTCGATTTTAAATAAAAAAAATGACCCTGAAACAAGTCCAAGGTCATTTTGCTTTATAAAAACTACACATAATAAAATGTAATGCGAGTAAACTAATCTAACTATCCTATAACCTCTAACTTCGCAAAACGAAGTAACAGTTTTTTATTACCTCCATTTTCGAATTTTATCTCGGCTTTTGTATCTGCTCCTGCGCCTTCAATATTTAAAACTTCACCTTTACCAAAACGTAAATGCTTTACAATATTACCGGCCATCAATTTATTATCGAATAAATTAGCACCTTCCCCTCCACTAATTTTACTAACAGATTTTAAATTTTTAGGTGTAATCGTTGGAACCTTTTCTGGCCCCTTTAATTTTGTAACACCCTTTTTCTGAATAGGTAATTGTTTTGCTGGTTTAAAGCGAATATTTCTGTTAGGCACATCGTCTCCAAAGATACTTGCATCTAACATCGGGTTCATTCTACGCTCTTCAATTGGTGTTAGTATATCTAAATATTGCTCATCAATTTCTTGAATAAAACGACTTGGATCAGAATCTACTAATTTCCCCCAACGGTATCTTGATAAGGCATATGTTAAATAGGCTTGCTTCTCTGCTCGAGTTAAAGCCACATAAAACAAACGACGCTCTTCTTCTAATTCGCTTCGCGTATTCATACTCATAGCGCTCGGGAACAAATCTTCTTCAAGACCAACTATAAATACGTACGGAAATTCCAGACCTTTTGCCAAGTGAATCGTCATTAGCCCAACACGATCATCTTCACCGGTGTCATTATCTAAATCGGTTGCTAGAGCAACATCTTCTAAAAACTCGGCTAAAGACCCTGTAGTGTCAGCAATTTCGCGTTGTTCTTCAACGAAATCTTTTATACCGTTTAAAAGTTCTTCAATATTTTCAACTTTAGCTACACCCTCTGGGGTTGCATCTTTATTGAATTCTTTAATTAATCCTGTAGTTTTAGAAACGTGATCTGCAAGTTCGAAGGCATTTGTATTTATACTCATGACTTGAAAACTTTCAACCATGGTTACAAAATCCATCAATTTATTTTTTGTTCCTGAATTAATTTTCACATCTGTTTTATCGATGTTTTTCATCACTTCAAAAATAGAACGCTTATAGCCATTAGCCGCAATTAGTAATTTGTCTATTGTTGTTTGACCAATACCTCTTGGTGGAAAATTAATAACACGCTTTAATGCTTCCTCGTCTGAAGGATTTATAATAATTCGCAAATACGATAATACATCTTTAATCTCTTTACGCTGATAAAAGGATAATCCGCCATAAATCCTATACGGAATATCACGTTTACGCAACGCGTCTTCCATAGATCTGGATTGCGCATTGGTACGATATAAAATAGCAAAATCACTATAATTTAGCTGAGCGTTCATTTTTTCTTCAAAAATAGTACTCGCCACAAAACGTCCTTCTTCCCCATCGGTCATTGAACGATTTACTTTTATTTTATTCCCTTCATCATTCGCGGTCCAAACTACTTTATCTAATTTGGTTTCGTTTTTTTCTATTATAGAATTTGCGGCGTTAACAATAGTTTTTGTCGATCTGTAATTTTGCTCCAATCTGAACATTTTAACATCGTCGTAATCTTTCTGGAAATTCAGAATATTATTAATATTTGCACCACGGAAGGCATAAATACTTTGCGCATCATCTCCTACCACACAAATGTTTTGAAAACGATCGGACAGTGCTCTTACTATTAAATATTGTGAATGGTTTGTATCTTGATACTCATCGACCAAGATATATCTAAATCGATCTTGATATTTTGCTAAAACTTCTGGAAAACGTGTTAAAAGTTCGTTGGTTTTTAATAATAAATCATCAAAATCCATCGCGCCAGATTTAAAACAACGCTCTACATATTCCTTATAAATATCGCCAATACGCGGACGTCTAGCCATCGTATCTGCTTCAATTAATTCTGGATTCTGAAAGTATGCACGAACAGTTATTAAACTGTTTTTATATGAAGAAATTCTAGAAAACACCGATTTGTACTTATACAATTCCTTATCTAATCCCATCTCTTTTATAATTGACGAAATTAAACGCTGAGAATCTTGTGCATCGTAAATAGTAAAGTTACTTGGATATCCTAAGCGGTCGGCTTCAATTCTTAAAATCTTAGCAAACACAGAGTGAAACGTTCCCATCCAAAGATTCTTGGCCTCACTTTGTCCAACAATAGACGCAATACGCTCTTTCATTTCGCGAGCAGCCTTGTTGGTAAATGTTAATGACAAAATATTAAATGGGTCTATACCCTTGTGCATTAAATAGGCAATTCGATAGGTAAGCACACGCGTTTTTCCTGAGCCAGCACCTGCGATAACGATCATAGGGCCATTCATTTGAATGGTTGGTGCTAACTGTGCTTCATTTAACTGACTTAAATACTTCTCCAATGTTTATACAATTTAGATTGTAAAATTAACCTTTGTTACCCGTTTAAGTAAATAGATTTATAAATAATTATAAACATTAGCCACTTTAATAATATGTAGGAACAAAAAAGGGTTAAATAATACCGTCTCCAATAAACACAAGCTTTAAACCTTCTTTAAAATTAAGCCATAAAAAATTAAAAATAGATTTGGTTTTATCTCGAGTTACCTCACCTTTTTCCTTTTTAAAGTCATTATCCTCTTTTTTAGAGTCGTTACTAATAAAAATATTCGCTACAGAAGATAAAAACTTATTTTTCTTATGTTTTTTGTTTAAAACATGAACTTTCATGTTTTCATATTTCACATTAAAATCAATGGTAGACTGATTTACATTCCCATTAATTCTGGCATAAATTTCATCAAATTGACCTTCTAATTTTAAATTCAAGTTATTTTCTGTATAAGTATTTAATTGCGATACAGCTAAAAGCCCTATTTGTGCTTTAAACATAAACTCATCGCTTTCATTATTCACATCAAACGTCCAGACGGCATGTAAAGGAGCAGAATCCATGAACTTGGTATTTATATCTAATTCTGTTTTTATTGGTAATGTATAGGTGTTACTTAAGTTTTTTATTGTTGCATTCAAATCTGCAAAAATTATTTCTCCTGGTTTAACTCCTGTTTTTACTTTCTCTTCATATAAAATATTACCATCTCTTAAGAGCAAAACAGGTAATGTTAAATCGAATTTTAAATCTCGTAACATTTTACTATAGAGTGGTTTTATAGTATAATCGTCTGGAACCATTTTATTACGGTAAATTACTAAGTCAGGTTTCTGAAGAACTATGGTATCCGTTTTAAAATAAAATTGATTTTCAGAAAAACCAAATTCTGGTTGTTGGATATAGATTGAATCTACCTGAACATTAAAATGGTCGCGTTCTTTATCTATAATTTTGGTAAGCTCCTGTTTCGTATATCTTGTTTGTAATTTAAATTCCCTGACTACCCAATGCTTCTTAGTTAAATCTAGATCATGTAATTTAATTGTTTCGAATTTACCAACATTAAACTTTAAGGAATCGGTTATTACGCGGTAATCGGAATATTCAAAAGGGATACTTTTTTCAGCAGAAACCGCATCGAAATAAATATCGTTGAACGAAATATTTACATTTTCAGATTTTATAAAGATAGAATCCTTCGAACCTTTAAATATGTTTACCGTCGCATGACTTAAATCGAAATTTCCAATTTTTATAATTTTATTGAATTTTTTTAATCCTTTTTGTTTTGAAGTTGATGCCGATTTTGGAGACGAATTAGAGTCAACAGAATCTTTAGTTTTCTCTGATTCTTTTATATAAGAAATCTGAGCATCCTCCAACAAAATGCTATCCAACTGAATGGTATTATTAACAATATATTCCCAATAGCTGATATTTTTCAGTTTAAAATCTTCAAGTTTAACTTTTAAATTAACCTCTTTTCTAACACCCTCTAATAGTTCTAATTCCGGATTCTCGACAAATAACATGCCTTGAAACACATTAACATGTAATGCAGAATAATTAAAGCGTACAGATTCGGGCAAAGTTTTTAAAGTAGTTTCTAGTTTTTTCTCAACTATAGTATTTGCGAAAAACAAAACCACAAGGCAAATCACACAAATTATTGAAAACCCAATCGTTAATCCTTTTTTTATTTTTTTTGACATTTAATTTTTATCTAGATGATTCTAAATTAATCAAAACATTCTATTTTAATAGAAAAAAGCACTAAATTATGTTATTCCTTTATTTTAAATATATTTACTCCTGAAATATAAAAAAAACGTGGTTTATGGCTTTAAGTGATGTTAGTTGGTGGGTTTGGATTATTTTAATCCTTGTAATTGTAGCTATTCGAGATGTGTTCGTTCAAAAAAAACATACCATTAGTCATAATTTCCCTATTGTTGGTCATTTAAGGTACCTTTTAGAAAGTATTGGTCCAGAAATGCGTCAGTATTTCGTTGCTAGTAATCGCGAAGAATTACCTTTTAATCGTATAGAACGTGGCTGGATTTATGCATCGGCAAAAAATGAAAATAATTACGAAGGTTTTGGTACCGATCGGGATATTTATGCCATTCAGCATATCTTTATTAATAATGCCATGTTTCCTTTTAAGCCTGAATTAACACACCCAAATGTAGTTGATAAAACGTTTTTACCATGCGCTAAAGTTATAGGTGCGCACAACAACAGACAAAAGCCTTTTAGACCAGGTTCTATTATTAACGTATCAGCAATGAGTTTCGGCTCACTTTCTGCTAAAGCCATAGAATCTTTAAATAAAGGTGTCCAAATTGCGGGTGCTTATCACAATACTGGCGAAGGTGGTTTATCTCCTTATCATAGTAACGGTGGTGATGTTGTTTTCCAAATTGGAACGGGTTATTTTGGAATTCGCGACGATGATGGAAATTTTTCTAAAGAGAAATTAATCGCTTTGGTTGAAGCAAATCCGTTTATAAGAGCGATAGAAATTAAATTATCTCAAGGTGCAAAACCTGGAAAAGGAGGCGTTTTACCTGCTGCTAAAATTACTCAAGAAATTTCTGATATTAGACACGTCCCACTAGGAAGAGATGTAATTTCTCCACCAAGTCATTCTGTTTTTAACGACATTCCAGGACTTATGGTATTTATTGAAGATATCGCAGAAGCTACAGGATTACCTGTCGGAATTAAAGCCGCAATTGGAAAACTAGACCAATGGGGAGAACTTGCAGATATAATGTTAACTACCGGAAAAGGGCCAGATTTTATAACTGTCGATGGTGGCGAAGGTGGTACCGGAGCTGCTCCTCCAAGTTTTGCCGACCACGTATCTTTACCTTGGGTTTACGGTTTTAGCGATTTATACAAGTTATTTTTAAAACGCGGACTTACAGAGCGTATTGTGTTTATTGCAAGCGGTAGATTAGGATTTCCTGCCAAAGCAGCAATGGCTTTTGCTATGGGTGCAGATTGTATAAATGTTGCCAGAGAGGCCATGATGAGTGTGGGTTGTATTCAGGCGCAAGTTTGCCATACCAACCGCTGCCCTAGTGGTGTTGCAACGCAAAGTAAATGGTTACAAAACGGTATAGATCCGACTTTAAAATCGCAACGTTTGGCACAATATTTTAAAACCTTTAGAAAAGAATTCATCGAAATTACACATGCTGCCGGATACGAGCATCCTTGTGAATTTAAAATGAGTGATGTTAATATTAATGTAGACGATAAAAACTTATCTACAGAATTAAATAAAACCTATAAATACGATAAAGCGATTGTTGAATTTACGAGTATGCAAAATTTAAAAGATTGTCCTCATTTAGGTGGAAAAATCTCTCAGTCTTAAATATCATTTTTAAAATATTGCAAACACTTTACGTTTTGTAGTAACAGAAAAAGCTAGTAAATTTGCTTTAAACCCCATACGGATGAACCCAGATTCTATAATCAATCTATTTTTATATACTATACCTGCAGTTGTAACAGGTTTAATCGCTTTTTATTTTTTTAAAGAACATACCAAAAACGAAGATGGTCGTAGACGTTTTCTTTTAAAAAAAGAACTCCAGGTAAATGCTATGCCTTTGCGTTTACAAGCATACGAACGTATGGCTTTGTTCTTAGAACGCATATCGCCTTCAAAATTGTTAATTCGTGTGCAGCCAATGACAGCAAATAAAGAAGATTATGAATTGTTACTTATAAACAATATTGAACAAGAATTCGAACATAATTTATCGCAACAAATTTATATTAGCGACGACTGTTGGAGTATTATAACTGCGGCAAAAAACGCGACCATTCAATTGGTTAGAAAAGCCGCTATGTTAGAAAAAACAGATTCCGCAAACAAACTTCGAGAAATAGTACTATCTGAAATGATGGAAAAACGTGCCCCTAGCGATGCTGCTTTATCTTTTATAAAAGAGGAGGTTAGTGATATGTGGTAGGATTTGAAGCGTTTTTTTTACTTAGAAACAAAACTACCAATCACATTAAATTACCGTTTTATAAGAATGAATTACAATAATAAAAAATTCAGACCCGTAGAAAATTCCGAAAATGGGGAAACGACTGCTGAAACTATTTTTGAATACAAGCAAAACGGAAACGTTCTAACCTCGGAATATAGCGGCGGAAAAATTGTTAGCGGACATTTAATAGGCTTAGTTAATGATTATGGAGCCATTGAAATGCGCTACCATCAAGTGAATACTAAAGGCGAACTAATGACTGGTGTTTGTACTTCGAAACCAGAATTATTTACAAACGGAAAAATCCGACTTTACGAAGAATGGCAATGGACATCTGGAAATAAATCTAAAGGCAAATCGGTTTTGGAGGAGATATGATACCATCGTTTATATACAAGGAAATTGCGTGTTTGTATGCGAAAATTTTCCAAAATAAAATTAGCAGTATCAGACAAAGCAACATACCTTTTTTAAGGTAAAATCAGCAATTTCTCAAATACCATGTTGACAGTAGTACTTTTCCTACTACTAATGAGTTGATAGATTATCAAACTCATTTCTTTTATTTTCAAACCATTCTTTCATTGTTTCAGGTGATTTCATTAATTCACTCATTTCTTTCATTGCTTTTAAATGAGGTTCATCACCTTTTTTAAACATTTCCATTGCGTGTTTTTTACTCAAATCTGCCATTTCTTCAAAAGTATTCGCAGTAAACTTTTTTTCACACGCACCTCCTAATTGTTCACAAGTCATTGTTTTCATAATTATATATTTTAATTTACACAATTCAGTTTTACAAACCTTTCATAATCTCATTTTTTCTTGTTTGGAAAAGATTTCTAAATTACTAATTCACATTAAATTCATGATTTTCTGAACGTCACTCTCGTAGTGTTGCTAATATATATTAAGCATTACTTTTTTTTTTAATTTCAACCAAAGAAGACGTACCATTAAAATTTTTATTTTCTGCATATTCATAGCCTTGTTTCCACCATTTTTCCATTAAAGGTTTACTAAAAATCAAAGAGTTTTCTGTAAGCTGTGTTGGTGTATAATATAAATTCAATTTTACATTTTTCTGAATCGCTGCCAGTTTTCCAATAACAATATCGTGACGTTCTACTTGGTCTAAAACATGTCCAAACAAATTCAGCATTAAAGAAAAAGGATTTTTCCCCAACACCTTATTGTGTTTCATTTGTTCAGATTCTAAAATAACAGCATCAATCTCTGTCGCTCCGCGATTTATAGCTTCCTGAATAGGCACAACACACGAAAAACCACCGTCGGCATATTCATAACCATCTACAGTTGCAATAGACATAAACGGAACATAATTACACGAAATCCATATCCAATTACAAAACTCTTCATGTGTAAAATCGTGTATAGATTTATATTCCACCTTACTTTTAGACAAGTTTGTTACCGTGACAACAACATCTTCTTTTGTTTGTTTTATAAGGTTGAATTCTTCTAAAGTGAAATTCTTTTTAATATTCCGCTTAAGCGATTTACTCTCTCCAAACGTACGTTTACGCTTAATAAACTGAAGTAACGAACTCATAAAATTGATAGATACATATTCACGATCTCCTTTTTTATGTTGTACAAACGGACTCACACTAAAAATATCGCGCTGTGAGACATTGGTATACAATTTATATAATTTTTTTAAATCGCCAGTTGCCAAATGCGGTATAAGCATACTTCCAGTCGATGTTCCCAAATACATGTCGTATTCGCGTTTTTTACGTTCTATTAAATACTGCGCGACACCGCCAGCAAAGGCTCCTTTACTTCCGCCTCCGGAAATTACTAATGCTCTCATCTATCTTCTAATTGGCTAATCTCTTCATTTTTATATTTCGCGAAATCAAATCCGCTTTGCCACCAAGTGGTCATTTTGTCTTTATTAAATATCAACGAATTTGTCGTTAAAACTGTGGGTGTGTAGTAAAAATTAATAATCGCATTTGAATTTCTTGCAACCTGCTTCCCTATTTTTATATTCTGACTTTCAATACGGTCTAGCATAAATGCAAACATATTGGTAAGTAACGAAAATGCATTTAACGATGGCATCCGATTTAACTGCGTAACCTCTGTCTGCAAAATAATAGTATCTACAATAGTAGCTCCTCTTTTTATCGCTTCCTCGATGGGTACCATAGACCCCAAACCACCATCTGCATATTCGCATCCGTTTTTTTGAACCAAGCTCATAAACGGCGTATAATTACACGAAATCCAAATCCATTCGCAAAATTCATGATAGTCGAAATCTTTAATCGATTTATATTCCACTTGATTAATTGATAAATTTGAAACTGTAACAACCACATCTACTGCGCTGTGTTTCAAATCAAAAAACTCAGCCTCACTGAGCACTTCTTTAATCAACTTTTTTAGATTGAGACTCTCTCCAAATGTTTTACTCCCGTTTAAAATATTACGCAACACATTAACATGATTTATACTAATAGTTTCAATGCCTTTCTTCCGTTTTATTAAAAACGGACAACTATTAAAAATATCATCTTGAGTGACACTTGTGTAAATTTCTTTGATTTTTTCGACCTTTTTTAATGCCAGATGGGACGCCAATAAACTTCCAGTCGAAGTGCCTATTATAATATCGTATTCGTGTTTTTTATGCTCTATAAGATATTGAGCCACGCCACCAGCAAAGGCGCCTTTACTACCTCCTCCAGAAATTACGAGTGCTCTCATGGTATTATTTTTGGTTGTTGAAGTTAATTTAATAACGGTTTATATTTCGGGTTTTCTTCTAAGGACGCCAACAATTGCTTGGCATGTTTGCTTAACCTCCAATTGTGATGATGCGTCGCTTGCATTATATTTGTTATTGATTCTTCATTATACAACTGAAGCGCATCTACATAATTAAATGCAAGTTCACGAACTTCAAAATCATATTCTGGTCCTGTATAACTTACCAATTCATTTAAGTATAATGCATTATTTTCAGATTCAAATTCTGGAGTCGACAATGCTAAAACCAACCATAATTGCCTAATATTTTTCGATTTAAAACCTACATACCCTCTAGTATGGATTAAATAACCAGACCGGCTTTCAGGAAAATTAGACCATAGATTATACAATGCAATTTCTTGTGTTTGATATGAAGCATCATCTAAAAACGTTTCATAAGTTGGTTTTAATTCTAAAGGAATTTTTGTTAATACCTGTGCTACTGTTTGTCTTACTTCTAAACCGTTTTCAAGTATAACAGCTTCTGTGATTAACCCTGGATTCTTTTTAATGATTTCTTGTTTATCAAAATAAAACTTAGAAGAATCTATCAAAAAACTAATATCATTTTCTGACAAGCACTCTATTTCCTCGATGTATTTCAAATAAAAACTCATTTCATCTTTCGGATTATTCAGAATAGAATCTATAGGAAAATCAACGGTATCTAACCACAATTCAAAAAAGCCATCCAAATTTTTTCCGCTTACTGCTTCTGCTTCTTTTATAAAATCATCGCTTACTACATTCTTAAACTTATACTTCTCTAAATACTGCTTTACAGCTGCTTTAAACGCCTTATCTCCTATTTCCACACGCAAAGCATGCAACAACCAAGCACCTTTTTTATAAAACGTCGTGCTGCTCGATTTCGGATCTAACAACGTTGTACTTTGTCCGCTCTTATCTTGTGCTACTAACTCTACAGCATATTCATATAATCGCATTTTATAATAATCGTTTCCAAAAATGTCACGTTCTGCCAACAGCGCATAATACGTCGCAAAACCTTCTTGTAACCAATGGTCTGTGCCCGAAGTTTCTGTTACCAAATCGCCAAACCATTGATGTGCCAATTCGTGTGCATTTACATTTACATAATTTCTATCTATAAAACCAATTTCATCTACCATATAACTATCAGAAAAAATAGTTGCACTCGTATTTTCCATGCCAGCATATAAAAAATCGGCTACAGGAATTTGTTTATAGTTTTCCCAAGGATACTGTAACCCTATTTCTGTTTCTAAAAAATTAAAAATGGCTTCGCTGTATCTATAAGTCGGTTCTATTTTAAGAGAATCTTCAGGATAGTAATACAATTGTAAAGCAACACCGCTTTTAGAACATAGGATTTTCTGGTCGTAATTACCTGCAGCAATGGCAAACAAATAATTACTCATAGGATTTACAGACACATAATGCCAAGCGGTTAAAGAATCTGTTATTGTCTTTTCCATTAACTCACCATTCGCAACTACTTCATAATCTTTAGGAAAATTCACTGTAAGGTCTAGACTTGTTTTCTCGTTCATATCGTCAAAACTCGGAATCCAATTACTTGTATATTTCCCTTGTCCTTGTGTCCATACTTGAGCTCTTCCTCCATATTCCCAACCTACAAAATACATGGCTTTTTTAGGATTTGCGATATATTGTAGCGTTAATCTATTGTTATCGCTTCGTTTAAACGGAACCTCCAACCAAAGCTTTTTTCCATCGTATTTAAATGCAATTTCGCGTTTATTTAGCATCACTTTAGAGATTTCCATTTGCTGGGCATCAATAAAAACTGAATCTGTTGGGTGTAGGACATCGAAAACATAAGAAACTTGGCCTGAAATTTCTTTCTGAATTGGGTTAATAGTCACGTTAGCTGTAATCGACTTAAAATCAACAACCTCAATTTGTTGCCCTAACAATAAACTACTAAATAGTCCTAGAAAAACGTATAATAAATGCTTCATATATTAAATATAGCAAAGGTTTTAGTAAAATTGATAAAATTTAAGGTTTTATGTTTCAAGTATAAGAATTATCTTCGTTTTTATGAATTCCAAGCTTCAGACTCCAATAGATTACTTAAAAGGTGTCGGTCCAAATCGTGCCGATTTACTTAGAAAAGAACTTGGCATACACACCTACCAAGATTTAATTAATTTATTTCCAAACCGGTATTTAGACCGCACACAGTACTATAAAATTGCTCAATTACAGCGTAATAATGCCGATGTGCAGATTATTGGTCGCGTTACTGGCCTTAAAGAAGTGTCTCAAGGCAAAGGAAAGCGCTTGGTCGCATCGTTTAAAGATGATAGTGGAGCTATGGAATTAGTATGGTTTCGTGGCGCTAAATGGCTAAAAGAAAATATAAAGCTAAACACAGATTATGTGGTTTTTGGAAAAACCAACGCGTTTGGAAACACGTTTAGCATGCCGCATCCTGAAATGGAATTGCTAGAAGAACATGAAAAGAATCTACGTTCTGCTATGCAACCTGTTTACCCTTCTACCGAAAAATTATCGAATAAAGGAATTACAAATCGTGTGATTAGTAAAATCATGCAGCAGTTATTTCTTGAAACTCATGGTAAATTTGAAGAAACTTTATCTCAAGATTTATTATCTGAATTAAAACTAGTCTCCAAATCTGAAGCGCTTTTTAACGTCCACTTTCCTAAAAATTTAGAGCTATTATCACGGGCACAATTCCGATTGAAATTTGAAGAATTATTCTACATTCAATTGCAATTAATCCTGAAAAATTTAATCCATAAATCAAAAATTAAAGGGTTCCATTTCGATCAAGTTGGAGAACACTTTAATACCTTTTTTAAAAACCATTTACCATTTGATTTAACCAACGCACAGAAACGAGTTATTAAAGAAATTCGCGCCGATTTAGGTAGTAATGCGCAAATGAATCGCCTTTTACAAGGCGATGTGGGTTCTGGGAAGACCATAGTCGCACTCATGTCAATGTTAATCGCACTTGACAACGGTTTCCAAGCGTGCTTAATGGCACCGACTGAAATTTTGTCAGTACAGCACTTTAACGGATTAAACGACTTATGCAAAGAACTAAATATCAGCATAAAACTATTAACAGGCTCAACCAAAACTTCAGATAGACGAATTATACACGAGGCTTTAGAAAATGGAGAATTAGACATATTAATTGGCACACATGCACTGCTTGAGGACAAGGTTAAATTCAAGAATTTAGGGCTCGCTATTATAGACGAACAGCACCGTTTTGGAGTTGCACAACGCAGTAAATTATGGCATAAAGGAGGCCCTCCTCAATCCTCCCATTTAGAGGAAGCAAAAGCGGTACACAAAAAACACATGACGGCACATCCTTCTGCTTATAAATTACTTAAAGAATTAAAGGAAAACAAGAAGGAAAATAGTACCGAAGCAGAACAGATTTTATGGGAATCTTTAGGTGGTAAAAAGCTAGATAAAAAATTTAGGAGACAACATATTGTAGATGAGTTTGTAGTCGACTTTATTTGTATTGAAAAAAATTTAATCATTGAAGTCGATGGTAGTCATCACAATACTACAGAACAAAAAGAAGCAGATAACTTACGCACCGAAATACTTAACGATTTAGGATATAAAGTTATTAGATATACAGATGAGGACATTATTGATGATATTGAAAACGTAATAATTAAAATTGAAAACGTATTAAAAAGTCTTCCTTCTGGGGAGATTAGAGGAGCTGTACCTCCACACGTGTTAGTAATGACAGCAACACCCATTCCGAGAACATTAGCAATGTCTGTTTATGGCGATTTAGACATCTCCGTAATCGATGAATTACCACCTGGAAGACGTCCTATAAAAACAGTTCACCGATTCGATTCTAACCGTTTAAAAGTATTGCGATTTATAAGAGATGAAATAGACAAAGGGCGCCAAGTTTATATTGTTTATCCGTTAATTCAGGAAAGCGAAAACATGGATTATAAAGATTTAATGGATGGTTACGAAGGGATTTCTAGGGATTTCCCTGCACCAAAATATCAAATTTCTATAGTACATGGAAAAATGAAACCTGCCGATAAAGAATTTGAAATGCAACGCTTTATAAAAGGTGAAACGCAAATTATGGTTGCCACTACCGTTATTGAAGTTGGTGTAAACGTACCAAATGCCTCTGTAATGATTGTTGAAAGTGCCGAACGGTTTGGATTATCTCAGCTCCACCAATTACGTGGTCGTGTTGGTCGTGGTGCCGAACAGAGTTTTTGTATTTTAATGACGAGTCATAAACTGAGTAGCGACAGTAAAACACGTTTAGAGACTATGGTAAGAACTAGTGATGGTTTTGAAATAGCCGAAGTCGATTTACGTTTACGTGGCCCTGGAGATATTATGGGCACACAACAAAGTGGTATTTTAAACTTAAAAATTGCCGATATTATTAAAGATAACGACATTTTAAAATTAGCACGTTTTCATGCTATAAAAATTTTAAAAGACGATCCTAGACTTGTTAAAGACCAGCATCGTCCTATTCTATCTACATACCAACAATTAGCCAAATACAAGAATATCTGGAATTATATTAGTTAAACTATTCATTTTGTAATTCTACAATAAACGACTCAAATTCAGATTTATACTCATCGTACAAAGCGCCTGTTGCTGGCCCGTTAAATCCAGTATGAATCTTTCTTACTTTTCCTTTCTTATCGATATAAATTGCCGTTGGATAGGATAAGATATGATTTAACATTGGTAATTTTTCCTGAGCAGCTTCCTTATCTGTAGATCCGTATTGCGCCAATAAAATAGGATAAGGAATTCCTAATCTCGATTTTAAACGTTCAATATTTTGAAAAGCTTTGGCTTCAGTTTTAGAATATTCGAAAGCAAGACCAATAAACGCTATGTCTTCAGATTTATTTGATTTTAAGTATTCAACAAAATATTTACTTTCATCTAAACAGTTCGGACACCAAGTTCCCATTAGTTGTACAACCACGACTTTATCTTTAAATTGCTCGTCTGACAAAGACACCATTTTCCCAGAATGATCTGGAAAAGTAAAAGCTAAAGCATCGAATCCTGGGTTTAAAAAAGTTAAAGAATCAGCATCTGCTAATTCAAATTCAGCATTACGTTTTGCAATAAATGGCTCTTTATAATGGTTTCCAGAATAAAACGTTCCAGACAGTGTACTATCGTTTACTTGGGCAGTGAACATAAAAGCATGAGCGCCATCAAAAGCAGAAAGCTTCATCGTATTACCTTCTATAGAACCTTCTAAATAACGATAATCACCAGTAGTTGTTCTAAATGTACCTGTAACGGTATTTCCTTCCTGCTTGAATATTCCTTTAGATTTATATAAATCTTCTGGACTATCAGGACTAAATGTCGTTTCCCAATTACCTTCTACATTAACATCGGCATCCTTTGAAGTCTCAAAACGACTCGGATTACCAAACACAGCTTTAAATGGTACAGAGCGTTTTAATTCTTCTATAACAAAAAGCCCTTCAATGGTATTAGCATCAACTATTTTAGCCTTAATATAACCTTCAAAAACAGGAGGTTTAATAGTTATACTATCATTACTATAACTAATCTCATCTACCTTAATATGTTCTTCAGCATTAAAAATGGTTAATAATGTATCATTTATCACTTCAAAATTAAAAGGTAACATCTCATTATCTTGAGTTTCCAATGTCCCTCGCCACATACCTTTCTTTAATTTCTCAGGTTTAGAATGTTCACAATTAAATAGTAAGACAGCAGTAAACAGTAATAAAAAATAACGCATAAAATAAAGTTTTAAAAAGTAATCGAAGAAACATCAAATTCCTTACAATAAAAAACATTTTACAATTTTATAGACGTTGAACTATTACTATCTTTGCGCTTTTAAGAAAACACGCTTTACATGAAGATTTCATACAATTGGTTAAAACAATTTATTAAAACCGACTGGTCTGCCGAACAAACCGGAGAACTTTTAACCGACCTTGGTTTAGAGGTTGAAGGCATAGATACTTTTCAATCTGTAAAAGGAGGGCTAGAAGGCATTGTAGTTGGAGAAGTACTAACTTGTATACAACACCCGAATGCTGACAGATTAAATGTAACAACAGTAAATATTGGAACAGAATTTCCTTTACAAATTGTTTGTGGTGCACCTAATGTTGCCGCTGGACAAAAGGTTCCTGTTGCTACAATTGGGACAACTTTATATACTGAAACAGGTGAAGCTTGGAGTATAAAAAAGGGTAAAATTAGAGGTGAAGAAAGTTTTGGAATGATATGCGCTGAAGATGAACTTGGTTTAGGTAAATCTCACGACGGTATTATGATTTTAAACGTCGATTTAAAAGTAGGAACGCCTGTTGCTGAAATTTTTGAAGTTGAAAATGATTTGGTTTTCGAAATTGGCTTAACACCTAACCGTGCAGATGCCATGAGTCACTATGGAACAGCCCGCGACTTAAGAGCTGGATTGCTACAAAAAGAAATTCATGCAGAATTAATCACACCTTCTGTAAGTGCTTTTCACGTAAATAACAGATCGTTTCGTGTCGATGTCGATGTTCAAAATAAAGAATTAGCACCGCGTTATTGTGGTGTTAGCATTTCAGGAATTAAAGTAGGAGAATCTCCTAAATGGTTACAAAACCGTCTTAAAGCGATTGGATTAACACCCAAAAACAATATTGTTGATGCTACAAATTATGTGCTTCACGATTTAGGACAACCGTTACATGCATTCGATTTTAATAAAATTTCTGGTCAAAAAGTCATTGTAAAAACCGTCGAAGCTGGAACAAAGTTTACGACTTTAGATGGCATTGAACGTACATTACACCAAGATGATTTAATGATCTGCGATGCAGAAAAACCAATGTGTATTGCTGGTGTATTCGGAGGCGAACAATCTGGAGTTACAGAAAACACAACTAATATATTCTTAGAAAGTGCTTATTTTAACCCTGTGAGTGTTAGAAAAACAGCAAAACGCTACGGATTAAACACAGATGCTTCTTTTAGATTTGAAAGAGGAATCGATCCTAATTTATGTGAGTATGCATTAAAACGTGCTGCTTTGCTTATTGTAGAGCTTGCTGGTGGAGAAATTTCTAGTGAAATAGAAGATTCTTACAGTAATAAAATAGAAGATTTCCAAGTACGCTTAAGTTTCGATAATGCAAAACGCCTTATTGGAGAAGAAATCCCTAAAGATATTATTAAGCGTATTTTAATGTCTTTAGACATAAAGATAAACAACGTTACAGAAACGGGATTAGGCTTAACTATTCCTGCTTACAGAAACGATGTACAACGTGAAGCTGATGTAATTGAAGAAATCCTACGTGTTTACGGTTACAACAACGTAAAAACCACAGAAAAGTTAAATGCATCTATTTCTAATTCGTCTCGTTTTGAAGATCATAAAATTCAAAATACCATTGGAAATCAATTAGCAGCACAAGGTTTTTACGAAATCATGGCCAACTCATTAACATCGCCTGATTACGTTAATTTAAGTGAGCAATTAAAAACAGAACACAATATTGGCATGCTAAACCCTTTAAGTAACGATTTATCTGTATTAAGACAGTCGTTATTATTTTCTGGTTTAGAAGCTGTATCTCACAATATAAACAGAAGACGTCCAAATTTAAAATTCTTTGAATTTGGCAAAACCTATCATCAGTTTAACGAAAACCGTGAAGAGTTTAAACATTTATCACTTTTTATTACTGGAAATAAATCTTTAGAAACATGGAATTCAGCAGCAACTAAAGGCGATTTCTTCTATATGAAAGGTATTATAAACACTGTTTTAGAACGTTTAGGTTTATCTAGATACAAGAGCTCTCCTATTTCGAACGATATCTTTAGTGAAGGTTTACAATTGGGGTTAGGAAAAACAAAACTCGTAGAGTTTGGTATAATTAAATCTAGCATTTTAAAGCATTTTGATATCTCTCAGGAAGTGTTATTTGCAGATTTTAATTGGGATGCTATTATTGATTTAGTAAAACATAATAAAACAAAGTATTCTGAAATTGCTAAACACCCAGAAGTGCGTCGTGATTTTGCTTTACTATTAGATGAACAAGTAACTTTTGAAGAGATTTTTACAATTGCAAAACAATCTGAAAAGCAACTTTTAAAAGATATAAACTTGTTTGACGTATACCAAGGTAAAAACTTACCTGAAGGCAAAAAGAGCTATGCAGTGAGCTTTATTTTACAAGATGAGCAAAAGACACTTACCGATAAGCAAATCGACAAGATCATGTCTAAATTACAATCTAACTTTGAAAACAAATTAGGTGCAGAATTGAGATAGAAACTCAAAATATAACACATGAAAAAAGCCTGCAATTGCAGGCTTTTTTGTGTCAAAAATTAAAGAATAAATTTAAATTACTTTTACGTTTATTGCGTTTAATCCTTTTTTTCCTTCTTTTAATTCAAATTCAACTGTATCTCCTTCTTCGATTCTGTCAATTAAGCCAGAAACATGAACGAAATATTCGTTGCTTGAACCATCTTCTGTTACAAATCCAAATCCTTTAGATTCGTTGAAGAATTTTACTGTTCCGTTTTTCACTGTGTCTAAAAATAATATTAATAATAGTAACAAAATTAAGATTATTAAGCACTTATCAAAGTAATTGTAAGAGTTTATTTTTATAAGATTTAGTTTTCTCTATTCTGAACAAAAAACTATTAAACAAATAAAACCCCATCAATAAATTGATGGGGTTAAAGATCTTAAAAAGTATATACTACTGAAAGTATTAGATTACTTTTACATTTACTGCGTTTAATCCTTTTTTACCTTCTTGTAAATCGAATTCTACTGCATCACCTTCACGAATTTCATCGATTAATCCAGAGATGTGTACAAAATGTTCTTTGTTTGTGTCGTCTTCAATAATGAATCCAAATCCTTTAGAGTCGTTAAAGAATTTTACTGTTCCTTTGTTCATTGTAAAATATTAAATAATTATAATTACAACAAATGTAAGGTTATAAATTAGATAAACTCCTACTTTTTTATTTTTATTTTAAAAAAAATTCATTATTCGATTTTAGAGTCTTATTTCAAATGTTTTTTCAATATTATTTAAAAGGTTGTATCTTTAATAATAACTAAATTCTCATCAACTATGGAAGATTCAAATTATATAAAAGTGTTTACAGGAAGTTTCCTTATTATACAGCTTATTGTTGAGCAACTAGATGCTGTTGGCATAAATGCTATTGTTAAGGACGAAAGTGAATCTGGCAGATTGGCCGGATTTGGTGCCTCTATTCAAGGTCAGCAGGAGCTCTATATTAATAAAGAGGAAGAAGAAACAGCTGTAAAAATTATTGAAGCTGTAACTTCTAATTTAGACGCATAAAAAAACCCTGACGAATCAGGGTTTTTATAAATCAGCTACTATTATATTCTAAACAGCGTACATTTTGTTACGCTGTTCTTTTGTTTTTGAGTCAGACATATACTCATCGAACGTTGTATAACGATCTATAATACCGGTTGGTGTTAATTCTATCACACGGTTTGCTAAGGTTTGCGCAAATTCGTGATCATGTGTAGAAAACAATACCGTTCCTTTAAAGTTCTTTAAAGAGTTATTAAAGGCTGTAATGCTCTCTAAATCTAAATGGTTTGTTGGTTCGTCTAACATTAATACATTAGCTCTTACCATCATCATACGGCTTAACATACAACGTACTTTCTCTCCTCCGGATAACACATTCGATGTTTTTAAGGCCTCTTCACCACTAAAAATCATTTTCCCTAAAAATCCACGAACATATACTTCCTCGCGTTCTTCTTCTGATGTTGCCCATTGGCGTAACCAATCGACTAAACTTAAATTGTTATTAAAAAAAGAACTGTTATCTAAAGGTAAATATGATTGAGAGGTTGTAACACCCCAATCAAACGATCCTGAATCGGCTTGTACTTTTTTATTTAAAATTTGATAGAATGCTGTAGTTGCTCTAGAATCTTTAGAATATACTACAACTTTATCTCCTTTATTTAAATTGAAATTGATATTTTTAAACAACACTTCTCCGTCTAAAGTCGCTGATAAATTTTCGACATTCAAAATCTGATCTCCAGCTTCTCTATCACGCTCGAAAATAATTGCAGGATAACGTCTACTAGTACGTCTAATATCCTCAATATTTAATTTATCAATCATCTTCTTTCTACTTGTTGCTTGTTTACTTTTTGCAACGTTGGCAGAAAAACGACGAATAAATTCTTCAAGTTCTTTCTTCTTTTCTTCAGCTTTTTTGTTTTGCTGTGCATGTTGTCTCGCTGCTAATTGAGACGACTCGTACCAGAATGTATAGTTACCTGAGTAATGGTTAATTTTAGCAAAATCGATATCAGAAATATGTGTACAAACAGCATCTAGGAAGTGACGGTCGTGAGAGACTACAATCACACAGTTATCAAAATTAGCAATAAAATGTTCTAACCACGTAATGGTTTCGTAATCCAAGTCGTTGGTAGGTTCATCCATGATTAACACATCTGGATTTCCAAAAAGCGCTTGTGCTAATAACACACGTACTTTTTGCTTACCATCTAGATCTTTCATTAGCGTGTAATGATAGTCTTCATTAATCCCTAAGTTAGATAATAAAGCAGCTGCGTCGCTATCTGCATTCCATCCATTCATTTCTTCAAACTTCACTTGAAGTTCTCCAATTTTTTCAGCATTTTCATCTGTATAATCCGCATAAAGGGCATCTATTTCTGTTTTAATTTTAAACAGTGGTTTATTCCCTATTATTACGGTTTCCAAAACGGTATGTTCGTCGTATAAGTTGTGGTTTTGTTCTAAAACCGACATACGCTTACCTGACTCTAAATGTACACGACCAGAGGTTGGATCTTGTTTGCCTGCTATAATATTTAGAAAAGTAGATTTCCCAGCACCATTTGCACCAATAATTCCGTAGCAATTACCTTGATTAAAAACTGTACTTACTTCATCAAAAAGCACTCGCTTTCCAAATTGCACGGAAAGATTTGAAACTGATAACATATATGTAATTTTAATTTCTGCAAAAGTAGAAAAATTACATTCATTACACGAAGGAAATAACATCTTAATAAGATTTAACAAGCTATTAACAGCGCAAGTTGACTGCATCGCATATTTTTGTTTCTAACAATCTTATTTGGATTTAATTAAGAGCGCCCTTATTTATGAAGCACCTTTACCTAATTATTTTATTTTCTGTTTGTTTTACTGCATGTAAAAACAACTCTAATCACGATGGAGATTCTTGTGCTTTTTTAGGAGGAGAAATAATAAATCCAAGTAGCAACTATGTGGTTATTTTACAGGATAACAATGTATTAGACACTGTAAACCTAGACCAAAACAATAGGTTTTTATTTAAAATTAACCCTGTAAATCCAGGTCTATATACGTTTTCTCATGGTGGAGAAATTCAAATGATATTTCTTGAACCTAACGACAGTATTATCTTTAGACTGAATAATTTAGATTTCGATGAATCTCTAGTTTTTACTGGTCGTGGTGCTAAAGAAAACAATTACTTGATTAATATGTTCTTGAAAAATGAACAAATCAACAATAAAATTTTAAAATTTAGCCAAACTACTCCTGAGATATTCAAACACAAAGTAGATTCTATTCAAGAGATTTTTCAAAATAATTTAGATGACTTTGAAACGAAATACGATACATCTCCCCTATTCAATAAAATTGCACAATCCAATATTGATTATAACTTTTATGCCCAAAAAGAACTTTATCCGTTTACATTTTACGGTAATACAGAATTAAAAAACTTAGAATCCTTACCCGATGATTTTTATGATTATCGCTCTAAAATTGATTATAACAACGAGGCTTTAAAAGATTACTTTCCGTATTTTACTTTTTTAAAGTATCATTTCAATAATATCGCGCTTCAAAAGCACTTTAAACATTCTAACGATAGTATATTCAATAATAAGTCTTTGGAATATAATTTGGATAAAATTCAATTAATAGACAGTTTGGTATCCAATGATTCTATAAAAAATTCACTCCTAAATTTCGCTGCATTAAGGTATATTAACTCTTCAAACCATATTGAAGATTATTCGCCGTACATGGAATCTTATCTTGAAAAGAGTACTTCTTCACAAAACAACAATCAGGTTAGCGCCCTTGTAGAGTCGTTAAAAAAACTAAGACCTGGTAAAAATTTGCCTAACACTTTAGTGACTAACGATAAAAATGAAGAACTTTATTTGACTGATTTTATTAAACGCCCAACAGTGATTTATTTTTGGTCGTTCAGTTTAAAAAATCATTTTTTAGACAGTCATAAAAAAGTACAAGAATTAATGAAAAAGTATCCTGAGGTTGATTTTATCGCATTGAATATTGATAAAGACGATGTGAATTGGGTTAATTATTTAAACCAATATCAGTATCCGCTTAAAAATGAATACCATTTTAAAAATCCTGAAATATCAAGACAAATTCTAGCCTTAAATTCAATTAACAGAGTGATGCTTGTTAATAAAAACAGGACTATTTTAAATAGCAATACGAATATGTTTTCTAAAGATTTTGAAGAACAATTATTAGGCATGTTAAATCAATAAATCCTTAATAGCATTTAACTATATTTTTAAAACTTAGTTTTTGTTAAGCATTTTCACCTCTAGTATTTCAATCTATTAAGCTCTCACAATATTTCCATTATTAACTACAGCTATAAGCATAACTGTAGTTTTAGGCATTCTCACGTCAGTTATCTTATCACATTAATTAAATTCGGATAAAAGTTTCCCGTTTTTCCTTTTTTAATTTTAATGGCAAAAATAATTGGCAATAAAATGTTTATGAAATAAAGTACAAACCAAGCGTATAAGGAAAGGATTAAATTACCTGGCCCAATTTCGAAATGCATAATGCGAAGAAATACACCTATAAGTAATGTCGTACACGCAAAAAAAGTCCAAACCATTTGAAAATTTAAAAGGTTTGCTCCAATGTCTTTGAGTCCTATTATTTTATCTTTCTTGGTCATCCATAAAATAAAAGGGAGAATAATGTTTCCCATTGGAATAATTAACCCCACTAAAACCGACAAGTGAAAGTAAATTAAAAAGCTTTTGTCTGTTTGCTTTCCATAGTCAAGAAGATCTTCAGCGTTTAAATCTAAAACTTCGCAAATTAAATGCAATGTTTTTCCTCTGGGTTCATTTTCATTATTTTCAATCCGTTGGATTGTTCTTAAATTGATTTTTGCAGCGTCTGCTAATTCTTCTTGAGAGAGTCCTTTTTTCTTTCTAACGTCTCTAATTTTCTTTCCAATTTCGTTCATAAGTAATTCAGTTTATTTTTTGACAAAATTAGATATGAAACGATCAATTTGGTAACGGTTTAAATACGGCATTTTTACGACATTAATGTCTATCATTGCTATTGTTGAGTTTTTGTAGCTATTAAATAGTATTATCGCTGTGTTTTTTTAATTGAATAAGACTACCGCTATTTAGGTTGAAATTTTCATTCAATATCAATTGTCAGCAATATAATTAAACGCACTAAACATAGATCGTTTTTAGTTACTCTTAAAATAAAAAACATCACTGATTTAACTCTGGCATTTCAGCATCAACTGCTTTCTGCCATGCTTTTAATTCTGAAGCCAACAGCTTCGCTTTTTCAGGATAAGTATCTATTACATTTTGTGACTCGCCAATATTCTCTTTAAGATTGTATAAATATTCTTCTTGAGTTTCAAATTCATAGATATATTTCCAATCCCCTTTTCTAATTGCTGCTCCCATAGACAATCCCTCATTACGGTGATGTGGAAAATGCCAATACAAGGCACGATCTAAATCTGTAGTTTGCTGTGTTAACACAGGCCATAAACTCTGCCCTTCTAACTGCGTTTGCTCTGAAACGCTACCGCCTGCTAATTCTAGAAATGTCGGAAAGAAATCAATACTCGTTACGGGTGAAGAACTTACAGATCCCGCTTCTATTTTCTTTGGATAACTAATAATTAATGGCACGCGTATTCCTCCTTCAAGCAAGGTTCCTTTTTTTCCTTTTAAAGGCGCATTTCCCCAAAGTCCACCATTGTCTGAGTAAAATATTATCATGGTGTTCTGTAAAATCCCAAGTGAGTCTAATGTATTTATGACTTTACCTACATTCTCATCTAACTTTTCAATCATGGCGAGATAGGTGTCCCCATCATGTTTTTCTTTAAAATCTTTTGGAGCGGTTAAAGGTGTGTGAACGGTGTAGGTTGCTAAATTCAAGAAAAAAGGTTTGTCCTTATTCGCTTCTATAAAGTTCACAGCTTCGTCTCCTAATCTATCGGTAAGATACTCTCCGTTTTCACCATCTGTTAATGTTCCGTTTTTATAAGGTGAAAAATAACTTTTTGGCTGTCCATAGGCACATCCACCAATATTCACATCAAAACCATATTGGTCTGGATTGTATAACGGATTTACAATACCATCTTCAGTATAAATAGAGCCTTCTCCTCCCAAATGCCACTTACCAATATATCCTGTGGCGTATCCTTCTGCCTTTAAAACTTGAGCAATCGTGATTTCGTCTTGTGGTAAATGATCAAGAAAATAGGCCTCTTTTAAAAACTTACCTTTATTTCTCTTCTCCAAATACTCTTTCATGCTAACCCCGGGAATATGACAAGTCATTTTTAAAGTAGCTGGCGACTTTCCTGTAACTAAACTAGCACGTGTGGGCGAACATACAGGAGCTGATGCATAGGCATCTGTAAATAACATTCCTGTTTGTACGAGATGATCTATATTAGGTGTAACCATACCTTTTTTATGCTTCATATACCCCACATCTGAATACCCTAAATCATCGACAACAATAAATACAATGTTTGGTTTTCCTGAAATGGAAGGTTCTTGTAAAGGCATTGCTTTAAGCGCATTCACAGACCACAATAACATTAAAAACAAGCCTATATTACTAAGTAATTTATTCATAGCATTTAGTTTTGAGCAGGTCTAATCCACATACAATGGCCACCTCCAAGAGCCATTTTAGCTTTAACTACATCTCCCTTTTTAACAAAATCTTCTCGAATCTGGTAGGCTTCTGGATTTGTAACGCCGTCTGTTTTATCTGTATCTTCATAATATGTAACTGCATAATTCTGATCCGCGTCTAGAAAATCTAAAGTAATATCAAGCGTACCGCCTTTGCTATGTACTGAACCAATATACCAATCTTGGTTGTGTCGTCTTGCTGTAGAAATATAATCATCCATTTTGGCATGTAACACTTTACTTTCATCCCATTCCCCTACAGGCATTTTTTTAATAAATTCGAATAAATCCTGTTTTGCCGCATAGGCTTCTGGTGCATCTGGGATACACACTAATCCGCTAAAAACAATTAACGTTCTGGCCACCTCTGCTGTAGCTGTGGTGACTAATGAATTTAAAACTTTTGGTCCTTTTTCTCTTAACCCTGCATTAACGCCGGTAATATCAAAAATACCGTTATTCATATCTAGTGGCCCTTGAATGGCATTTATAAGAGCCATTCTAATAAAAGATTCTGGTGTAAATGCCCGTCTGGAATCTTGTTGAGCATGACAATACTCTCTGGTAATCGCATTAGGAAAGGTTCTTGATATTCCTGTAAAAGGCACCGGACTATCATGAAAATCGATTAACAATTCACTCTCTGCACTCATGCGAATCGCATCGGCAGAGAAAGATACATTTTTCCCCATAAACCCATATTTTATACCACTCATTCCTAACGATCTGTAATATGGAAACAAGGCTTCGTCTCCATAAACACCTTTAATCCTGTCGTAATACAAAATTAAGGATACTCCTTTATTTTTAGCGTATTCCGATACTTTTTCCAGATCTAATTTATCCGACATTTCAATATGACCTTCACTCACATCGGTATACCAAGAATCGTCTATAAGAAAATATTCTATGCCATTTTCTGAAGCAAAATCTATAAATCGGTAATAACTTTCGTTATCGATACCATAGGTAAATCCATCTTCAGCTTTATATCCATGTACACGCCAATCCCACATTGTTTTCCCAGGTTTTATCCAACTCGGGTCTTTTATTTTATTAGGTGCTGCTACATTTAAGGAGATCGTATTCGTCACTAAATCGCCTATATTATTTTCTATTAAAATGAGTCGCCAAGGCGTAACTAATGTATTTGCTTCTAACTCAAACACACTATTTGAAATTAGCATATCGCGTTCTTCATTGTAATTAAATGTAATCACACCAAAACCTGGAGCGCTTGCTAAATCCGATTCCAACAGCGCTATAAATGGCTGATCAGGATTTTCTACAACCACTGGCATGTTTAGTCTTGGTAACGGTATACCATCTGTTGTTGATGGAAACAAATTTATAGGCCCTAATGGTTTTGTTTCCCCTGATGGTGAATATAATCCAGAGGTTTTAGGTAGGTCGTACGCACTAAAAAAGGCAGGTTTTACTGCTGTAGAAAGGTCTGTAAGTACAAATCTAAAAGCAACACCATTATTATAAGCACGGATGTATAAATTAGCCGGTGTGCCCTCATAATCTAAAGCTACTTCCATTTCGTTATAATGATTTTCAATCTGACTAAATTGTCCCCAAACAGGTTCCCATTTGGTCTTAACCTCAGTAATACTTGTCTTTAAAACAGTCACTTTTTTATCTTGAAGTATAGACACTTCAGAATTAGTAATAAGAACCTCCCCTTCCCAATTCACACTATATTTTAGCAATTGATTAGCATCATTTAAATTAATTTGTAATTGCTGATCAGGTGATGTAAATGTTAATTTATCTGCTTCAGTTGAACAACTAAATACACTGAACATTACTATAAACGCTCCTAAAAAGGAGTTGATTCTTCTAAAATTTATTACCTCAGTTTCAAACATAAAAATAGTATTAAATACGTATTACAAAAAAAACAATAATTGATGAGCTCAAATTCATGATAAACGCCCGTCACCTTAAACTGGTTTCTGAGTCTCATGATTCCAAATGTTAAACGAGCGGAGTCGAGATATGGTATCAAAGGCTTTCGACTCCGCTCAAGCCCCCTATAAACATGATGAAATTCTGAAATCGAAGATTCAATGAAATTAAACAAGTTTAGTATGACGTCAAAAAGCACAACCCCGCACTAAATTAACTGAACCACTATGGACTACAAGTCCATAGGTTCGGGCTCGTGACTGAAAGTCACCCCATGATCATTTCTCAATTATAAAATTTGTGATATTCCCATCGTCCGGTCTACGATGATGCTCCAA
>NZ_JAWQUN010000014.1:0-108445 GCF_033447105.1 Formosa sejongensis
TGTTTGTTAACAGATCATGTCACTTCGAGTGAATTTGTGGAGCGGAGTGGAACACATTTTTATCGAGAAGTTGTTATTGGTGTAGGTTCTCGATACACCTTCTTCGTCGGCACTCGAACTGACGTACGGTTGTTTTAGATTTATGTTGTGGCTTGATGGTTTTGGCTATCGCGTGTTGTTTGTTAACAGATCATGTTACTTCGAGTGAATTTGTGGAGAGAAGCGAAACACATTTGTATCGAGAAGTATTGGTTGGTGTAGGTTCTCGATACACCTCCTGCGTCGGCACTCGAACTGACGTACGTTTATTTTAGATTTATGTTGTGGCTTGATGGTTTTGGCTATCGTGTGTTGTTTGTTAACAGATTATGTCACTTCGAGTGAATTTGTGGAGCGGAGTGGAACACATTTTTATCGAGAAGTTGTTATTGGTGTAGGTTCTCGATACACCTTCTTCGTCGGCACTCGAACTGACATACGGTTGTTTTAGATTTATGCTGTGGCTTGTTGGTTGTAATTAAGTTCGAAGTACCTGATTGAAGAACCATTGGTACATTAAAAAAAGGCTACCAATATGGCAGCCTTCGTTTTTATATGATAGTATATCTTAGATTATGCTCGGACATGTCCGTCTCCAAAAATATAATATTTATTGGTAACCAATTCTTTCAGTCCTAACGGACCTCTATGGTGTAATTTATCTGTACTAATCGCAAGTTCTGCGCCCACTCCCATTTTTCCACCATCGGTGAAGCGGGTAGAGGCATTTTGATATACAGCAGCACAATCTACGTTTTCCATAAATTGAAGTGCTTCTTCTTTGCTACTCGTCATAATAGTTGCTGAGTGTCCGCCTGAATAGATATTGATTTTTTCAATAGCTTCATCTAAGTTGTTCACAGTACCTATGCAACATTTTAAAGCAAGAAACTCTTCGTGCCAAACGTCTTCATTCGGAATTAAAGGTTCGTCTTTAAGAGTTTTTTGAGTTTCAGAATCTACCAAGATAGAGACCCCTTTATCTTTAAGAATAGCTTCTAAATCTTTCAATTTTGCTTCGTAATTTGGAATGTCTTTATGAACCAAAATCTTATCTAAAGCATTACAAGCAGATATTTTTTCAGTTTTAGCATTTAAAATCACCTTTATGGTTTTATCCCAATCGGCAGTTTTATCAACCAAAAGGAAATTGTTTCCTCGTCCGCTAACCAAAACTGCGCAACGTGCATGCTCCTTTACAAACTGAATTAAACGTTCGCCACCACGAGGTACCACTAAGTCTAATTTTTCTGAAGGGTTTTTAAGGAAATCCTGAGTTTCCTGTCTGTTTAAAGTTAATAGCTGAATGTAACTGGTGTCTAAGCCATTTTCTATTAACGCTTTGTGCCAAAATTCGACTAATACTTTATTGCTGTGAATGGCTTCTTTTCCACCTTTTAAAAATATTTTATTATTGGCTTTAAAGGCTAGCACAGCGGCTTCTATAGTGACATCTGGACGCGATTCATAAATAATCATAATCGTGCCAAATGGTGCCGTTTTATTGGTAATTTCTAACCCATCGTCTAAAACGCGATGCGAAATGGTTTGACCAATAGGGTCTTCTTGTTGCATAACTTCCGTCACAGCGGTTATCATGCCTTCTATCTTTTTGTCATCTACGATTAATCGATCGTACATGGCTTGGTCGTCTTTACTAAATGCTTCTAAATCTTTTTTGTTCGCGCTTAAAAGTTCTGCTCTATTAGTATCCAATAAATTAATCATGGATTGTAAAACATTATTTTTTAAGTCTGTTTTTAATAACTTCATCTGTGTTTTTTAAATTTCTACTTTTGTTCCTACAGCTTTACCGTCGATAATATCGATGATGGTATTTTCGCTTTTTCCGTTGGCAATAATCGTAGGTATATTTTTTCTAGCTGATTGTTTGGCATAGTTTAATTTCGATAACATACCACCTCGGCCTTCAGCTTCACCTTTAAGTCCATCACTTATAAAATGATTCACGTTTTCGTTAATACCTACTTCTTCAACTAAAGAAGAACCTGCGGCATCTGGATGTCCATCATACAATCCATCAATATCTGTTAAGATAATAAGTTTATCGGCATCAATCATTTCAGCAATTAAACAGGCTAACTCGTCGTTGTCTGAAAACATGGCGTGCGATAAGGATACGGTATCATCTTCGTTCGCTATAGGAATAACACCTTCTGCTAATAAATTTTCGTAACAATTTTGCATGTTTCTGCGATGTTCTCCCGGGTTGAAATCGTTCTTAGTCGGTAATACCTGGGCACATTTCATACCATAATCATGAAAAATGTTATAGTATAAACGCATCATTCTTGGTTGTCCAATGGCAGAATACACTTGCCTTCTAGACGCTTTATCCTTAATATCTGTATGTCCTAAAACTTCCATTCCTGCAATTACAGAACCGGAAGACACGAGTACAGTGATAATATCGCGCTCGTATAATTCGGCAATTTGCTTCACTAAACGATCTAATACAGGTCTTACAATTCTGTTATCTCTATTTGTCATTACGTTGGTACCAACTTTAATGACTATACGTTGTTTATATTTCTTATTTTTCTTTTCCAAGTTCTATAGCTCTATTGAAGGCGGCAAATGCAGCCTCTTTTATTAATTCACTTACATTATTGTCGTCCATACTATCTAAAGCAGCGCGTGTTGTTCCGCCTTTTGAAGCGACCAGTTCCATCCATTTGTTTGGCGAAATGTTGTCTTGATTAAACAAGTCTACTGCACCAGTAAACGTTTGGCTCACCAATACTTTCGAAACGCTTTCCGAGAAGCCCATTTGTAAAGCCGCTTCCATCATACTCTGCATAAAGTAGAAGACGTAAGCAGGACCACTACCTGAGATTCCTGTTGAGGCATCGATGAAGTTTTCGTTACTCACTTTAATCGATTTTCCAGTGGTGTTTAATAAATTTTCAATAGTTAAAAGTTCAATTCTAGACACGCTGTCTGATGCTGTATACGACGTTAATCCTTTCCCTACTTTGGCAGGTAAGTTTGGCATGGTACGCACTACTTTAGCTAAATCTAAAGCGGTTTGAATGTGGCTAATAGTGACTCCAGCCATTAAAGAGATTACAATTTGACCTTTAGTGACTAAAGGAGCCATTTTGCTAAATAAATCGTCTGCGTGATACGGTTTTACCGCTAAAAAAATTAAGTCTGCTTGAGGGACGCAGTCTTTTGGTTCTTTGAATACGTCGAAATGGGAGATTTTATTTAAACTCTCGATTTTCTCGTCGGAGCTGTCTAAAATCATAATGTTTCTTTTTTTAAGAAGTTTCGATTTCGACATCGCTTCGGCATAGGTTAATCCCATGTTTCCCGCTCCAATTACTAATAATTTCATTATGTTATTTTTATGATTAAAATAAATGATAGGTACAAACTAGTTAAATATATGAAATATCAAAATCTGAATAGTTTAATGTCTTTTTAAAGGCTGTTTTTATGTGATTCGTAATATCTATCTGATAAATTGTGAATTTTGTAATAGCCTATCTTTATAGTAGATATAAGTAAACTCTATTTTGGAGGGTGTTTTTTAGTTGAAAAATGACAGTTATTCAATGAATAATTAACAATGAAAAATTAATAATTTAGGTGGTTAAAAGGTGGGATTTTGATGCTTTTTTTAAGTTTCAGAGTTTCAGAGTTTCAGAGTTTCAGAGTTTCAGAGTTTCAGAGTTTTGAGGGAACTTGTAATGTTAAACTGAATTTAATTTAGCTTTTTCTAGTTTTAGGATTTTTTACTCTAATGTGACCCTGAAACACGTTCAGGGTGACGATTGGGGACTTAAAATATGATGGAATTCGCAACGTCATGTTGAACTCGTTTCAACATCACATAACCGTTGGTTTTTCATTCTGTAATTTGCTGGCCTGGAAGTTTAGCTTAGAGGCTTTGAAACTTTGCGTCTTAGAAACTAAAAAATGAAATTACAATTGATACAGAATAAGTTTCTCAAATAGTAGGTTTCTCTTACTCTAATGTGACCCTGAAACGCGTTCAGGGTGACGTACTCAGGGACTTTTCAATTGACAATTAATAATGAACAATTAATAATTTAGGAGTTGAAAACGTGGAATTTTGAAATAGGTTTGGAATGCTTCAACATCACATCACAGTGCATTTTTCATTCTGTAATTTGCTAGATTAAAAGTTTAGTTTTGAAACTTTGCGTCTTTGAAACTTAGAAGTAACCTTAAACAAAAAAATCCCCCACTACAAGTGTAGTGAGGGACTTCTTAAAAAACGGGTTGCTATTAATCAGTAATTAATTTTTTACAAACTTAAAGTTAGAGCTCTTATCGTTAGAAGTTGCTTTTACAAAGTAAACGCCGCTTGCTAATTTAGAAACATCTATTGCTGTAGTATTTACAGCCTCTACATCTGATTTAAGAATTAATTGTCCGTTAAGGTTATACAATTCGATAGTATCGATTTTAACACTAGCGGTAATGTTTAAGACATCCGACGCTGGGTTCGGGAATACATGTAATCCTAAAACATTATTATCGTTAATACTTAATGTCTGTCCTACATGAATGGTTATATCATTTTTAGTAACATTTCCAAAATCATCAGTAGCTACTAAATGTAAAGTTGTAGTTCCTTCTGCTATTGTTTGAAACACAAAAGTGTCTCCAGAAATATACAATGCTGCTAAAGAAGGATCTGCTATAGTCGCTTCAAACGTCATAGCGTCTCCGTCAGGATCCATAAAGAATTGACTGAAACTTTCGTTGTAATATGCATCAATATCTTCAAAATATATATCTTCTGTAACTATAGCTTCTGGCGCTCTGTTTGTGTCCATAACTTCAATAGTTAACATTTCTGAATGTGATGCTTCATTACTGTCTGTAAATATAGCTTCAACATTGTATACACCTTCACTATCGTAATCCGGAGACATTGTTAGTGTAAGTACATTGTTTTCTAAAGAGTGAGTTAACCAAACAGGAGCGTCTTTTAAAACAACAGTTATATCGTTGTTTTCGTCGTCTACTATCGTTAATTCAGAAGTTGATGTTTTTCCTTCTGTTGCAATAATTAACTCTGGTTTATCGCTAATACTTGGTGCTTTATTTACGTGTAGAGTAACAGGTATTTGTGCAAGAGTATTTAGCGGATCGTTAGTTTGAATAACTAATTTTGCATATTGATTTCCACGTTCTGCAAGTTCTGCAAAGAAATCTAATGATACATTTTGTGTTGCTCCAACCTCAACAGTTTTACCATCTAAATCTTGTAAAACGACCCAAGCACTAGAAGAATATGTTTCTTCCATAGCTCTAACCATCCAACCATTACCGTTGTAGATTTCTTGTAAATCTAACCACTCATTTTCAGCAAAAGTTGTGAATCTACCTACAGCAGTTTCAACACCTGTTGCGACACCTTGTGGGTATGTTAGTTCGAATGGGTAGGTTAAAATAATGTAGAAATTTTCGTTAGGATAGATTTCGTAAGTATCCATAAGCTCGAATGTAATAATTTGTTCTTCTAGCCCATTTGTTAGGTCATAAGTTACAGAACCAGAACCTAAAATTGTTGCATCTGCAATGCTTATACCTCCTGCACGAATTTCGTACTGAATGTCTCCTTCTAACAATTCAGTTGCTCTAATAGCTGTTTGCACATGAGAAAGTGAAAAGCCATTAGGACCTGCGTTAAATTTAGTTCCCGCATTAAAATCTGCAGTACCACCATATCCAATATATGTATCTGGTGCTTCCTTTTCGTCGTAGGCTAAAACAGAGTTAAAATCACTACTTGTTTGAATACTTAGCGATTCAGTGCTTGTTCCTTTTACAGTATGTAATGCCATATTTTTATGAGTTGCATAAGAACCCATAGTTTCTGTTACTGCACTTGTAGTTAAAGGTGCTCTTAGGTAGTCTAAACTTAATTCGAAAGTCAATTCTCCTTCACCATTCGTATTATTAAATGTAGCTGTTTGAGAATCTGTACCTGATGTTGTCGCAATACTACTATAAACTGCTTCCGTATCTACTGCAAATACAGGCGGTGCTGTTACATTAGCAGTTACAGGAATTACTAATGGATCTAAAGCACTTGTTACAATTACGTTATTAGATATTTCTCCAATAGTTTCTGGAGCATATGTAATTCTAAATTTAGCAACTCCGTTTGGCGCTAAGCTTGGCCATTCCCATAAGTAATCGATATTAGACCAATAATAAAATCCGAACCAACTGTCATAAACAAACATTTCGATCATGTATTCTTCTGGATTACTTTCCATTGCCATACCTGAAAGTTGTAAGGTTGAAACTCCAGTGTTTAAAACATCAAATTCGCGTAAATATGTTTTTTGAGCATCGTCTATTTTATAAGCCATTACATCCCCAAACTCGATAACCGCTATAGAAGAATCTATTGCAGGTTCGCCAACTACTGTTAAGGTTACGGGTTTTTCTAAAGCTTCTTTATTAGGCACATTAGTTCTTAATTTTAAAGCGCTAGCATATGTTCCTGCATAAACTGAACCTGCATCAATATTGATGTATGTCGTTAATGTTTGTCCAGCTTCGATAATTTGCTTTTCGGCAGGTGTTAATACATAAGCTAATCCTGCACCATGGTTTAAATTTATTTTATTCGAAATTAAAACATAATCTAAATGGTCTGTATCTGTAGAGTTCTGAATCCCAACTGTAGAAAACTGAGATGTTAAGTCTAAACCACCAATAACTTTATATTGGAATTTCATAGTTCCGTTATTGTAAAAAATAACTTGAGCAGATATTGGGTCGCCCATTGCTCCGAAATTATTTGTTAAATAATCCCAAGATATTACCGTTTTATTTTCGTCTGTGTATAAGAATATACCAGAATCATCAGGGAATAAATATGAGTTAGTACCTCCAAATGTCCAATACGGCGCAATGATTTTGTTATACAATTCAGAAGGAATGTCATCACTTGAAAACAATACTGAATCTGGTTTTTCTAACATAATAGCACCGTTTTCAGCAATGTAGATAACATCATATTCTTCGCCATAAAAACGAATAGGGTTTTCTAATAATGTTTCTCTGTAGTATTGTTCCGGATCGGTAACATCGTCTGTAATAAGAGGAATTTGTGTCCCCATTTCACTAATATCTAACCAGTCGTAATTTTCGCCAGTGTTATATGTTTCTACAGTATATGTAAAATTAGGAATATCGTCGCTAACTACTATTTGGTCTCCTAAAGACAACCATTCTGTTCCCGTAGCTACAATTTCTAAATCTGCTTTTCCAGTATTTTCAATAGTTAATTTATGAGACGCTGTTTCTCCGAAGTTAAGTGTTTCTTCGATAGCTGTTAAGTCTACTACAATTGCAGGTGGGGCTGTAACAGATCCTTTTAAGATCACTTCAAACATAGTACCTTCATCATTTGTAATAGTTACCAGGTCTTCAAAATCACCAATTACATCTGTAGGTAATTCTATATCGAATATTAAAGACGATCCAGCAGCGATTTCTCCATCTTTTTCACCCGTAATTACAAAACTATCCGTGCTTTGTTCGAAAGATGTTAGTGTACTTATAGCCGTTCCGTCGTTAGATAAGAAAAAACTTTTAGATGCTATCGCGCCTTGGAATACAGTTCCAAAATCTAATGCTGTAGTAGAAATTGATACATCTGTTGTTCCACCGTCGGTTACATTTAATTTAATTAATGCAATTTTTTGGCTGTTTTTAGGGTCGTTAGAAATAAAACTAATGTAACGATTAACTAAGCCTTCGTTAAGTAAGCTCCCGTCCATTTTAATTTCTAATTCTGCACTATCACCAGGTAATAAAATTCCACTTCCATTACTAATAGATGTAATGATATCTGGACCTGGATAATCGTACCCTATAGCCATTCCTGAATAAACAGGCTTTGTATCTGTATAGTCGTTATATAAAATGCCTTCTACTTGGTCGTAATCTTCGATAAGTATATTTAAGTATTTTGTATTAGATTCTGAGTACGTGATATTACTATAATAGAAACGAATATCTCCATTACTATGCAATACCATTTGTGCGCTTAAATTACCATTATAACCATCGGTAACGTTTTCGTATTGTACAATAACACGATCAGGTTGTACTTCATAATAAATGTTTCCACCGAGACTTAGATCCATATATGTTCCTAAAACAGAAATATAACCTTTTGGAGTATATGGTGCTCCGTTAATTTTTGGGAAATTAATAGGAGATACTTCGTCTGAGAAGGTAGTAAAACCACTTTTAGCGACATATAACTGATTGAAATCTCTTTTAAAGTAAGGGAAATTAAAGCCCATATCGACTTCTAAATAGCTATTGTCATTTTCCTTGAAAAATTGAGTGATTTGCGTACCACTTGCAGAAATATCTTGGTATGCATATTCAATAGGTTCTGTATCGCCTTTTTGGTTAGATCTGAACTTGTATCCAGAAGCATTATAACCGTCTTCCCAATTATCACTAATACCTTTAGTATCGTAACCTGGAATAAAATATTTTAAAGTAGTTGCTCCTGTGTTTTCAACTGTGATATTCGCAGAAATTTGGTCTCCAATAGTGATATTATCTACAGTTTGCGTTTCTGGAGTTATAGTAATTTCTGCAGGTGCTGTATTTACACCAAATAAAATAATATCTGCAGTTTCTTCATTACTTGAAGATGTAATAGCTAATATACCATTATCGTTTCCTATCGTTTCGCCTGGTGTATACAAAATTGTAACATCTACGGCATCTTGAGCAGAAATTTTCCAAGGTGCATATCCTACAATTTCGAATTGTGGATTTGAGCTTGTAACAGTAATATCGCTAAAGTTTCCGTAACCGATGTTAGATACGGTAAAGGTAAGTTCTTTAGATTTTCCTTGAAATACATTTCCGAAATTTAATTCTGAAATTGCACTTAAAATAGGTTGCTGATTTTCTACCGTTAACGTGACAGGTAACCTTAACTCTGGATTAGTACCATCGTTAGATTCTAAAATCACATTGGCGTTATACGTCCCATTTATTAAGGTTTCTGCATTAGCTGTTAATGTAGTTAGTGTTTGATCGTTTCCTGCAATTTCTCCAGACACTGGATCTAAAGTTAAATAGACTCCTAAATACTCGTTATAAGTAGAAGCAGATATACCCCAAACGTAATCTTCAGATTCAAGTAATTCAGGTAGAGATGCCCAAGAAGATCCCATATCGAAAGACATAAAGCAGTTTTGGTCTGAATTGTCTGTGGCATCCAGTTTCGGTCCTATTCCTAATGGATATAAATTCCCAGCAGGGACGTGAAATACTACAAAAAATGACTCTCCATTTTCGAAAAATAATTGTTCGTCTAAAGCAATATAAGCAAAGTGTTCTGTTGTACCCCAAGAGCTATAATTTTGAGTATACATTAGGTTTTCTTTGGTTAATTGGTTTTTGTAAATTTCAACAATAACCTCTCCTAAAGCAGGGTCGTGTTTTAAATATCCTTTTACATTGGTTAAGTTGAAACCTTCTTCTGTATTAACCGTAAATTTGGTGGCAGAAGAATTCGGAACTGACACATCTTCATCACCAATAATATTAGACATATACCAATAGTATTCTAACGTATTAGATTCAAAGCTCATAGGAGATGCAATTGCATTTGCTATAGATCCTGTTCCTGGCAAGTCTTGCATGATAATTTTAGCACTTGCAGTTGTTTTTGTATTACTTGTTGGGTAATTTGTAGTCACCGCTCTGTTGTAAGATAAAGATGTAGCTTTGTGTCTCGCTACAAATTCCCATCTTAAAATACCATCTGCTTCATTAAGAATGTTAAGGTCGTGAGTTTCTGTTACCGAGGTAATAGCATCAACATTAATGTTAATGTCTTTACTAGCTTCATCTACATTAATTGCTGGACCCGCATTTGTAGTTCCTATAGTAATATTAGAAAGCGAAGATATATTTCCCCATCGGTCTAAAGCGGTAACCGCGAAGTAATACGTTGTTAATCCATAAAGATCTTCTACATTAAAGGTAAATGTATCACCAGCATTCGCTGTGTTTTTTATTTCAATTTTATCTGCAGTATTAAAATTTTCAGTAGTGATTTCATTCTGGCTGTAATATACTGCGTAAGATACAGGAGTAGTATCGTCTTTATCAGTAGGTACAGACCAAGATAAATTAGCAAATTCTTGAGCCATTCCATCGACAGTTAAGTCTGAAATAGCTAAAGGAGCTATACCTTCATCGTTTTGAATCGCTAAGTAAGCATCAGAAAGCTCACCAAGTTTGCCTATATAGTCTGGGTTTAATTCATCTATATTAGTTGTACCTGTTAGTAATTTATTTAATAAAATTTCAGGCGTAATTTGAACAGGACTGTTAGCTAAAGCTAATGCACTAATACCAGAGACATGAGGACAGGCCATAGATGTACCGTTTAAATATCCGATTTTATCATTTGGTAAAGTACTCAATACACCATTATTGGTTCCGTATACTCCAGAATCTCCACCTGGTGCAGAAATATCTACCCATGTACCGTAATTTGAGTAAGTGGCTTTAATTCCTTCAGGTCCGATAGAACTTACCGTTAATACTTCAGGGTAATATCCAGGATACCATTCACCATCAGAATTAGAATTTCCAGAAGCAAATATCACAATACCACCTTTCATTGGGCTTCCAACATAGTCTCCAGCTTCTGCAATAAAATAGTTTATTGCATCGCGAACAGATTCTTCTGAATTCCCTGTAGAATTGTATCCCCAACTGTTTTGAGAAATTACCGCACCATTATCTGCTGCGTAAACATAAGAGTTCGCAGCGTTTTCGCTTCCACCAATAACTTTTAAAGACATTAATTTAGCTCCATCATTATTACCAGTTCCACCAGCAACTCCGGAAACACCAATACCATTATTATTAACGGCTGCAACAGTTCCTGCAACGTGTGTACCATGGGTCTCTGGATCGATTTCACCAGTACCTGTCGCATAATTCCATCCGTAAATGTCATCTACATATCCATTTCCGTCGTCATCTACGCCTGGCTCTCCATTTAATTCGGCATCGTTAGTCCACATGTTATCTGCTAAATCTTCATGCTCAACATCAATTCCTTCATCATGAATAGATACAATAACGTCACTACTACCAGCAGTAACTTTCCAAGCAGCATATAAATTAACATCTTTCCCATCAGGATATCCTGTCTGGCCAGTATTATTATAATGCCATTGATCTGGTAAATACGGGTCGTTAAAAGGCTCGCTTGCAAAAGTAGCCATACTTCCTAAAACCTCGATGGCTTGGTAATTAGAAATTACTTTTTGCAGTTGTGTTTCTGCAATAGTAACTTCACCAAGACCTTGATATTTTTTTGCTATACTAATAGCATCTTCGTTAGCGTTTACGGTAACCTCGTACCATAAATCTAAACCATGCTTTCGTAATTTTGCTTCTAATCTTTGATTAGGATTTTCAGGAAAAAGACGTGTAATATTTGTGGCCTGAAATTGGCTAGAAACAGCATCTATAGATGAAACTCCAGTAGTTATAACACCTCGTTTAGTTTTAAGTGAATTAGCCTTAAGGGTGTTCCCAACTGTTTTGGTGACCTTAATACGAACCACACCTTGTCTCTCGCCTCTTTCGTTAAAGGTTGCATTGCTTTGCCCATAAGTAAGAGCGGTGAAAAATAGTAGTACTGCAAAAATGCATACTCTAAAATTCGTTGTGTACTTGTCTGTCATATGTTTAATTGATTATTGATTATTCTTTTTAAGTTTTTCTAAAATCTTCTTTAGTGCAGAATTTTGATCTTCACGATCTTTAATAAAAGATTCTAATCTTTTATCTTCTAGCTTCGTTTTTGTAGTGTCTTTTTTTACATCATTTTTTCGCATTTTAATTAGAATTATAAAAGTTATAAGTGCTAATAAAGGACAAAGATGTGTAGTTAAGAAGTTTTGAGAGTTACAATGAAAGTACAAGCCTATGTAAGGTGCTTACATTTGTAATACAAGGAATCGCAAAACTCTGTTTTGTAGTGTTTTGTTGTGAAAATTTAATTATAAAAAAAGTAAGGTTCTGCTCTTAAAACAGAAGGGTTAGAGTCTTGTATATGTAAAAAGACTAGATATTTTCTAAAAAGGAAGTGAGATTTGTGTCTGTATTATTAAGTCCAAGTTTCTTTCTTAAACGTGTTCTTGCCACATTTAAACTGTTTGTAGATTGACGTGTTAAAGTACAAATTTCTTTAGAGGTCATATTCAGTTTTAAGAAGGCGCAAACCTTTCTTTCGTTAATAGTAAGATTGGGAAATTGATCGTTTAAACGTTCATAGAAATCGTTGTAAACTTGATTAAAACGGACTTCAAATTCATCCCAAATAGCATCGTCTTTTCCCGTTTGTAAATCTATTATTATCTTTTGAATGTCTTTCTGATTTTCCTTCTTTGCAGATTTTTTTACGGTAATAAGTCGCAGTGAAATTTCACTAATCAGTTCATTCTTTTTAATAAGGTACATTACATTAGTCGTTAAATCTTTACTCCTTGTTTCCAATTCGTTTTCTAAAGATTGCTTTCTAAGCGATAATTCTATGTTTTCTAAATCGACTTTATCTTTGGCAAGTTGTTGATTTTTCGATTTCGTCTTAAGAAGCGAGTATAACGTGATAATAATTAAAATACCTAAGATTAAAACAATACCTATAAAAATTGTGACGTATTGTTTTTTCTGTTGTTTAGCTTCTTTTGCTTGAGTTTCCTTATCGAACTTAAACTGCATTTCGGCTTCTGTAATTTTACGTTGCGTTTCGCTATTCGATAAACTATCGTTTATAGATGTAAACGCGAGGTGTTGCTCGTAAGCCTTTTGGTAATCTCCAGAAAGTGCATAGGTTTGGCTAAGTATTTCAATAACTTGAGCTTGAGGTTCGCTAACATTAGCTTCTTCACATTTAGACAAACCGAGTAGTAAAGTCTCTTCGGCTAATTTTAATTGACCCCGTTCTTTATATAATTTCCCTAAATGTTGATACGATTTACATTGTCCGAATGCATCGTTTTCTGCAATTCGAATTTCTAAAGCTTCATTTAAATAGCTTTCAGATAAATCGAATTTATCCATTTTTAAATACACCAAACCCATATTAGAATACAAAGAGGAAAGTGTTTTTAAATCTTCGGCAGCTTTACTATGTGTTAACCCTCTGCTATAAAATTCTAAAGCTTTATTTAGATCTCCCTCAACATCGTAAATAATTCCAATATTATTTAAAATTTTGCCTTTATTGGCTTCATTTTCTGATGATAGCGGTAAGCTTTCTCTTTCTAAAGCATCGAGTGTTTTGTTGAAATTTAATAAAGCTTCATCATGTTTTTTTTGATGCATAAATATTATCCCAATGTTATGTCGTATTTTTATAGCTTTAGTATCATGATTTGTATTTTCATATATTTTTAGAGCTTTAAGAAAATAATCCATGGAGAGATCTAGTCTACCTTTCATTAAATAATCTGTTGCGATACTGGAAGCGCTTGATGCAATTAGCGTGTCAATATTTGCATCTGTTGCAACTTTTAGAGCTTTTTTGTTGTAAAGTAGGGCTGAATCTAAATTTTGACTGGTGTAGTAGTCACCTATTTCTAACAATGCACCAACTTTATTCTCTGAAGTTTTGGTGTTTTCATACTTCAACTTTAAACTATCTAATTGTTGTGAGAAGCCAAAAGAAGTTATAATGAGAAAAAGCGTTAAAAAGACTTGTTTTATTAGGGAGGTGTTGCGTTTCATGTACGGGAGGGTAGAATACAAAGAAACGTTTTTTACATAATGTATGCAATTTTATGGCTTTTTTTAGTGTCTAGTTAATAAGGAACAACGGGTGATGAGTATATATTAAAATAAGCTCATTTTGGAGTGACATATTGTAGAATACGCAAATTTCTCACAATCTAATCGTTCTTTTATATTGAAGTTAACTTTCGTGTTGTTCTACTTTTACCACTTTTCCATTTTCAAAATAAATATCTAATACATCTGGGTCTATATTAAAAAGTCCAGGTGTAAAGCCCAAATTATATCCGATGTGATTGTCGTTATACACATAAAAGCCTGTGCCGAGTAAACCGGATATTTCTTCTTTAGTCTTTCCAATAAGCATGTTGCTTTCAATGATGTCTTTAGACATTGTATAACGCTCCTCTATATTCGTTTCCCAGTGAAATTTGCTGAATTGATGCGTAGGATAATAAGTAGATGAAGCAAACCACAACAACATAATACTTATATACAAAAACGGACTTATAATTAATGCAGGGAATACCGCAATATAGTTCCGGTTTTTATTCGTGCCAATATCTAGCCTTTTTAAAACCCATCGTGATATAAAAAAAGCGGGAATGGCTAGTATAAGGATGAATATGATGGTCATAAGTTGTTAGAAGGATTTGTTGTAAAGATTCATTATTTGGTTTGAGTCATTTAAAATATGTAAAATTATTACTAATATTTAAAATGAGATTTAATAAATTGATTTGTTGTTTTTTTAAGCCTTAAATTTAACTTAGGAAGTCTAAAATGCTGTTAATTAAAATAATTAATTACAAAAACAGGATGTAGTGCCGACCATAAAACAGTAAAACAAAATGGCCTTATGTGGTTCCTTTTTCAATATTTAATAAAAGTTATAAGTCGATAATCAAGTAATATAATCTTAAAAAACAGGAGCTTAAAATCTGTTATATTGAAAAGAAAAATACTTTAAAAATGGTTTCGGATAAAGGTTTGAGCTAGAGTGAAATAGGATGGTGTAATTGTGAAATATTATCTAAAAATTTAGAACAGGCTAAAGATTCGGAAACTATTTTAAAGAGAAATTAAGAAATTAGAGTTACCGGTTTTAATCATGTTTTGTAAATTCGGGACTTGTAATTAGAATTTTGAGATTAATTAGACTGAAGCTATTAAAAAGTGTTATTCTCAACTAAATGTCATTAAATATTTAAGTAAATAAGAAAAAATATAATTATGAAAAATGCAAAACAAATTATCAGTTTAACGGTGTTAGGAATTGTTTTAATTTCTGTAGTATCTTGTAAAGGAGACGCTAAAGAAACGGAAACGATAATAGAACAGGACGATATAACAGTAGTCGAAATACAACAAGCGAATCCAGAGTTTAAAGATGCAACTGTAGCGGCCACGTTTCAACACTATTTATATTTAAAAAATGCACTAGTAAAAACAGATGCCATAGAAGCAAAAAAAGGTGCAGAAATGATAGCAAACACTACCGAAAATTCGGAGATTAAAGCATTGGCTGTAGTCATAGCTTCAGAACCGGATATAGCGAAACAGCGTGAGCAGTTTTCTGATTTAACAACGCTATTAAAACCGATTTTAGTAGCTAGTTTATCGTCGGGTGAAATCTATGAGCAAAATTGCCCAATGGCGTTAAGCGGAGGTGCAAATTGGTTTGCTATAGAAAAGCAGATTAATAATCCGTATTACGGAGATAAAATGTTGCATTGTGGTCTTGTACAAAGCACCTTAAATTAATACAAAATACAAAGATAATTTATACAAACGAACCGTTTTATGGAACAACATATTTTTATAAAAAACATGGTTTGCGAACGCTGTAAACAGTCCGTGACAGAACTGCTTGCTGCTATGGATATTCCTTTGTATGGATTGACTTTAGGTGATGTTGTTATTGAAGAGATTGATACAGAAACCTATGCTAAATTAAAAAAGAATCTTCATGAAAAAGGTTTTGAATTAATTAAAAGTGAAGATGATATTATTATCGAGCATGTTAAAACGACACTTATAGAAGCGTTAGACACTCCGCTTGAAGTCACCATGACTATTTCTGAAGTGTTAACCACGCGCATCCCAAAAGATTATTCGGTTATTAGTAAATTGTTTAGTAAAACTATGGGGATCACCATCGAAAAATATTTCATTCAATTGAAAATTGAAAAGGTGAAGGAACTCATACAATTGGGGCAATTGCAGTTTACAGAAATCGCTCATGTTTTAGGATATACTAGTAGCAGCCATTTAGCGAGTCAGTTTAAAAATAATACAGGGTTGTCTATGAGTGCATTTAAAGCATTGCAACAATGGGATAGAAAAACTCTAGACAAAATAGTATAAGGATATCCCCGAATTGTGTAAATCAAATTCGTCTTTTAACAGTAATTTTGTAAGGTAAATAAACGATTATGAAACACAAATATATAATATCTGGAATGACTTGTAATGGCTGTCGTGGTCATGTAGAAACTATTTTAAGTCAGGTTGAAGGCGTTTTAAAAGCAGCTGTAGATTTAGAGAAATCGGAAGCTACAATAGACATGGAATATCATATTCCAATAGAAATATTTCAACAAGCATTAAAAGCAGATGGTGGGAGATATGGTATAAATCCCCGCTCAGCCTCCCCAAAGGGGAGGAGTTTAGATTCTGACATAGAAAAAAATGTAAGTAAAGTTTCTGGTTGTTGTTCTTCTAAAGCTGAGCCTCAAAAATTGTCTTATACGTATCATATTCATGGCATGACGTGTAACGGTTGTCGTGGTCACGTAGAAACTATTTTAAGTCAGGTTGAAGGCGTTTTAAAAGTATCGGTAGATTTAGAGAAATCGGAAGCTACAATAGACATGGAACATCATATTCCAATAGAAATATTTCAGCAAGCATTAAAAGCAGATGGTGGGAGATATAGTATAAATCCCCGGCCAACTTCACCAAAGGGGATGAGTTTAGATTCCGATAACGAAAATTTTGAAAGCAGAACAGATGCTTCTGAATGTTGTTCAAAGAAAGAATCAACTGGATTGATGTCTCATACGTTTCATATTGATGGAATGACTTGTAATGGTTGTCGTGGTCACGTAGAAACTGTGTTAAGTCAGGTTGAAGGCGTTTCTAAAGCATCGGTAGATTTAGAGAAATCGGAAGCTACAATAGATATGGAATATCATATTCCGATAGAAATATTTCAACAAGCATTAAAAGCAGATGGTGGGAGATATAGTATAAATCCCCGCCCAGCCTCCCCAAAGGGGAGGAGTTTAGATTCTGATAACGAAAATATTGAAAGCAGAACAGTTGCTTCTGGATGTTGTTCAAAGAAAGAATCAACTGGTTTGATGTCTCATACGTTTCATATTGATGGCATGACGTGTAACGGTTGTCGTGGTCACGTAGAAACTATTTTAAGTCAGGTTGAAGGCGTTTTAAAAGTATCGGTAGATTTAGAGAAATCGGAAGCTACAATAGACATGGAACATCATATTCCAATAGAAATATTTCAGCAAGCATTAAAAGCAGATGGTGGGAGATATAGTATAAATCCCCGCCCAGCCTCCCCAAAGGGGAGGAGTTTAGATTCTGATAACGAAAATATTGAAAGCAGAACAGTTGCTTCTGGATGTTGTTCAAAGAAAGAATCAACTGGTTTGATGTCTCATACGTTTCATATTGATGGCATGACGTGTAACGGTTGTCGTGGTCATGTGGAAAAGATTCTTAGCGCGGTTGAAGGCGTTTCAAAAGCAGCGGTAGATTTAGAAAAGTCTGAAGCGACTATTGAAATGAAGCATGATATTCCATTAGAAACCTTTCAGAAAGCATTAAAAGCAGATGGCGATACCTATACTATTCATCCGTTAGTCGTCAAAGAACACGAGTTGCCTATAAAAAAAGCAAAAGATACAGGCGCGGGAACATATTATTGTCCGATGCATTGCGAAGGCGAAAAGACGTATAATGCACATGGCGATTGTCCAGTTTGTGGGATGGATTTAGTGAAAGAGCAAAGTTTAAAAGCAACAAAAACGGAATATACTTGTCCGATGCATCCAGAAATTATTAAAGATGCGCCTGGAGATTGTCCTATTTGTGGGATGGATTTAGTGCCTTTAAAACCTGAAGCTTCTCCAGAAGAGCAAGCCTATAAAAAGCTAATAAGAAAACTAAAAATAGCAGCAGGATTTACCATTCCTATTTTTATAATCGCCATGTCCGAAATGATTGAAGGCAATCCTTTATATAACATTATGCCTTTAAAATATTGGAATTGGGTGCAGTTTGCATTTTCTATTCCTGTTGTGTTTTATGCGACTTGGATGTTCTTTGAACGTGCTTATAAAAGTATAAAAACTTGGAACTTAAATATGTTCACCTTAATAGGAATAGGTGCAGGAATTGCTTGGTTATTCAGTGTGTTTGGTTTGTTGTTTCCTGATGTTATTCCAGATCAATTTAAAACGGATTCTGGTACTGTACATGTGTATTTTGAAGCTGCAACTGTCATTTTAACTTTGGTGTTAATGGGGCAAGTTTTAGAAGCTAGAGCTCATAATAAAACGAACGATGCCGTTAAAGCACTCTTGAAATTAGCACCCAATGAAGCCATTCGTGTTAAAGATGGTAAGGAAGATATTATTGCTATAGATGATATTGTTTTAGGAGATTTGTTACGTGTTAAACCAGGAGATAAAATACCTGTAGATGGTTCTGTTTATGAAGGTGAAAGTAGTGTAGATGAATCTATGATTACGGGAGAGCCTATTCCTGTTAGGAAAACGGAGGGCGATACGGTGAGAGCAGGAACTATTAATGGGAAACAGTCTTTTATTATGACTGCCGAAAAAGTAGGAGAAGATACCTTGCTGTCTCAAATTATCGAAATGGTAAATACCGCAAGCCGAAGCCAAGCACCGATTCAAAAATTGGCCGATAAAATTTCAGGTTATTTTGTGCCCGTTGTTGTGGGTGTTTCTATCCTAACATTCATTTTATGGGTGATATTTGGTCCAGATCCAAAATATGCATTTGCGTTTATAAATGCTATTGCAGTGTTAATTATTGCGTGTCCGTGTGCTTTGGGGTTAGCAACGCCAATGTCTGTTATGGTTGGTGTAGGTAAAGGTGCCCAAAATGGCGTGCTGATTAAAAATGCAGAAGCCTTAGAGAAAATGGATAAAATAGAAGTGCTAATTATTGATAAAACAGGAACCATTACAGAAGGGAAACCTTCAGTTGAAAAGGTCGAATCTGTGTCAAGCAACTTCGACGAAAATACAATACTCCAATATATAGCTTCTATAAATATGCTGAGTGAACATCCGTTAGCAGAAGCCACCGTAAAATATGCAAAAGAACAGAATATCAGTTTTCTGAAAATTAAAGATTTCAACTCCGTTTCCGGAAAAGGTGTAACAGGTGTTGTCGATGGAAAACAGCTTGCTTTAGGAAATGCTAAGATGATGGAAGACGCAAACGTATCCGTTTCAGCAGACCTAGAACACGCAGCTTTGAGTGAGCAAAAGAAAGGAAAAACAGTATCGTTTTTGTCGGTTAATAAAACTGCAGTTGGTTTTGTAGTTATTGCAGATAAAATAAAACCGACGAGTAAACAAGCTATAAAAGAATTACAGGATTCAGGCATAGATGTAGTAATGCTTTCTGGAGACAATCACGAAACAGCCGCAGCTGTTGCAGAAGAATTAGGTCTGAAACATTTTAAAGGCGGAATGTTACCACAAGATAAATTAAGTGAAGTAGAGCGCTATCAAAATGAAGGTAAAAAAGTGGCTATGGCTGGAGATGGTGTGAACGACGCACCTGCGTTAGCAAAAAGTGATGTAGGAATTGCCATGGGAACAGGAACAGATGTAGCGATAGAAAGTGCGTCTATTACTTTAGTAAAAGGTGATTTACATGGAATTGTAAAAGCGCGAAAGTTGAGTGAAAAAGTGATGAAAAATATTAAACAGAATTTGTTTTTTGCCTTAGTCTATAATTCTGTTGGAGTGCCGATTGCAGCAGGTGTATTGTATCCGTTTTTCGGTATATTATTATCACCTATGATTGCAGCTTTGGCAATGAGTTTTAGTTCGGTTTCTGTTATTGCAAATGCCTTGCGATTAAGAACAGCTAATATTAATTAACTATAAAAGAGACGATAAAAAGTCATGAAATATTCGATATACTAAACTTGTTTAAGTACTTATAATTAAACGTCATGCTGAAATGAGTTAAGCATGACGTTTTCATTGTATTGAGACACAAAGCAAGTGCGTGTACTGCTTGTGTGGTAATTTAACGGATATAAAAACTTTTCATTTCATTTAAATATAAAGTGTCATTATATTTAAAACTACTTATAGAATTGTATGGAATAACTCCAAAAGCTTATGTTCTGTTTCTTGAAATGGATAACCAAATAAGGATGGATATTGGTTAAGTTTAAGGAGAGTAATTAAGAATTCACTTTATGATAAAGTAATGTTAAGTTGTGGTGAAAATGATAAAATCATAGATTAAAATAAGGTTCCGATTTCTTTTAATATAATTTCTTGATTCTTTTTTTAAGAATAATTTAATGCTCGAAAAAATAAAATCTAACGATTATCTGCTTGTGTTTTAATTTTTAATGTTAATTTGCGAGCGTATTAATATTTTAATAATCAAAAACAATTCATGGAAATCTTATTAGATAATGTAATACCTGAGGATCATCCGCGAACTTTTACAACAAATGCTTCGGAGCATAAGGATGTAATTAAAGTTAAGCAAGCGGTTATGGCGATTGATGGGGTAGAATCTATTGAGTTTATGGATATTATTTTTCCTAAACAATTTAAGGTTAGTGTATCCAAAATGATTGAAGTCCGGTTTGTAGAAGAAGCCGTTAATGAAGTTGGTTTTAATGCCTTACCTAGAGAGTTCTTATCATTCTAAAACATAAAAGCTAGTCATTTAAATGACTAGCTTTTATGTTTTTTTTACTAATTAGCAGATGTATAGTTACTGAATTAACGATCCCTGAGCGGTTAATTTGCCTACATTTCTAAATAATTTTTTTAATGACACGTAATTTATGGGTATGCATATTTCTATCTGCATTATAAATTCCGGAATGGTCTAATCTGTCTATTCTTATTTTTCCGTGGGCGTGTATAATATAATTGTCATTCATAATAATTCCTACATGAACAATTTGTCCGTCATTATTATCAAAAAAAGCCAAATCACCAGCTTCACTTTCTTCAATAAAACTTAGAGGTTCGCCTTGTGTGGCTTGTTGCGAAGCATCTCTTAGAATTTTATATCCATTTAGTTTATAAACCATTTGTGTAAACCCCGAACAATCAATCCCAAAAGGTGTTTTTCCACCCCATAAATAAGGCGCATTTAAATACATAAATGCGGTATTTATAAGATTGGTTTTTGGTTGAATTTTATTAGATACATCTCCGTCGTGCGTGTGCTTTAAAATGTGTAAGCTATTTAAAGTAGAACCTAATGGAATAGGGTAGAGTTGGTCGTTTGCATCGTTAACAAATTCGACTAAATCGGTAGCGAGTTTAGGCTGTTCAGAATCCAATCCGATATAAATTTCTTCTGAAATTTCAACATATTGTTTGTTGTCTATCCAACCTTCATAAGTATCGAAAGCCAATCGGATTTTACTCCAGTTTTTTCGTTGTTCTAACACCTTAAAATGTTCGCCATAGAGTACTTGTGAAATAAGTTCAGAAGCATCAGCTGGTTCAATTCTTAAAGGGACAATGCTTAAATTACAAACGCCGTATTGCATTAATTAACTATTGAATTTTGCTCTAAATATAGAATTTAATGAGTTTTTAAAAAAGATATTTTCAATTAAAGGCGTTCCAACACCATTGCCGAAGCTCCGCCACCACCATTGCAAATCGCAGCAGCACCAAGTTTAGCGTTGTTTTGTTCTAGAACATTTAAAAGTGTAATAATAATACGAACTCCAGAACATCCTAATGGATGACCCAAAGAAACAGCACCTCCGTTAACGTTTACATTGGCATCTGTTAAACCTAAAATTTTCATGTTGGCTAAGCCGACTACAGAAAATGCTTCATTAAATTCGAAGAAATCTACATCTTCAAGTTTTATGCCCGCTTTGTCTAAGGCTTTTGGTAATGCTTTTGCAGGAGCCGTAGTAAACCGTTCTGGTGCTAATGAAGCATCAGCATAACTTTTTATAATTGCTAAAGGTTTCAAACCTAAGGATTCTGCTTTGTCTCTGCTCATTAAAATTACAGCTCCAGCACCATCGTTTATAGTCGATGCATTAGCAGCTGTTACCGTTCCGTCTTTGCTAAACGCAGGACGAAGCGATGGGATTTTATCTAACTTCACATTCTTGAATTCTTCATCTTGACTAAAGATAACAGGTTCGCCACGACGCTGAGGTACTTCTACAGGAACCACTTCATTATCGAATTTTCCAGCCTCCCAAGCAGCAGCAGACCGTGAATAAGATTGCATTGCATATGCATCTTGATCTTCGCGAGAAAACTTATACTCTGTCGCACAAGCATCAGCACAAACACCCATTGCATTGTCATTATAGGCATCCATTAAACCGTCTTTTTGCAGACCGTCCATTAGAGTTGCAGGTCCAAATTTTGTACCTGTTCTTGCGTGCATATAATGTGGAATCATACTCATGTTTTCCATACCACCAGCAACAACAATTTCGGCATCGCCTAAAGCAATAGATTGAGCCGCCATCATAATCGCTTTCATGCCAGAAGCACATACTTTATTTACTGTTGTACAAGGAACCGTATTCGGAATTCCTGCGTAAATGGCCGCTTGTTTTGCAGGCGCTTGTCCGGTACCAGCTTGAACCACATGTCCCATAAAAACTTCGTCGACTAAATTAGCATCAAGATTTATTTTATCGAGCGCACCTTTAATGGCTACAGCACCTAATTTAGGGGCAGGAATTGTAGAAAGTGAACCTAGAAAACTTCCGATTGGAGTTCTCGCAGCAGAAACAATAACGACTTCTTTACTCATAACAACACATTTACGATTTATTGTTGCGAAATTAATGAAATTAATAGGATTTAAGAAGGATTCCTCACTTATAAACCTGTTAAAACGCTTTAATTTTTATTACATTTGATTTACTTAATTCCATTTATGAAAGACTTTGTAAATACCCTATACAGGAACCATACCTTGTTATATAAAGTATTGCTTTTTATATGCACCACATTTTTAATTGTGTATTTGTTTCCTAAAAGCGGGCGATTTAAATACGATTTTGAAAAAGGAAAACCTTGGCAATCTGAAAATTTATATGCGCCTTTTAATTTTGCGATTAAAAAAAGTAATGAAGAAATTTCGACTGAAAAGCAAGTCGTGACTTCTGATGCAATTCGTTATTTTGATATTGATAGCGGTATAAAAGAACAGGTTTTTAAAGATTTTGAAATCACCTTTAAGAAAACTGTTCCCGACACTATTCCTGGTCGAGATTCAAAAGCGTTGTTTGATGAAGGCACAAAGATTCTTAATTATTTTTATCATTATGGAGTGCTTCATGAAGATTACAGTTTCAATGCAAAAAGTACGGTTGTTTTATTAGAAAACCGTGTTGAAAAGGTAAATGCTGAATATTCAAACCTCGTCAAGCAAGAAAATATAAAGCCACTATTGATTAAAACTTTAGGCGATCATAAGCTAAGCAATTATGAGAAATTATTTTTGTCCGTTTTCTACGATGTTATTCAGCCAAACTTAACTTACAATAAGGAATTTACAGAACGTGCTTTAGAGGAAGAATTAAATAAAATATCTTATACAAGAGGTAGTGTAGAAAAGGAAACACTTCTTATTTCTAAAGGAGAAGTGGTTGAAGGTGATAAATTTCAAGTCTTAAAATCGTTAGAGTCTGAATACGAATCGCAGGTTTGGAACGCTTCAAATTACAACTGGATTGTTTTTGCTTATACAGTGTTAGTGTCCCTTGCGTTGCTTATGTTGTTACTGTTTTTAAGAAAATACAGACGCGATGTTTTCGAGAATAATAATAAAGTAACGTTTATTTTCTTTAATGTATTGTTTATGGTTTTTATAACCTCGTTGGTTGTAAATTATAATGCGCATTACATTTACGTGGTACCTATTTGTATCCTTCCGTTGGTTTTAAAAGCATTTTTCGATGCCAGATTAGGACTCTTTACACATGTGGTTACGATGTTGTTATTGGGATCTATTGTTCCGAATAGTTACGAGTATATGTTCCTTCAGATTATAGCAGGAATTGTTACTATTTTAACGGTTTCAGAATTATACAAGCGAGCTAATTTATTTATTTCGGTAGGTCAAATTACTGTTGTTTACATCATTGCTTATTTTGCGTTTTTCGTAATCCATGAAGGAAGTATAGATAATTTAAAATGGGAAACGTTTTTAATGTTTATTTTATGTGGATTGGCAACGTTGTTTGTTCAGCCTTTAATTTATGCCTATGAAAAAATGTTTGGATTGGTGTCTGATGTTTCTCTGTTGGAGCTTACAGATACAAATACGAAGTTGTTAAAGGAATTAGCTGAAAAGGCACCCGGAACATTTCATCATTCGTTAAACGTAGCCAATTTAGCTGAAGCTTGTGCAAATGAAATTGGAGCTAACAGTATGCTAATGCGTGTAGGGGCATTATATCATGATATTGGTAAAATGAAAAACCCGACATATTTCACCGAAAACCAATCTACAGGCATAAATCCGCATGATGAATTAGCGCCTAAGGAAAGTGCTAAAATTATTGTAGATCATGTTTTAAATGGGATTGAAATAGGGAAAAAGAACAAATTACCAGACCGTGTTATCGATTTTATAAGAACGCATCATGGAACTAGTGTGGTGTATTATTTTTATATGATGGAAAAGAAATCGCATCCAGATGATGTAAATATTGATGATTTTAGATATTTAGGTCCGAAGCCCTTTAGTAAAGAAACTGCTATTTTAATGATGTGTGATAGTGTGGAAGCTGCATCGAAAAGTTTAAAAGAACCAACGTCTACAAAAATAGATGCTTTTGTAGAAAGTATTATAGATAAGCAGATGGACGAGGGACAATTTTTAAATTCTAATATTACGTTTAAAGATATTCAGTCCATAAAAAAAGTGCTAAAACTCAAGTTAGCAAACATTTACCACTTGCGAATAGAATACCCTGAATAATTTTTATAAAAAAAGTTCAAAAAAGGTTGTAATATTTAATAACAAGTCCTATTTTTGCACTCGCAAAATTATTGCAACGTTCATAGTTTTTAGGAGAGGTGCCAGAGTGGTAATGGAGCAGATTGCTAATCTGTCGACGCGTAAGTGTCGCCAGGGTTCGAGTCCCTGTCTCTCCGCTAATTAAAGTCTTTAAATATTAATATCGGGAATTTAAAGATAAACATACACCTCGGGGTGTAGCGTAGCCCGGTTATCGCGCCACGTTTGGGACGTGGAGGCCGCAGGTTCGAATCCTGCCACCCCGACGAAAAAAAAGCTTTGCAGTAACTGCAAAGCTTTTTTCGTTTTATATATCTTGTTTTTCTAAATTACTTGAATGTGGTGTAAGGTTCGTTGAGTTAAAAGAGGGTCCGTGCTTACATGCTAATCAAATAATTTTTCTCGAACATCTTTTCATATACATCTTTGCTAAACATATAAAGTTGTGCAGGTTTTTTTGAAACTCCTACTTGTTTTTCGTCTAAAGGAATGATGTACTTTTTGTTTATTAATTTCCGTCTAAAATTACGATTGTCAATTTCAATTCCTAAAATAGATTCGTATAAATCCTGAACTTCATTTATAGTAAATTTATGAGGTAATAATTCAAAGATTATAGGTTCAGAAAGACATTTTATTTTTAAATCCTCATAAGCTTCTAAAATGATGCTTTTGTGATCGAAACCAACTTCTGGTAATGCACTAATAGGAAACCATTTTGCATTGTATTTGTTTTCTAAGAGATTAACAGCTTCAGTTTTTATTAAAAAATAATAGGCGATTGTTACTGTTCTGGTATTAAAGTCTTCATTTTTAATCCAAATCAGATCTTTCTCGTTTAATAATCGGTTAGGATCTCCAAAAGCCCTAAATTGTTTCTTGTATAAACCCGTTAATCCGGTCAATTCTTTTAATGCCCTAGTTGCAGTGTCGTCTAATGTTTCATTATTGTTAACGTGGTAACCTGTTAAAACATAGTCGTCTACAATTATTTTTGGATCTATTCCTAATTCCAAATAACGCTTTATAAGTAAAACATTGAGTGTTTTTTCGATTGTATTATATCCAAAAACAACGCAATCTACAGATACATTTCTTATTTTTTGTGATTCCATAAGCTAGTTTAAAAGGCTAATTTAATAAATTAATCTTCAAGTTTGTAAAATTAAACGTAATAAATACATTTTATTTTTTAACAATTATCTAGTGTTTTAGGAATACTTCGAAAGGTAATTTAGCATATATTTGTATGTAAATGAGTTAATATAGAATATTTTACAGATTTATTTTGATATTTGATTTTTTTGAATAACTTTGAAATCTCGTTAAAAGCGTAAAAATGACGTTTGTAGAATATTACAGATTAAAATTTATTTTTTTTGAGTTTTTTTAATACTATTTACAACAAACAACAAAACTATCTGAATATGAAAACAACCAATAATTTTCAAGAGTTCGAAAACCTAGACGAAGAGCAATTACCAGTGTCTAAACATAAACTGCATGATTGGACTCATTTTGCAGGCTTATATGCTGCCGAACATGTTGCTGCTACCGAATTTGTAATAGGAGCAACCTTTGTCGCTTTGGGTGCAAAAACAAAAGACATCCTTTTAGGGTTATTAATAGGAAATATTCTTGCTGTTTTAAGTTGGACCTTTATTACTTCTCCAATTGCAGTCGACACCAGATTGAGTTTATATACGTATTTAAATAAAATTGCTGGAGATTCAATGACGAAGCTCTATAATTGGGCTAACGTAATCATTTTTACTGTAATATCTGCAGCTATGATTACCGTTTCGGCTACAGCTGTTCGTTTTGCTTTTAATATTCCTGCGCAACTGGATTGGTACCCAACTAACCTTTGGTTTGTATTCATCGTATTATGTGTGGGTTTGGTAGTCGTTTCTATTGCCATATATGGTTTTAAAGCTGTTTCCGAATTTTCTGGAATTTGTGCGCCGTGGTTATTTGTTATGTTTATTAGTGGTGCCTTTGTGCTTCTACCAGCATTATCTATTGTAGAATTGGGCGAAACGATGCCTAGCAGTTGGAGTGATTTTGTAACGTTAGGAAATCATTCTATTTGGACAGGGATTAATAGTGATGGTGAGCCAGGAATAGGGCTAGTAGAAGTTATTGGTTTTGCCTGGGCTGCGAATACCATTACGCATTTTGGTTTGATAGATATGGCTTTATTGCGTTTTGCGAAAAAGAAATCTTACGGATTAACAACTAGTACGGGGATGATGTTTGGACATTATGTAGCATGGATTTCTGCTGGAATTATGGGTGCCGGTGCTGCTGTTATAATCGGGAAACCTATTGTAGCGCTTGATCCAGGAGATGTTGCGTATTATGCATTGGGTTGGTCGGGATTTGTAATTGTAATTGTTGCGGGTTGGACTACAGCTATTACTAATTTATATAGAGCAGGATTAGCTGCACAGGCCATTTTTAAAAGTCATTCACGAAAAAAAACAACTATTGTTGTAGGAATTGTGACTATGATTGTTGCATGTTTTCCTTTTGTTTTTGGTCAAATTTTACCCTTATTAACGTACGCTGGATTGTTAGTTGTACCAGTGGGTGCTATTGTATTTGCAGAACATCAAATATTTCCTAGAATTGGATTCACGAGGTATTGGTCGCATTATAAAAATCTGACATTTAGCACGCCTGCCATAGTATCTTGGGGATTAGGATTGGTATTTGGGTTCGGTTTAAACTTGCTTAATGTGATGTCTTTCTTTTATCTATTCATACCTACTTGGATTTTTACTATTATCGTTTATACATTAATAGCATCTAGATATGGCGCTAAAGAATCATATCCAGTAGAAGAGTTAAAAGAGAAAATACGTAGTGAAAATATTGTAAAGTATCAAGATGAAAAAGCGAAGCAAGAAACAGATCATATAAAAGATTCTTCTGTGTTTTCAAAAGTATTAACAGCTGTATCTATGATTGCCTTAATAATAACCTTAATCCTTGCGACTATTGTATTATTTGGTAGTGCTAATGAAAGTGTGTACTTTGAAAATCGTGAAATATTTTATCGCTATGCATTTGTATGTACCGTTACCTATTTTGTTACTGCATATTGGAAATTAAAAAGAGTAAAAAATCTAAACAAATAAAAATCGTGGAAAATTTAATTAAACTTAATCAGAAGAATTTGGCAGAAATCGCCAAAAAAATATCTTGTCCAACTTACGATCGATCTAAAGTTAAAGCAGGTATTGTACATGTGGGTATAGGTGGTTTTCATAGAGCACATGAAGCGTTTTATACAGATCAATTATTACACGATTCCAATGTTACAGATTGGGGTATTTGTGGTGTGGCATTACTAGATTTCGATACTAAAATATATAATACTTTAAAGGAACAAGATGGTTTATACACCCTTGTTGTAAAAGAGTTAGATGGTACGTTAACTAAGCGTGTTATTGGTTCTATAGTCGAGTGTTTGTATGCGCCGGAAAACCCAATGCAGGTTATTGATAAAATGGCGAATCCAGATATTAAAATTATTACGTTAACAATTACCGAAGGCGGATATAATTATAATGAAGCGACAGATGCATTCGATTTCGATAATCCTCAAATTCAATATGATATAGAGCATCCAAACGCTCCAAAAACCATATTCGGATACCTTACTCAGGCGTTAAAACGTCGTAAAGAAAGTGATTTAGCGGTTACTATACAGTCTTGCGATAATATTAAAGGAAACGGAGATTTAGCAAAACGCATGTTGTTAAGTTATGTTGAGAAAGCCGAACCAGACTTAATGTCTTGGATAGAAGCTAATGTGTCTTTTCCGAATAGTATGGTAGATCGTATTACGCCTGCAACATCTCCAATAGATATTTCAAATTTAAATGGGTCTACAGGAATCAATGATGCTTGGCCAGTAGTTTGTGAACCATTTCACCAATGGGTTATCGAAGACGAATTTAAAGCAGGAAGACCCGCTTGGGAAACTGTTGGTGCGCAATTTGTTGAAGATGTAGATCCTTACGAAAAAATGAAATTAACACTCTTAAATGCTGGACATACTGTGTTAGGGATTTTAGGTGCATTAAGAGGTTATGCTACAATTGATGAAGCCGTTTATAATCCTGAAATTAGTGCGTTTTTAAGATTGTATATGGATCTGGAAGTTACACCTACGTTATCCGATCTAGAAGGTGTAGATTTAGATAAATATAAAGAGACGTTACTTAATCGTTTTGGAAATATTTATATGAAAGATCAAATAGATCGTATCTGTTCAGAGAGTTCTGCAAAATTTCCAATATTTGTTTTGCCAACTGTAAACTCTCAATTGGAAAGTCAAGGCTCTGTAGAATTTGCTGCTTTTGTAGTTGCTGCTTGGGCTATTTATAGTTTAGGGAAAGACGAACAAGGACACGATCTTATTATAAAAGATGCCATGGCAAGTGCTTTAGCTAAACAAGCGGTATTGGCTAAAGACGTTCCTGCTAAATTTTTAGAATTAGAATCTGTTTTCGGAAAACTTAAAAATTCTAAAACCTTTGTAAATGCATATACTAAAGCGTATAAAGCAATTTCTGAAAACGGTATAGAGCACAGTGTGATTGCATGGAATAATTCGGATTTAAAAATTAGTTAAATGAAAAATATAGTTTGTTTTGGCGAGGTATTATGGGATGTGTTTCCAACGCATAAAAAAATTGGTGGTGCACCTCTAAATGTCGCTTTAAGATTACAGTCTTTCGGAAATAATGTGTCTATAATTACCAGAATTGGTGATGATGCTAAAGGCTCTGAAATATTAGAATTTATCAAAACGAATCATGTGAATGCCACTAATGTTCAAGTTGATGATAAATTCGAAACAGGAGAAGTAGATGTTATTCTAAATGAAAAAGGATCTGCATCTTATACCATTAATTTAAATCGAGCTTGGGATAATATTCAGATAACCGAAAGTGCAAACGAACTCACTAAACATGCCGATGCCTTTGTTTTTGGGACTTTGGTAGCTAGAGATCAAACGTCACGACACACATTGTATGAGCTTTTGAAAGTGGCTAAATATAAAATTCTAGACATAAATTTAAGAGCTCCGCATTATACCGCTGAAGTTTTGAATTACTTAATGCAAGCAGCCGATTTTATTAAATTTAACGATGATGAAATTTTTGAAATCGCTAAATCTTTAGGATTTGAATCGCAGTCTCTAGAGGATAATATTTTGTATATCTCAGAACAAACACACACGAAATCTATTTGTGTCACTATCGGATCTCGAGGTGCAATTTATTATCACGAGAATACGTTTTACCATAACAAGGGCTATAAAGTTAGAGTGGCAGATACGGTTGGTGCTGGCGATTCTTTCTTAGCATCCTTAATTAATAAACTGCTTAAAGGTACTTCACCACAAGACGCTATAGATTTTGCGTGTGCAGTTGGTGCTTTGGTCGCAAGTCATGAAGGTGCTAATCCAAAGCTTGATGAATCCGATATACTAGCGTTTATAAATTCTTAAACGGAATTAATTATTGATATTAAAAAAGCCTCAAGTTTATATTTGAGGCTTTTTTGAGTTTTAATTGAATCTGCTTTTTCTCACGTGTAAAAACAGAACTGCATTATTTTTTATGATATAAAACTTCAATTCCCATTAATGGAATAGACATTTCTGCATTCGGTTTTTTATAATATTTATGTTTTAAGGTCAATAGCGTCTTAAATGATTAGTCTCTTTTTTTTTTTTAAGATTTACCGCTGCAGACTTTATGGAATCACTTGTGCTGAGGGAGGTACTTTTTCTGTATAAGCTGAATTTTGTTTTTTATGTTGGCCTATCGAAAATTTATCGTAAAATTTAAACCTGCCCGCCTGCTGGTAGGCAGGTTTGAGCTAAACGAATGTTTCTATATTGTTGATTTTTAGTAGCGAGTTCTTTAAATTTAGATGCTGAACGAAAAATCTAGATAAAAGTTCGTAAGCCTAGATTTTTTTGGCTTGGTTTATCCAGAGCCAAGTCGAAGGGTCTTTTTATCAATGAAAAAATAACATATAATAATGTTTAGTACACGATTGTTTTAAGGTGTTTAATTCCATTCAGAATTATTATAATTACTCCGTATTTTATATGCGTTATCTACATCTAAAGTGTTTCGAAACTTGGGGGTTGAAATTGTGGCGTTTCTCTACTTTTCTATACGTTTTAAGAATTTCAAAATCCACATAAATACTGTTTTTAGGAAATTCAATTTCAAAACCCTTTAATATATTTAGAGTTATTAAAAAGTAGTGCGTTTCATAGTCAAATATAATATGTAACCAATATTAGATTTCCTTAGTAACCAAATAGGTTGTGTAAATCAAATAAAAACTTAGCAGAATAAATGCTTCCCATCTGTCAAGTTTTTTTCGTTTTCCGGTAAACATTGCAATTATTAAAAATACGGTTCCGCCAATTAAGATAAACAGATCTTGGTTGAAATTTGAATTGTATTTTATGGGATTTACAAACGAACTAATCGCAAGAATTAACAGTATGTTAAAAATGTTTGAACCAATTACATTTCCAATTGCGATATCGCTATTCTTCTTTAAGGCAGCAACTATAGATGTTACTAATTCAGGTAATGATGTACCAGCAGCGATTATAGTTAATCCAATTATTTTTTGGCTAACACCTAACTCGGTCGCAATATCTATACTATTATCAACTACTAATTTTCCGCCAATTATTAGTCCAGAAATACCAAAGATTACTAATCCCCAAATTTTATAATTCGATTTGTTTTCAAAGGCAATCACCTCTGTTTTTTCTTGCTTTAATTGGTTAAATACATAATATAAAAAACAAAGAAAAGATACGAGTAAAATGATTCCGTCAAGTCTAGAAATTTCAAGATTTTGATTAGTAAAAAAATTGTTAGCGAGAACGAATAACAATATCGCACCAATAAGAGAAATAGGGATTTCTCTCCAGGCGGTCGATGATTGCACTGTAATTGGATAAATTAAACCTGCTATCCCAAGTATTATAAACAAGTTAAAATTATTACTTCCAATTATATTTCCAAAAACGATATCTGAAAGGCCATTAAATGATGCTACAGAATTAACAACTAATTCGGGTGCAGAGGTACCAAAAGCAACTATGGTTAATCCAATTACTAAGTCAGAAATATTGTGCTTTTTCGCTAATGATGATGCACCATCAACAAGCCAATTCGCTCCAAAAATCAAGCAAGTAAATCCTACTATTATTAAAATTGAAGATATTATCATGGTTTAATGTCGCTGTTATTTAAGTCTACACTGTATCGTTAACTCATTTGTTCTGAGATGATTTCAAGGAATAACAGTGTGTCCTTAACTTGTGTTTTAATGTATCTAATGTAATTATTCCGTTTTATATTAAGCTTCCTAATATTTAAAACTTTTAAACAAAAGTAGTTACGTGATCAAGCATGACATAAGAGTTCTGTAATAGCTAAAAAGTCCACAAAAAGTCTTGGAGCATTAAATTGGATCTCAATTAAAAATCCTCAGGAAAATAGACGTTAGCGGCGGTGAGTAGAATTCTGTATGCTTAAATTTGTTACTTTTTTTTCTCAGTGAACTAAAAGTGATTTTTTATAAAAAATAATGAAAGGTATTCGTATTAAAAACGATTAAACTTGGAGTATACTATAAAAACATATTGATGCACACTCTAAAATTAGTTTTATTCATTTTTACCGTAGGATTATTTACATCTTGTAATACTAAAGAAAAGAAGATTGAACCTCAGGAAATAGAAGAAGTAGTGACGTTTTCTGAAGAACCTATGTCGTTATCAAAATCTGAAAACATCTTAAACGAAGCGATTATAGCACATGGTGGAGATTTGTATAAATCGGCTCATTATTCATTCGTTTTTAGGGGAAACACCTATCAATTTAAAAACAATGATTCTAATTACGAATACACAAAAACGTACAAAAAAGGAGATTCGCTAATAATAGATGTTTTAAAAAATGGTGATTTTTCTAGAACGTATAACAATCAACCCATCGCATTGTCAGATAAATCAATTGCAAGCGGAACAGGATCAATAAATTCTGTAATCTATTTTTCTACGCTTCCATTTAAATTAAACGACAAAGCAGTTAATTCTAAACTTATAGAAAATATAAATATTAAAGGTGAAGATTACGCTGTTATTGAAGTTACATTTAATAAAGATGGAGGAGGAGAAGACCATGACGATGAGTACTATTATTGGGTAAATACCAAAACTAAAAAGATAGATTATTTAGCCTATAACTATAGCGTAAATGATGGCGGCGTTCGGTTTAGAGTCGCTTATAATAAAAGAGTAGTAGGCGGTATTACGTTTCAAGATTATACAAATTATGAAGCTAATGTAGGTACGCCTCTAAAAAATTTACCAGTGCTTTTTGAAGCTGATAAATTACAAGAACTTTCAAAAATAAAGACTGAAAACGTTATTAATCTGGATTAGAATCCCAAGTGTTTAAAAAAAAATAAATGTAAGTGTAGGTAATTTTAAAGCTTCCAAAAATGGTTAATCCAATTTAACTTTAAATCATTTTTTAATTCTATTTTTAGATTCAGAATTTTTAAAACTTTCGCTTATCCTTAATCCAAAATCAGACACTCTATTCCAATCTGTAAATTCAATAGGATAGTCAGATTTTGTTGGACCATCGGTTAATCTCATAATTAGTTTTATCATTATCCGGTCTATTAAGGAACAAGATTTATAATCTAACTTACCTGCAAACACGTCTAAAAAATCTGGTTTCCAATTTGTCTTTTTTAAGAATTTAATTAGATAAGGATTGGTCTCTGGCTGATTTTTTGTGTCTTTTCTTGCTATAAGGTTAACAGAGAAAAAGGCAGTTTTTATGTTTCTAAGACTTACCTTGTTGTGGTTTATAAAAGCATGTACATTTTCGTTGTGTTTACCATAGCGAATGCTAGCCCCAATAATTAGGATGTGAAATTCTGATAGGTTTCCATGAAAATTATCAATAGCACTTAGTTCCGTTTGTATGCGTTGTTCCTGGAAATAGGTTCTAAGTGTCTCACAAATCTTTAGCGTTTGGCCATCTACAGAAGAATACAATATTCCAATCTTTTTCTGCATAACATTAGTTGTTTTAATACGTTTTATGTCGTTTTTACAATGTATTTATTATCCTTCTTTTTCGGTGTATTAATATAGCTTTTTATAAGTTGATTTATGCGTTATATATTCTAATTAATGTGGGTTATTCTTCTTTAAATTATGGACTCTAGAGTACCGTTTTTATATGCAATTTCACTAATTATCATAAGTTTCTATTAGTAAAATACCAGTTGTTCTTGTAACTAATCCATCCCGTATATTTTATGTTTTTTTACAGTTTTATTATACGATTGTTGAGTCGTTTATTATATGATAATAGTCAGTAAACCTATAACAATCTATGTGTTAATAGAGATATAATTCAACTTTAAAAATAATTATTCTCTTAAAAATCAAGATTTAAAACTTCACACAAATGCATAATAAATCGTGTCTCAAAAAGGCAGTCTATACGGTGTGCTCTATATTTAGTTACATTATCGATTAAGAATAAAGAAGTGAGATTTTGTAATAGGTTTGAGCGTATTTGTTTAGCTTTTAGTTTAATACGGTTGAAGGTACTGTGTCTGAAGTTTCCCGGTCTTTAGTAATTATATTCGGTATTATCTATCTCCTTTTAAGGTTATAGGAGCAAGAAAATATTTAGAATAAATTATTGGAAACTAATAATTGTCAGTGATCATGTGAAAAATAATAAGTACATTTACACAATACAGCACAGTACAGGACGGTTTGCTTTTGAAACTGATTTATTTTAGAATGTGTAAGTTGAAATTAATTAAAAGTATTAAGAGATATGAAGAATTTATTTGATGTAAAAAACAAGGTCATAATCATTACTGGAGGCGGTGGCGTTTTAGGTGGTCAGATGGCAGAATACCTATTGCAAAATGAAGCTACAGTTGTTATTTTAGATTATAAACAAGATATTATAGATGCCGCCTTAACACGTCTTAAAACAGATGCGAATACGGTTGCAGGTTATGTGTGTAATGTTTTAGACGAAGACAGTTTAAAGGAAGCATGTGCTAATATTATCTCAGAATTTAAAACTATTGATGTCCTTATTAATGCCGCTGGTGGAAACATGCCAGGTGCAACTATAGGTGAGGATCAAACAATTTTCGATGTTAAAATAGACGATTTTAAAAAGGTAGTCGACTTAAATCTTTTTGGAAGTGTTTTACCTTCTCTTGTGTTCGGTAAAGAAATGGCGAATAACAAACAAGGAACTATTATTAATATTTCATCTATGACGGCTCAAAGTGCAATTACTCGTGTGGTTGGATATTCGGCTTCAAAAGCAGCGATAGATAATTTTACAAAATGGTTGTCTGTAGAATTGGCTTTAAAATATGGCGACGGATTGCGTGTTAATGCAATTGCTCCAGGCTTTTTTATCGGAAATCAGAACAGAGATTTATTAATTAATAAAGAAGACGGGTCGTATACAGATCGTGGGAATACCATTATTAAAAATACACCTATGAAACGTTTTGGTGAAGCAGAAGAATTAAATGGTTCAATTCATTTTTTATGTTCGGAAGCATCAAAATTTATAACTGGAATTGTCGTACCAATCGATGGTGGATTTAGTGCATTTAGTGGCGTATAAAAATTAGATAATATGGAACAAACATGGAGATGGTACGGACCAAAAGATCCGGTAGCCTTATCAGATATAAAACAAGCAGGTGCAACAGGTATTGTATCAGCATTACACCATATTCCTAACGGAGAAATATGGACTATTGAAGACATTAAAACACGAAAAGAGACTATAGAAAATGTAGGATTGACTTGGAGTGTTGTAGAAAGTATTCCTGTGCACGAAAATATTAAAACGCGCTCTGGAGATTTTCAGAAATACATAGATAATTACAAACTAAGTATAGAAAATTTAGCGGCCTGCGGTGTTCATATCGTATGCTATAATTTTATGCCAGTTTTAGATTGGACACGTACCGATTTAAGTTATGAAGTTGCAGACGGATCTAAAGCATTACGTTTTGATGCCACTGCTTTTGCAGCGTTCGAACTACATTTGTTACAACGTCCAGGAGCAGAGTCTACGTATTCTGAAACAGAAAAAGTAGCAGCTAAAAATTATTTTAAAGCGATGACCGAGGCAGATAAAACCCAGCTTGTAAATAATATTATAGCAGGTTTGCCAGGCGCAGAAGAAGGTTATTCGTTAGAGCAATTTCAAACGGTTTTAGATACATATGCAAATGTAGATGCCGATATATTAAAACAAAATTTAGTAGCGTTCTTAAACGAAATTATTCCAGTAGCATCTCAAAACGAGGTGTTAATGTGTATTCATCCAGACGACCCACCATTTCCGATTTTAGGATTGCCACGTGTTGTAAGTACGGAGGCAGATTACGCGTATTTGTTTGAACAAGTACCAAACAGATCAAACGGAATTACATTTTGTACAGGTTCTTTAGGTGTGATAGCATCTAATGATTTGGTCCAGATTTTTAATCGCTTTGCAGATCGTGTTCACTTTATACATTTAAGAAGTACGCAACGGGACGAAGTAGGGAATTTCCATGAAGCGAATCATTTAGAAGGCAATGTGCCGATGTACGATGTTGTAAAAGCTATTGTTTTAGAAGAACGTAAGCGTAAAGCCGATGGGAAAAAAGATTGGAATATGCCAATGCGCCCCGATCATGGTCACCAAATGTTAGACGATTTGCATAAGAAAACGAATCCAGGATATTCCGGAATTGGTCGATTAAGAGGGCTAGCAGAATTAAGAGGATTAGAATTAGGAATCTCAAAAAGCATATAAAATGAAGTCCATAGATTCTGAACAGTTTATTAAAGATAATTTCTTGTTGAATTCTGAAACAGCAGAGATTTTATATCATAAGTATGCGAAAGATATGCCGATAATAGATTACCATAATCATCTGTCGGCGAAGCAAATTGCAGAAAATAAACCCGTTGCAAATATTACAGATGCCTGGTTACAAGGCGACCATTATAAATGGCGTGGTATGCGTGCAAATGGTATAGAAGAAGCGTTTATTACGGGATCAACGTCGAAAGAAGAGAAGTTTAAAAAATGGGCAGAAACAGTGCCTTATACTTTAAGAAACCCTTTGTTTCATTGGACACAATTAGAGCTGAAACGCTACTTTAATATCGATTTAATATTACAACCAAGTACTGCTGAAACCATTTATAAGCAGGCAAATACTATATTAGAAGATAAAACACCAGCTCAGCTTTTAGAACACATGAAGGTTGAGGTGGTGTGTACCACAGACGATCCTACAGACGATTTATCGGATCATAAAAAGATAGCTGAAAGTAACTTTTTCACGAAAGTATATCCAACTTTTCGTTCGGATGAATTATTTTTTATTGGCGAATCTAAATACACGAATTATCTCGAAAAGTTAAGTGCTAGTGTTCATTTTGAAATCACGACTTTATCAGAATTGCAAAAAGCGATAGATTTAAGAATTGAGTATTTCCATGAAAACGGCTGTCGTCTTTCAGATTTTGGAGTAGGAGGGCCGTTTGTTATTGAGTCTTATACTGAAGACGAAGTGGCCAACATTTTTAATAAAAAAAGGAATGGAGAGACACTTACAACTTTAGAAATAAATAAATATAGATCGTGTATATTGATTTATTTAGCCGAAAAATATTTTGATAAAAACTGGGTGCAACAATATCATTTAGGCCCAATTCGGAATAATAACGACCGTTTGCAAGCGTTGTTAGGTGCAGATGCTGGTTGTGACTCTATTGGAGATTACAGTATGGTAGATGGTATGTCTAAGTTTTTTAATAAGCTAGACTCCAAAAATAAATTAGCAAAAACGATTACTTATAATTTGAACCCATCGCAAAACGAAGTGTTTGCGACCATGATGGGAAATTTTAACGGTTCCGGTATTCCAGGCAAAATGCAATGGGGATCTGGATGGTGGTTTTTAGACCAAAAAGATGGTATGGAAAAGCAACTAAATACATTGTCGAATATGGGGTTATTAAGTAGGTTTGTAGGTATGTTAACCGATAGCCGTAGCTTCTTATCGTTTCCAAGACACGAGTATTTTAGACGTATTTTATGCGATTTAATTGCAACAGATGTGAACAACGGGTTGCTTCCGACTGATTTGAATTTTTTAGGAGATATGATTCAAAATATCTGTTATCACAATGCTGTAAACTATTTTAATTTCAAAGAGTAACGGATTTCATATTATTGCAAACAGAATTCTTTTCATATAAATTGAAGATGTTGCCTTGGTGATTTATCTGTTTTCTAAAACACAATATATTTTAGAATGACCAAAGAAAAACTTTGGTTTAGTTCCCATAATGAATATTTTTTTAGTTGTAATAATTAATAAAAAGCCTTTTAAAAACGCACATTAATTTATGTTAGACAATAGAATTGTTTTAAGAAATTTAAATGATAATGATCTTCCAAAGTATAAGAGGATCTTCAATATATTTAAAGAATCTATTGAAACAAATGCGCTTAAAACAGGTGATGATATACCTTCTATAAATGAATTTAGCAAGACTTATAAGTTTTCTAGGGATACCGTTTATAAGGCATATTCTTTATTAAAAACGCAAGGTTTTATAAAATCAACTCCAAATAAAGGCTTCAATATTATAGACAGTCGTGTAAAAGTACTTTTGCTAATAAGTACGTTTAAAGCTTATAAAGAAGTGTTGTATCACGCCTTTATGGAAAATTTACCTAAAAATGTCATAGTCGATTTACAGTTTCATCACTATAATGCTAGGAATTTTAAATCGATGTTAGATTTAGACCATGGTAACTATTACAAATATATTGTCATGGGTTTCGAGCACCCAGAAGTAGAAGAGGCACTATCTCATATAGATGATGATAAATTACTCCTTATAGATTGGAAAATGAATTCGAGCAGTCATCGGAATTATGTCTTTCAGGATTTTGGTCAAGCGTTTTATAACTGTTTAAAGGACGCATCGCACTTATTTAAAAAATACAAAGCTATCCATTTTGTGTATCCTGAATATTCTTATCACCCTTGGGAAACGGTAGAATCATTTGAGAAATTTTGCGAAGATTACGGATTTAAGTTTAGTGTTATAAAGAACTCTAAAGCATTTGTGGTGCAAAAACATATCGCTTATATTTCTATAAATGATAGAATTCTATATGATTTTCTAAACCAATGCCGTCTTTCAGATTTAGAAGTGGGAGAGGATGTGGGCATATTATCGTACAACGAAACACCTTTAAAAAAATTGACTTATAAAAGTATTTCTACAGTGTCTATAGATTTCGCAGAGTTAGGTTTAAAAGCAGCCCAGTTTGTAACTTCGAATAAAGCCATGCAAACCTATATGCCAACAAAATTGATTATTAGAGAATCGTTGTAAAGTTAGGTTTTTTAGAACGCAACTAAATCTATGTTTGTTTTCGTATGCTTTGGACTTCGGTCTAAACGTTCAATTTGCTGTCCCAAAGCTATTTCCCTTTCGGTGTTTTTAAAATATGTTTGTTCTTTGATTTGCTTCTGCAATATCGCCTGCGTTAGATAAAAGGATGTTTAGAAACTTGATCATATCTGCCGTGTTCGATTTTAGTAAACCTGCAGGAGCGACCAAAGTATTCCAGTTAAAAAACTTCTGAGCAACACCATTAGAATCAGATCCTGTCACTTTATTTTCGACATTAAAATCTGTGGTTAAGGTTTGTTCCATGTTTGCAGGAACAAGAATGTTCTCGGTAATAATAGTGTTAAAACCTTTATTATAAACAGTCTCAAGTATAAGTCCCAGTAAAATAAAGTTAATATTGGAATATCTGTACATCATAATCAAGTAAGGTTGTATTTAAGAGCATGTATAGTCTCTTCGTCAATATCTAAAGGCTGCTTTGGGTTTAGAGCGATGAGTTTTTGTATGTCAAGATCGGGTAAGCCAGATGGATGTGAACCAAGATCCGAAATTTTAATTTTTCCCGCAATGTCTTTAGAGAGTATATAATCCTCTGGTAAATAATCGTCGATAAAAGCGTCAATTTCTATTAGTTTTGAGTGAATAGCTTGTGCCATTTAATGGGCAGTGAAAAGTTTGGTAACAGACCCGATTTCGTAAATAGTTTGGTTGATTACAGCCACAGTACTTTCTCGACCGATGCTTCCATAATTGAAAAAAAAGATGGTGCACCGATCTATAAATCCGATGCTTATCCCAAAGTTTGGTTGGTTTATTATAAGACGAGAAACCGGTAAGCTTGTTACCAGAAATTGTTTTATGTCGTTCTGCCTTTTGTGTTTAGCAACCAAATAGATCGCGGAATGTAAATAAAATTATGTTTTGGTTAGTGTTAAGTACTCCTTAGGTGTGAAGAAAAAGGAGTGTTAAATTTGCCTATAAAAAGAGTGTTGTTCATGCAACTACAATCGTTTTTATCTGAATATAGTATGTATGTGTCAGATTGTTTTTTTTATGTTTACAAATTAAAAACATTCAACAATTAGTTTATCTTAAAATTAATTTTTTTACTAAGTCCTTACCTAGTTCTTCGTTAAGCATTTTTATTATTTTTTCTTTCCCGTAGCTTAATTCTTCACGTAATACACTAGAACTTAGTTGTACATAAAGAGTGTCTCGCTCTAGACTAATAGATGTGGTGTAGTTATTAACGCCGTTTCCCATAAGTGAAACCCATGCATCTCGAACATTTACTTTGTCTAAACCACGTTCTAATTTATTGGTTTCTACAAATTCTTTTAAGACGTCAGAGATGCTTAAATTTTCGTTGTTTCGTTTAGCCATGATTATAAATTTAGTGGAATATATCGTTTATAAATATATACGTTTTTATGCTGATTTACGACTTTTAACTGGTCGGTATTTAATTCTAATATGGTTTCTTTCCAATCCGAAAAAGGGGTGTGGTACTCTATTTTTAAACTGTCGTTTTCAACAATAATTTTAATCTGCTCTTTAGTTGTTACAGGTGTGTAATTATTATCGGCATCCGTTTTCATTTTTTGCCTGTAACCTGTAAGACTATCATTCACTTTAATTAAATCTACAGTTTCATTTATTCTAAAAACGTGAGATGTGCCATCGGGAAGAATAACTTTTTCTATTTCCCAATAGCCATTTAAATCCGAAATTTCTGGCGCTTGGGTGCAACTACTTAAAATGATAAAACTAAAAATAGCAATAAGATGTTTCATAAGACTGGTTTTATGCTCCAATATTAAAAATTTGGTAGGTTTGATGTACTTGTTTAATCGCATTTTCGGTACGATCGGCGTGGGTGTCGCTAATGAATAATTGACCAAAATTAGAGTCGTCTACTAATTTAATGATTTGTCCAACACGTTGTTCATCTAATTTGTCAAAAATATCATCTAATAGTAAAATAGGATTTACGCCACTTTGTGCTTTTATAAAATCGAACTGTGCTAACTTTAAAGCGATTAAAAATGATTTTTGTTGTCCTTGGCTTCCAAATTTTTTAATAGGGTGTCCATCAATTTCAAATAATAAATCGTCTTTATGTATCCCTGTAGTGGTATATTGTACGGCTCTATCTTTAGCTAAGTTTTGCTCTAAAAGCTGTTTTAAATCACCATCAAATAAATCACTTTTATAATTTAATTCTACAGGTTCTTGGTTATTACTAATCACTTTATGACGTGATTTAAAAATTGGAATAAACGTATCTAAAAATGATTTTCGTTTTTCAAAAATTGTTGTTCCTAAAACATTTAATTGGTCATTATAAACCTCTAAAGTGTCCCTGTTAAAGGTATGATTTATGGCAAAATATTTTAATAACGCATTACGTTGCGATACGGTTTTGTTGTAATTAATCAAGTCGTTTAAATAGGTTTTGTCACTTTGTGAAATCACACTATCTAAAAATTTTCGACGTGTTTCACTCCCTTCAATAATTAAATCACGATCGGCAGGCGAGATAATTACAAGCGGAATAAACCCAATATGATCACTAAATTTCTCGTAAGCTTTCGCGTTGCGTTTAATCACTTTTTTTTGTCCGCTTTTTAAACTCACCACAATTTTTTCTAAACGTTCATGTTTTTCAAAATCGCCATGAACCACAAAAAAGTCTTCATTATGTCTAATATTTTGCGATGCAATTGGATTGAAATAGCTTTTTCCGAAGGATAAATGATAAATTGCGTCTAAAATGTTAGTTTTTCCTACTCCATTTTGTCCAACAAAACAATTAATTTTGTCGTCGAACTCAAAAGATTCACTTTCAAAATTTTTGTAATTAATTAGAGATAAGGATTTTAGGATCATAAAAAGAATAATATGAGTTTATTTGAAAGCACTGTTTAGAAAGTCTCGCAAATTATTGAAAAATAACAAATAAATAACCTTTTATTTCTGCAGAAATATTTTATTTTTGCGCCGAATAATATAGAATATATGGCAACTTATAAAAAGAGAGGTTACAAACCTACTGAAAAACCAGAAACGGACATCGATAATGAAAATTTAGGGAATGTTGAAGAGAACTCAACAACAGCTGAAGTTTTTAATACGTTAGACGAAACCGCTTCTAAAACAGAAGACTGGGTGGCTAGTAATCAAAAATATATCTTTATTATTATAGGTGTCGTTGCGGCTCTTGTTTTAGGGTATCTAGGTTATAACGAATTTGTAGCTCAACCTAAAGAGAACGAAGCGATGAACGATATGTCTCAAGCTAAAATTTATTTTAACGAAGCTGTAAATGGGACTGAGAAAGATTCTCTTTATACTTTAGCTTTAAACGGTGGAGAAGGTAAATATGGTATGTTAGATATCATTGAAAATTATAGCGGAACTCCTGCAGCTAATTTGGCTGAGTATTATGCTGGAATGGCTTACTTGAATTTAAAAGATTATAAAAAATCAATAGAGTATTTAAGTGATTTTTCTAGTGAAGACGAAGTGTTATCACCTTTAGCTAAAGGCGCAATTGGAGATGCATTTGTACAGTTAAATCAATTAGATGATGCTTTAGATTTTTACAGACAAGCAGCAGATCTTCGTAGCAACGAATTCACTACACCAATGTATTTAAACAAAGCAGGATTAATTTCTTTAGAATTAGGGAAAGCTAATGATGCTTTAGGTTACTTTGAATTAATTAAAAAAGAGTATCCAACATCTACTGAAGCATTAACTGTAGATGTGTTTATTGGTAAAGCTGAAGTTTTAGCAAATAAATAAGATGGCAACAGCTAACAATAATTTATCAGAATACGATAAAACATCAATCCCAGACGCGAGTAATTATCGGTTTGGGATTGTTGTTTCAGAATGGAACGATACCATTACCGAAGGCCTTTATAAAGGTGCCTACAATACATTACTTGAAAATGGAGTAGAAGAAAGCAACATTAAGCGTTGGAATGTTCCTGGAAGTTTTGAATTGATTTACGGATGTAAAAAAATGCAAGAACAAATGGTAGATGCTGTAATTGCTATCGGAAGTGTTATTCAAGGTGAAACGAAACATTTCGATTTTGTTTGCGAAGGTGTTACTCAGGGAATAAAGGATTTAAATATCGTTAACGATGTTCCTGTTATTTTTTGTGTACTAACCGATAATAACATCCAACAGTCTATAGATCGTTCTGGAGGAATTCATGGCAATAAAGGTACAGAAGCAGCAGTAGCAGCTATTAAAATGGCCGAATTACGTAACAACTCTTAGGATTAGATAATCCAGTTTAAAATATTTAAAACTCTCAACTTAGGTTGGGAGTTTTTTAGTTTATAGCAGCAAGGATTTCCGATAAGAAAGTGTTGTAACTAAACTTAGGGTCTTCAACCAATCCAAATCTAACAATTACGACATCTTTAGAGGGAATAATACTTACTTGCTGACCTTGGTAACCATTGCAAGAAAACAGGTCTTTAGGAACGTCTGGATAACGTCCGCCAGCATTTAACCAAAATTGTGCTCCATATACGCCATCGGAAGAATATACTGGTTCTCCATCTTTATAAACCATTTCATTTTTACCGGAAGTATTAGTTGGTGTTTTTGTGTAATCTACCCAATCTTCAGTTAAGATTTTTTCGCCATTCCAATTTCCGTTATGCAAGTATAACAATCCAAATTTACTCCAATCTCTTGCCGTAGCCCAACCGTAAGACGAAGCCACAAAATGCCCTTTTAAATCGGTTTCTATCGTCATGGAATGCATTCCTATTTTATCAATTAATTCGGCATACCAAAAGTCTAAATACTCTTGTTCTGTTTTAAATTGATTTCTGATGAATCCAGAGATTAAATTTGTGGTTCCAGAAGAATAATTCCAACTGGTATTGGGTGTGCTTTCAAGTTGTTTTTCTCTTGGTATTTTAGGCATGTCTTCCTTTAAAAATAGCATTTTTGTAACATCGGATATGATTTCGTAATTTTCTTCCCAAGCCAAACCGCTATTCATTTGTAGTAGATTGTTTAAGGTTATATTTGCTCGCTCGTCGTTTTCCCACTCAGTAAATAAGTGCGACTGGTTTTTATTTACACGACCTTGTTTTTCTAAAATGCCAACAATAGCATTAGTGATGCTTTTTGTCATAGACCATCCTAAAATCTTGGTGTCTTTATTAAAATCTTCAGCATATTTTTCGGCTATAATTTGGTCTTTATAAACTACCAAAACGGCTCTGGTGCGCTTCAGTTTTTCATCTTCAACATCAAATGCATTTGCGACTGCTTCATTTAAAACAGTATAATCTATATTAGAAAAAACGGTATCTTTTTGTGGTAATTCGCCATAAGGAAATGGCATGTTTTTAGGTGTTGTATTTCGATTGGGTTTTACTATTAAAGCGGAATGGTCTGAGTCTTCCGGTATTAAAATGCAGCCTAAACCTTCCTTGTATACAGCTGTTCTTGCTTTTAATCCGAATACTGTCGAGGTTACAGATTTGTTTTCAAAATCGATGGTGTTTGTGGCTAAATTGATAGGAGAAAAATCGTTGTCCTGGGCTTCAACAGTTGCTAATGTTCTATCTGCAATAAAGGTGCATGAACATACACTTTTTGAAGCAAAACCAGTAATGAAATTTAATTTCGGATAATTTGTAAAGATGCCATATGCTAATCCTATTACCAGTAAAAGACCGATTATTTTTAAAATTCTTTTCATGTGAATCAATTTTAATACAAGTTAACAATTTATAGGAATTATAGGTTTTTAACTGCTTTAGAAATGCATAGTAATAATTAGCGAAAATATAAAGGTGTAACTTTTGTTACATTCGAAACCTTATCTTCTCCTATATTTGCCACCTCGTAGCGATATATTGTACGTAGCATTTTAATCAATAAAAAATATATATGGATTTTATTTTACAGCCATGGCATTGGTTTATTTCGGGATTTTTAATTGCACTTTTTATGCTAGTGCTTTTGCTTTTAGGAAAAGGTTTTGGTATGTCGTCCAATCTTCGTGCATTTTGTAGCATTTGTGGAGGTGGTAAATACAGTTCATTTTTTAATTACAATTGGAAAAAAGACAGCTGGAACTTATTTATAGTTGTAGGAGCAATGTTAGGAGGTTATGTAGCATCTCATTATTTATCTTCTGCACCGATGCCAGATATTAGTAAACATACAAAATTAGCACTTCAGAGATTAAATATTTCTAGTGTTAATGGTTATTTGCCAACAGAATTATTTTCGTTGGAAGCCTTATCTGATGTAAAAACCTGGTTGATTTTAGTTTCCGGAGGACTTTTAATTGGATTTGGAGCGCGATATGCTGGAGGTTGTACTTCTGGACATGCAATTTCAGGTTTAAGTAATTTGCAAATACCATCGTTAATTGCTGTCATAGGCTTCTTTATTGGAGGTTTATTTATGGTTCATGTATTATTCCCTTTTATATTTTAAGAAGATGAAAAAAGTATTATATATCCTATTAGGATTAGTTTTTGGAGTTGTTATGTATAAATCTGAAGCCGCATCTTGGTTTCGTATTTACGAGATGTTTAGATTCGAATCATTTCACATGTATGGTATAATCGGTACGGCTTTAGTATTCGGAATTATATTTGTTCAACTTATTAAGCGTTTCAATATTAAGACGTTTAGCGGAGAACCTATTATTATTGCCGATAAGGAAAAGTCCGTATCTAGATATTTAATTGGAGGAATTATTTTCGGGTTAGGTTGGGCTTTAGCTGGCGCCTGTCCAGGTCCAATTTTTGTATTGGTTGGAGCAGGTTATATTCCTATAATTGTCGTCTTAGTTTCTGCTGTTTTAGGAACATTTATTTATGGACTTGTAAAAGATAAACTACCTCATTAAGATACGTTTGTAACAAAAGGAGTTGTCTTTCGTCTTATAAGTATCAATCAAATCAAAAAATCATGAGAGAAGATAAACAACTTTTAATTCTTGCACATTTAAGTCAGTTAGCAACCCTAGCATTAGGGTTCGGAAGTCTATTAATTCCGTTAGTATTATGGATTACACAAAAAGATAAAGTGATTGGAATGGATACGGAAGGAAAGAAGATTTTAAACTTTCAAATTAGTTTAGTAATATACTGGATTATCTGTATTCCGTTAATTCTGTTCTTCGGATTAGGACTTTTAGGTTTTCTAGTTTTAGCGATAGTAAGTGTACTTTTCCCTATAATAAATGCGATTAAAGTCAGCAATGGAGAATCGCCAACTTATCCTTTATCTTTCAATTTTATTAGTTAAGAATTTAAAAGATAAAAACGAAAAACGCCCACGTGAGTGGGCGTTTTTTATGCTTATATGTTTCTTAAATTATGCAAGTATAGCTTCTGCTTCTACAGGTATTTCGTGTAATTCCGTTTTTAAGTCTGCTAAAAAAGTATCAATCTGACTAAAAGTTACTCCTGGAATACAAATAATATGAGCGATATCTTCTTGAGAAGCTAACTGATATTTTTTACAAATACGATCGCTAGGTGTTGGGAAAATAACGGTTAAACCTTCGTTGTTTCTCCATGCTTTAATGCCTAGTAAATTTAGTTTATGTTCGGTGTAAGCCGCAACTTCTTGACATGCTTTAACACGGTTTCTTAAACCTTGGTGATCATGTTTCTTTATAAAATCCCAAATAAATAAAGGGGTTAATCCGTTTCGAGATCCTGTAATGGTAGTATCCATTGTACCAACATAAGATACTGAGTTTGCGATACGATCTCTGTGTTTACGTTTTACTAAAACAGCACCACAAGGAATTGGGCTTCCAATAAATTTATGTCCAGAAATTGAAATACTATCTATGCCTTCAGCAAAATCGAATTTTGGTTTTGCATCGATGTATGGTGCAATAGTTCCTAAAAAAGCAGCATCGCAATGAATGTAATAATCTTTAATGGCGTACTTTTTTATGATGCGTTTTATTTCGGTAATTTTATCTACAGCTTCGGTCATGGTGGTTCCGATATTCAAAAAGAAAATAGCTGGTTTATCACGACGGTACGATATGGTTTGTTCTAAATCTTCATAATCCATTTCACCATTCTCCTGAGAACGAATCACGATATTTGGAATATTTAATAAGTGTAAATTCTTTTTCACACTATAATGTGTGCTTTCACTATAATATACCATCGCATTAGGGAAACTTTCTCTAGCGACATATAAACCGTACAAATTACCTTCTGTACCTCCGTTAGTAATATAACCCCAAACGTCCTTGTCGTTGCTTGAAAGCATCTCTGCAAAGAATGAAATACACTTACGCTCGATATCTTTTGTGTCTATAGCAAATGTTGAAGGGCTTTCTGGGTCGCCAACATTATTAATACAGATATCTAGGAAAGGTGCATAGTCGCTATATGAAAAATCTTTAGCAACTGGATAGCCTAAAAAAGATTCTGAATGTGCTTTAATTCTATCGTAAACTGCTTTTATTTCGGGTGTGTTCATGTCTTAAATATTTCTTCAGCAAAGATACTATTTAATTAATTTGTTTTATATAATGTGTAATTATTGGAAAATTATACTTTTAATATGTATTTTTGTAGAATTTATTGCTTTTGAAGATTGCAATGTGTTAAACTTTTAGAAATTCTTACCATAATGAAATTAGATGCCATAGATTATATGCTTATTGAAGCTGTTCAAAAAGACAGTAAACAGTCCATAAAACAACTTGCCGAAGGTGTGAATTTATCCATAACACCAGTACACGAACGTATAAAAAAGTTAGAAGCCTCTGGAATTATAAATGGATATACCGCGATTATAGATTATAGTAAATTGGGAAAAACCTTAGTCGTATATTGCCAGGTAACATTAACGACGCATCAAGATGAACCGTTCCGTAATTTTGAAGCTTATGTAAATACGCTAGACGATGTTATTGAAGCTAATTATATTGCAGGAACTTACGATGTACTACTGAAAATTTTACTGAAGGATATGAATGAATATCAGGAGTTTATTTTGAAACGATTTTCTAAAATGACTATAGTCTCTCACATTCAAAGTTCGTTCGTGATTAAGAACATAAAGGATGGAAAAAATAAAGTCATGTAAATTCTAGGAATCTACATGACTTACTTGGAAGGGATTTAATTAAATAATGTATTAACTGTTTAGCATAACAGGCATAACAAGCATAGTTACTTGCTCACCTTCGTCTAAGCCATCTATAGGGGTTAAAATTCCAGCACGATTTGGCAAACTCATTTCAAGTTGTACATCGTCCGAATTTAAGTTGTTAAGCATTTCTGTTAAAAAACGTGAGTTGAATCCGATTTGCATATCGTCTCCTTGATAATCACAAGTTAAACGCTCTTCAGCTTTATTACTGTAATCTAAATCTTCAGCAGAAATATTTAATTCTGCACCTGCAATTTTTAATCTGATTTGGTGAGTAGTTTTATTCGAGAAAATACTAACACGTTTTACAGAGCTTAAAAACTGATTTCTAGCAATAGTAAGTTTGTTAGGATTTTCTTTAGGAATTACGGCTTCGTAATTAGGATATTTCCCATCAATTAAACGACAAATTAATTCTACATTATCAAACGTAAATTTTGCATTCGAATCGTTATATTCAACAATAACTTCGTCTTCACTTCCTGCTAAAATTCCTTTTAATAAGTTTAAAGGTTTTTTAGGCATAATGAATTCAGCAACTTCAGAAGCGGATACATCTTCACGTGTGTATTTTACTAATTTATGAGCATCGGTAGCAACAAATGTTAAACCTTCTGTAGAGAATTGAAAAAACACACCACTCATTACTGGGCGTAAATCGTCGTTTCCTGCTGCAAAAATAGTTTTGCTAATTGCTGTTGCTAAAATGTCGCCAACAATAGTTGTTGTGCTTGGTTTATCTAAAGATACAGCTTTAGGGAACTCATTTCCGTTGGCGTATGCAAGTGCATATTTACCGTGATTAGAACTGATCTCAATCGTATTATTTTCTTCAATAATAAACGTCAGTGGTTGTTCTGGAAATGTTTTTAAAGTATCTAAAAGTAATCGTGCAGGAATAGCTACATTACCTTCACTATCGCTTTCTACTTCTAACGTTGCAGACATTGTTGTTTCTAAATCGCTGGCCGAAACAGTAAGTTTAGAGCTGCTTAATTCAAAAAGAAAATTATCTAAAATAGGTAAAGTGTTCGAACTATTAATTACGCCTCCTAGAACTTGTAATTGCTTTAATAAATAGGTGCTTGATACTATAAACTTCATCTGTATCTTATAAGATTATTTTAATAATTACAAATATATCTTTAATAGCCCTAAATAGGAAACAAACTTATTAACATTTAAGAGGTGTACTTTCTTTTGCGAATATAATTAAAAATAAATCCGAAAGCAGCTAATAATGCTAGTGGTACCAACGTATTAAGTAATTGCCAGCTTAATCTAGATTCGGCTATTTTTTCTTGATTTAAAAATGGAACTGTAATTTCCTTAGAGCGAATGTTTATAAGTCCATTATCGTCTAAGAGGTAATTCACCGAATTTAATAAGAATTCTTTATTTCCGAAAAGTTGCCCTGTCCAACGATCGAACCCTAATTCTTGTGGTACATTTTTAATCACGTCGTTTTTAATAAGGTCACCGTCTGCAATAACTATCATTTTAGTAGGTATACTAACCTCCTTGTTTGACGCTAATTTAAATGGTTTAATTCTATTGTTATATGCTGAAGTAAATTCACCTTCAATTAAAACGGCTAATGGCTGACTTCCTTTATCAAATTGTTGAGGGTCGGGTTCTTGAGTAACAATGTCTAAACTAATCTCTCTAGGTGTACCTTCTAATTTTGTTAGTTTAGCACTTTCTAAAAGAATCGTTTTTCGAAGATTGTTTTTTAAAGTATCTATAGGATTCGCAAAATCGAATTTTATAATATTTACATTATTTACAATCGGGTGCGTATTCGTTGTATTTACTAAAGGGGAATAGGGCCAACGTAAATTTTGAAATTGAGAATTACTACCTTCACCCAATGCTAATGTAATTGGGGCAGAGTAGGGCGTAGCGACCAAATATGGATTTACACGAACACCATATTTAAAAAATAAATCGGTTAGATTTAAATCTATTGGTAAGGCAATGGCGCTCCCGGATTCGTTATATAGACTGTCTTTTTCCATTGCAACAGCATCAATAAGCCAAAGACTTTTTCCGCCGTTCATAATGTATTGATCTATAACTAATTTTTCGTCTTCGGTAAATGCTTCTGTAGGTTTCGCTGCAATAATTAAATCGTATTCTTTTAGTTTATTTAGTGTGTTTTCTGGCTGACTAGCCACACTGTCTAAAGTAAATGGTGCAATAAAGTAATAGTCTTTAAGCGTAGTTAAAAAATTAGCTAAATACTGATCTTCTAATTCACCATTTCCTTTTAAAACGGCAATCTTCTTGCTTTTTCCGTGTATTAATTTACCAATCCCATCGGCAAATGCATATTCTAAATGTTGTACAGAATTGGTGACTAATTCTTGCTGAGAAGCTCCTAATTTGTTTTTTACAAGTGGAATATTAACTGTAGCACCATTATAACTAGCCAATGCCCAAGGAAAGATAATTTCCTGACTGCTTTTACCATTTTCCTGAACGGTAAGTTGCATAGGAGTAAGGCCGCTATTATTTAATTGTTGAATGATTTGATCGCGATTAGTATCGTCTTCTAACGGATTTATAAAATTGAATTTAATGTTGCTATTTTGTGCATAAAATTCTTCTAAAAGTTGTTTGGTCTCTGCTTGAAGGCGTCTAAATTCCGATGGAAATCCTTCACCTTCTAAAAACACATCTATAATAACTGGTGCGTCTACATCTGCAACAATGTGTTGTGTAGCTTCACTTAGTGTGTAGCGTTGGTCTTGGGTTAAATCGAAGCGTTTATATATGCTGTTGCCTATTATATTTAACGCAAAAATTCCAAGAACGATTAGTATGGTATGTTTAAGATTTTTACTCATTAAATTTTTGTTCTAATTGATAGTACTCTAAGCGTGTTGCAATATTATTTTCAAATGTTATTTTAATACATTCTTGGGTGGTATTAAATGCCCCAGGCTTAATTCCTAAATTATAATTCCAGAAATTAGAATCGTTTGCTTTTATCGCATCATTCCAACTAAACCATTCTGGCTTACCTAAAATGGTGGTAATTTCTGATTTGTTTTCTCCTAGTAATACATCAGACTGTTCTAAATCTTTAGCCATTTCATAACGAAATGCCGGTGATTTTTTCCAAGCTTTTGCTTCAAAATATTTTTCATGATGGTAATCGCTAAAGATATTTATTAACGGAAACAAAACATAAAAGTATATTATAGGTGTTAGTACGAAAGTGATTATTAACGCCACCCATATACGCTTATCGATTGTTCTGGAAAATATAAAAAGTGCTACAAAAAGTAGGACGATTATAATAGCGAAAGGTATAGTGAAAATCATGCTTTCTTTTTATTAATGTTGAATTGAGTTAAGGCTAAAAATATAGCAGCAACACTTACAAAATAGATAATATCTCTAGTATCTAAAACACCACGACTCATGCTTTTAAAATGAAAACTCATACCTAAACTATCTATAAAATTGTTTGATAGTGCATCTGCAATACCTTCAAATCCGATGTAAAAAAAGAAACATAGAAACACAGCAATAATAAAAGTTACAATTTGATTATCGGAAATGGTAGATGCAAAAACACCCATTGCAGTATATGCCGCGACAAGAAATAAGAGTCCAAAATAGGATCCTAAAGTACTACCCAAATCTAAATTACCTTCCGGATTTCCTAATTTGTAAACGGTAAACACATATAGTAAAGTAGGCAGTAATGCGATAATGATTAAAATAAAAGCGCCAAAATATTTTCCTAAAACGATTTGAAGTTTTGTAACCGGTTTTGTTAGAAGTAACTCTAAAGTCCCTTGTTTCTTCTCGTCTGCAAAACTACGCATAGTTACTGCTGGTATAAGGAAAATAAAAACCCAAGGGGCTAATAAAAAGAATGATGATAAATCTGCGAAACCATTATCTATAATGTTGAATTCCCCTTTAAAAAACCATAAGAACAATCCGTTTAACAGTAAGAATAAGGCTATCACCAAATAGCCAATAGGTGAGGCGAAAAACGAATTTATTTCTTTTTTTAAAATGGCAAACATCTGTCTCTATATGATTTGAAATTGAAGCAAATAACTATTTATGGTAAACTCACCATTTTATCTACACTCCAAGCTTCAGGTTTATTGTTAAATAATTTTTTTGTTTCTGTCCAAACCGAAATAAATAAATCGGAATGTCTGTAGTTCTCTAAATATTGTTCTTCTGCCCAATAACTATAAGTAAAAAATATATTATCGTGTTGTTTGTCGCGATATAATTCTAGGAACTCGCAGCCTTCAAAATTTCGGATTAGTTCTTTTTTAGAATCAAATAAGTTCAGAAATTCATCAACCTTAGTTGGTTCAAAACTCATTTTTACAATCCGTACAAACATAATTTAATCTTTTAAAAAGTTAACCGTAATAGTATCCATTAGTTTTAATCCCATTAACGTAGAAGCGCCACCAACCGTTGTTGTGTTACTCTTGTAAATGGCAATTTCTAAATAATTAGAAGAATTAAACACCACTAAACCTTTGCCTTCAGCTTGTCTATCTGAAGCGGGTTTAGTAAAGTCTACAACCTCACTATATTTGTTATATATAGTATTAAACGAGTGATTTCTAGCAGATATTTTATAAGTCCGTCCTTTTTGAATGTTTTCAAAAAATTTGCGTTTAATATTGGTAATCACATTCCCATAATTGTCTATGTAAATAATACTACCAATAATTTGAGACTGTTCTTCGTTTACGTAGGGTTTTAAATTTTGAATTGGTTTTATGTCTTCAATACGTTTTCCGATAACATCTAAAGTACCGCCTCGAGCAATATGGCAAGCAACTTTTACAAAGACGTCTAAAACAGGAAAACTACTAACTATGTTTTCGTGGATATTAATTTGTACAATACGTTCCGGATTAATTTCCGTACAAATCATACTCATAATACCATTGTTAGCACAGATAAAATAGTGTCCATCTAACAGCACAGCTATATGTTTGTTTTCAGGATTTAATTCGGCATCAATACCTATAATATGAATCGTTCCTTTTGGGAAACTTGTGTATGCATTTTGAATAATATATGCCGCTTCAGGAATACTAAATGGAGAAATAGAATGCGAGATATCAACAATTCGGACATCGTTTAGCTCACTATATATAGCCCCCTTAATCGCCCCAGCGAAGTGGTCTTTTTCACCAAAATCAGTAGTTAAAGTTATAATAGCCATACCTGAATTGTTGATATGTTTTTCACATATCTGAAGTAAAATTGATTAGATTTGTTAGAAGCACAAAACTAATAAAACTTAACTGATAAATTTAATTAAATCGACTAGCTTTTGAACGAAATAATTATTGAACTGGAAGAGATTACTCCAAAAGAATTTTTTGGAGCACAAAACGTAAATATTGAACTTCTTAAAAAGTATTTTCCCAAATTAAAAATTGTTGCTCGCGGAAATAAAATTAAGGCTTTTGGTGATGAAGATCTCTTAGAAGAGTTCGATCGTCGTTTAACAATGTTGCTAAATCATTTTGCGAAATACAACAAATTAGACGAAAATTCTATTGAGCGCGTTCTAACAAGCCAAAGTAGCGACGATTATGCCACACCTAAACATACTGGCGAAGTAATTGTACATGGTGCAAGCGGAAAATTAATTCGCGCACAAACGGCAAATCAAAGAAAATTAGTGGAAAGTATGCGTAACAACGATATGGTTTTTGCTGTCGGTCCTGCGGGAACTGGTAAAACATATACGGGTGTTGCTTTGGCTGTTCAAGCGTTAAAAAACAAAGAAGTTAAACGTATAATTTTAACACGTCCTGCTGTTGAAGCTGGTGAGAATTTAGGATTCCTTCCAGGAGATTTAAAGGAGAAACTAGATCCGTATATGCAACCGCTTTATGATGCTTTGCGAGATATGATTGCTCCCGAAAGATTAGCTATGTATATCGAAAACGGTACCATACAAATTGCGCCTTTAGCCTTTATGCGTGGTCGTACGTTAGATAATGCTTTTGTTATTTTAGATGAAGGACAGAATACAACGCATGCCCAGATGAAGATGTTTTTAACACGAATGGGTAAAAATGCTAAATTCTTACTAACCGGAGACCCGGGACAAGTCGATTTACCGAGACGTACAACTTCAGGTTTAAAAGAAGCATTATTGGTTCTTAAAAACGTAGAAGGTGTAGGCATCGTTTATCTCGACGAAAATGATGTAATTCGACACAAACTTGTGAAGAAAGTGATTGAAGCTTATAAAAGTATTGAAAATAGAGAGTAGGCTTAGGTCTACTCTTTTTTTTGTTTTAATAATATGATTAAGTGTAATTTAGATTTCAGTTAAAACGAATTACATTATAATTAAATCTGTAACAGCGATTTTTCAAACAGGAATTACTGTTGGATATTGGATTAGAGAATTTGAATTGTTCTAGGTTATTACTCATGAAATTAAAACAGAACGTCCACTAAGACATCAATTTAAATGGGCTTCAATTTTTAATTCAGAAATAGATACCATAAGATTGTAAAATTAATATTTAAGTAGGGACTTACTTATATTAGTCTTAAATTTCTTATCATTCTTCTAATTATATACTATAACGTAATAGTTTAGTTTATAAGACTTTTACTTTAAAATAACCTGTAGTTTATAGCATGGCTAATCTAAAGTTGTATCTTTATCGTAACCAACACTTATGATAAACAATACCTCCAAGTATTATAAAATTTAGATTTTATGAAAACTAACCGTGTTTCATTAATACTAACAACTTTATTAATCGCTCTGTTTTTAACAAGTTGTATAGATGGAATTAAAAAGGAATCTACGCCACAATTTATCCACCCAGATTTATATATTGAACATTCAGATCGATCTGCATCTAAGGGTATAGGTTATGTTAAAGAAGTTAAATTGACAGATTCATTAAATGATGTTTTTGTCGAAAAAGGAAAGTTTATTTTTGAAAATAAATGTTCTTCTTGCCATAAATTAACCGATCAGCGACTTGTTGGTCCAGGTTGGACGGGAATAACAAATTCGAGACGTCCGGAGTGGATTATGAATATGATTACGAACACCAATGAAATGTTGGAGAAAGATGAAGATGCGAAAAACTTGCTAGACGATTGCTTAACCAGAATGCCTAATCAATATGTTTCTACGGCAGAAGCACGCACTATTCTTGAATTTATGAGGAAAAACGATATGGATCAAGTGCAGCGTAAAGATGGTGCCGTTACTACAGAGAATTATTAAAATTCTTGTTTGATTACTAACTTATCCCGTTTTCAGTTTTTTAGATTTTTAATGCAAGTCGCTGGACTTTTGTGTTACGGTTTGAATGATAGTAATGCAGGTAGAAAAAGATTACATCACTTCAATGTTTAAAGAAAATATTTTATTATTTTAGAAAGTCCGATAAAAATATTTCGTGAATAATTCCTTACTTTTACCCTTTAAAATTTATCATTTTTATTAATAATTAAAGCATCTCAAGCTTTTAAGGATGCAATTTTACAGACCATGACAATTACAGATACTAATTTCAATTTTCCGGGACAAAAAAGTGTTTATAAAGGAAAAGTTAGAGCGGTTTACAATATTAACGACGATTTATTGGTAATGATTGCCACAGATAGATTGAGTGCTTTCGATGTTGTAATGCCAAAAGGAATTCCTTTTAAAGGTCAGATTTTAAATCAGATTGCAACTAAATTTATGACACAAACCGAAGATTTGGTTCCAAATTGGTTGGTGGCAACACCAGATCCAAATGTTGCTGTTGGTCATTTATGTGAGCCTTTTAAAGTTGAAATGGTGATTCGTGGATACATGTCGGGCCATGCTGCTCGCGAATATAAAGCAGGTAAACGTATGCTTTGTGGCGTAGCAATGCCAGAAGGTATGACCGAAAATGACAAATTTCCAGAGCCTATAATTACACCTGCAACAAAGGCAGAAATGGGCGATCATGATGAAGACATTTCAAGAGAAGATATTATTAAAAGAGGAATTGTTTCTGAGGCAGATTATATAGTACTTGAGGATTATACTCGGAAATTATTTCAGCGCGGAACAGAAATCGCAGCAAGCAGAGGCTTGATTTTAGTCGATACTAAATATGAATTTGGTACAACTAAAGACGGTAAAATCGTTCTAATCGATGAAATTCATACGCCAGATTCTTCACGTTACTTTTATACTGAAGGGTATGAAGCACGTCAAGAAAGTGGAGAATCTCAAAAACAATTATCTAAAGAGTTTGTACGTCAATGGTTAATATCTGAAGGATTTCAAGGTCTAGAAGGGCAGAAATTACCAGTTATGAGCGATGAATATATTGAGACCGTAAGTGATCGTTATATTGAATTATACGAAAATATTATGGGTGAACCATTTGTAAAAGGAGATGTTACAAATATACAAGAGCGTATTAAAACCAATGTTGAAGCGTATTTAGCGGCGGTATAATTTTATGCGGTCCGCCGTATTTATTTTTATAAAAAGCAAAGCCTTTCGAATGTTCGCATTTAGGAAGGCTTTTATTTTGCCTTCATGTAACACAATAAAACTAACAGAAATTACGAAAGCAAAAGTTCCAAAAATTGCAGGCCATGGTTCTAATTCATTGTGTAAATATTGGTAGAGACCAATGCCCGTAAAACTTCCGTAAAGGATAATAAAGTGCACAACATAAATAGAAAGTGTATTGTTCCCTAATTTTGAAATTAAAGGATGTTTTAAATACGATTCTAAAGCATAAAAAATACCGAAAGTTATGCATACCGATCCTAATCTAGAAAATAAATAATTGTAGATAGAAGCTTGGTAAAATAGTTTTATATGTGTGATATCAAATAGAAGTTCAAGTACCGAAGATGATAGAAAAGTTAAGCACAAGCCTCCAATTATAAATGAAGAAATTGTAATGATTCTAAAATGTTTTTTTGTCTGAAAAGCATTAAACACTAAACCTAATACAGCTCCATAAGCCACATAACCAAACCAAGGGAAAACAGTAAATACCGATCCGTTTTCTATAGTGAAATAATTAGCCAAAACATCAGGAATATATGGTAAGGTCAAGTTTCTATAAAGCGGTTCAGAAATAAATATAAGTGTCCCTATAGCAGTTAAAATAAAAGTAAGCAGGTTAGGTTTCGATTTAAACAAAATGTATAATCCGTTTAAAAGGAGTAATGAAATACCAATAATTTGAAGCACATCTATAACCAAGAAATAACTATTAAAGTGTCCGGATAACCAATGAAATATAGGGATTCTTAATATGTATCCAATTAGAATTAGCGAAATACCACGTTTCAAGCTTTTCTTAATTCGGAAGTTTTCAAGTCCTTTAGCTTCTGCTTTTTTTAATAAAAACATAACGACTAAACCTGTAATGGTGAAAAATATAGGAGCTGTATTTCCTCTTAAATCAGACCAAATATTATATATAAAATATGATGTTGATTTATAAACAGGATTTAGTAAACCATCAATAAAATGACCTTGAAGCATCATTAAAATGGCATATAATCTAACGGCGTCTAAAAAGTATAATCTGTTGTCTTTCAATAGAGGTGAAAATAAAATAAATGCAAAAATACAATAAATTTAATTCTGTAAAGCATTTTGATTTTAGAATGAATTTAATTTATCATTCCTCAAAATAATTATTGAAATTGATTAATAAAGATGATGTTTTCGATGTTTTTGGTGAAGTTTTGATTCTAAAAAGGAATATATTTATAAAAATATAGCTTTTAATTTATGACCCTTCTAAATGATTTAATTTCAGAATTCGCATCTTTTGTATGGGGATTACCTTTATTAATTCTGTTAACAGGCGGTGGTTTTTTTCTCTTAATTTACTCTAAGTTTTTACCGTTTCGTTTTATTGGTCATGCTTTTCAAGTTTTAAGAGGTAAATACGACAATCCAAACGATCCTGGAGAAATTACTCATTTTCAAGCCCTCACAACGGCATTGTCGGCAACAGTTGGTATGGGGAATATTGCCGGTGTTGCTGTGGCTATTTCTATAGGTGGACCTGGAGCAATATTTTGGATGTGGGTAAGCGCAATAATAGGTATGGCAACTAAATTTTTTACTTCGTCTTTGGCTATCATGTATCGTGGAAAAGATAGTGAAGGGAATTTACAAGGTGGTCCTATGTATTTTATTACTGAAGGATTAGGGAAAAAGTGGAAACCTCTAGCCGTTATGTTTAGTGTTTGTGGCTTGGTTGGCGCGTTGCCTATTTTTAATGTGAACCAGTTAACACAGGCAATAAACGATATTTTATTGGCTCCAAACAATATTGAAGTCGGATTTAGGTCTAGCTTAATAATCGGATTTATTTTGGTTGGTCTTACGAGTGTGGTTATTTTGGGAGGTTTAGATAGAATAAGTAAAACTGCCTCAAAATTAGTTCCTGCAATGGTCGGATTGTATTTTGTGCTGGTTTTAATTATTCTCGCAGTAAATATTCAGGAGGTTCCTAAATATTTCGGAATGATTTTTTCGAATGCATTTACTGCTCAGAATTTTAAAGGTGATAATTTCTTAGGTGGAGCTTTAGGCGGATTAATACTTCTGGGGATTAGAAGAGCTGCTTTTTCTAATGAAGCAGGGATTGGAACAGCACCTATGGCACATGGCGCAGCAAAAACGGCAGAACCTATACGTGAAGGTTTAGTTGCTATGTTAGGACCTGCGATAGATACATTATTGGTTTGTACATTAACAGCTTTAGCGATATTGGTTACAGGTGTATGGCAAACATCAGATGCCAATGGCGTGAGCTTAACTGCTTCAGCTTTTGCACAAGCAATTCCTGGAGTTGGTAAATATTTATTACTAATTTGTGTTTTTGTGTTTAGTATTTCTTCCCTATTCTCGTATTCTTATTATGGTACAAAGTGTATGTCTTTTCTTTTCGGAGCTGATAAAAAACACCTGTATAACTACATTTATATTGGCAGCATCATTTTAGGAGCCACAACATCTTTAAATATGATGATTAACTTAGTAGATGGTTTTTTTGCTTTAATGGCGATTCCAACGATGCTTGCCACAATAATTATGGCGCCTCGTGTTTTGGCACGCGTTAAAGTTTATGTGAAAACTATTAAAAAAGATAAGGTTTTAAATTAATCGAGGAATCATTTCGAGTGTTTTAAAACCGTTTTCAATAGTTAAATGGAATCATTTGTAGAGATATTTTAACAATCAGTCGATTATTTTGTGTTATCAATAGAAAAATATTAACTATTGCATTAAATTTTCATATTTTAGAAGAGTATTACAAACACATCAAATTAACTTTTAAAACCATAGAATTTAATGAGTAATTATCACATTAAGCATTTAGAAGAATATTACCAAGTATATAGAAAGTCGGTTAGAGAGCCCGAAAATTTTTGGGCAGAAGTTGCAGAAGAACATTTTATGTGGCGCAAGCGTTGGGATAATGTGTTGAGTTGGGATTTTAAAAAACCAGAAATAAAATGGTTTGAAGGTGCAAAATTAAACATTACAGAAAATTGTATCGATAGACATTTAAGAACGAAAGGCGATCAAACGGCCATTATTTTTGAACCTAACAATCCAGATGATGCTGCCGAGCATATTACATACCAGCAACTTCACGATCGTGTGTGCCAAATGGCAAACGTATTAAAAGATAAGGGCATTAAAAAAGGAGATCGTGTGTGTATTTATTTACCCATGATTCCGGAATTGGCGATTTCTTTATTGGCTTGTGCTAGAATTGGGGCGATTCACTCTGTGGTTTTCGCTGGATTTTCTTCAAATGCATTATCTTCTCGTATAAATGATAGTGAATGTAAAATGGTAATTACAGCCGATGGTTCTTATCGTGGTTCTAAAACAATAGATTTAAAAAGTATTGTAGATGGCGGATTAGAAATTTGTCCATCGGTAGAAAATGTTTTGGTTGTTAATAGAATTAATTCAGATATTAACATGAAGGAAGGCCGCGATATATGGTTACAACCTTTATTAGATGCCGCCTCTCCTATTTGCGAACCAGAAATTATGGATGCAGAAGATCCGTTATTTATATTATATACTTCTGGATCTACAGGAAAACCAAAAGGAATGGTCCATACTACGGGTGGTTATATGGTATATACGGCTTACACGTTTAAAAATGTATTTCAATATAAAGATGGAGATGTGTATTGGTGTACAGCAGATATTGGTTGGATAACCGGCCATAGTTATATAGTGTACGGACCGTTAGCGAATGGTGCAACAACTTTAATGTTCGAAGGGGTGCCACATTATCCGGATTTTGGACGTTTCTGGGAGATTATAGAAAAGCATAAAGTGAATCAGTTTTATACGGCACCAACAGCGATTCGTGCGTTAGCGAAACAAAATATTTCATTTGTAGATGACAGAGATTTATCATCTTTAAAAGTATTGGGTTCTGTAGGGGAACCTATAAATGAGGAAGCTTGGCACTGGTATAACGATAATATCGGAAAACATAAAAGTCCGATTGTAGATACGTGGTGGCAAACTGAAACTGGTGGAATTATGATTACGCCAATCCCGTTTGTAACGCCAACGAAACCTACATATGCTACATTACCGTTTCCAGGAATTCAACCCGCATTGATGGATGAGAATGGAGATGTAATTAAAGGAAACCAAGTCGATGGACGTTTGTGTATTAAATTTCCGTGGCCGGCAATCGCCCGTACCATTTGGGGAAATCATGAACGTTATAAAGAGACCTATTTCTCTGCATACGAAAATATGTATTTTACAGGAGATGGTGCTTTAAGAGACGAAGTTGGGTATTATAGAATTACTGGTCGAGTAGATGATGTAATTATTGTGTCTGGACATAATTTAGGAACAGCACCTATAGAAGATGCGATAAATGAGCATCCAGCAGTTGCAGAATCTGCGATTGTAGGATTCCCTCACGATGTTAAAGGAAATGCACTTTATGGGTATGTTACTTTAAAAGAAACTGGAGAGTCTAGAGATCAGAACAACTTGAGAAAAGAGATTAACCAGTTAATTACAGATCGTATTGGGCCAATTGCTAAATTAGATAAAATTCAGTTTACAGACGGATTACCAAAAACAAGATCAGGTAAAATCATGCGTCGTATATTAAGAAAAATAGCAAGTAAAGATGTGAGTAATTTAGGAGATACAAGTACATTGTTAAATCCAGAATGTGTTCAAGAAATTATAGATGAAAGCCTATAAGTTTTGAAAGTATAAAGTATAAAAAATCCCGATTTTAAATCGGGATTTTTTTGTAAAAATTTATTTTGAATTCTAAGTTTTAAAATGAACGTCACCCTAAACTTGTTTCTTGATAATTATTTTTTCTTAGGAATATATACGGGAAGTAATTCGGTTTTTACTTCTCCGAAGCCAATTCTAGTGCCATCGTTTTCACAATAACCTCGCATCACTACAGTATCGTAATCATTTATAAAATTACGTTCTGTACCATCTTTTAAAGTTAATGGTTTAGTTCCTTTCCATGTTAATTCTAACATCGAGCCTAAAGATTCCGGTGTTGGTCCAGAAATGGTTCCACTTCCCATTAAATCACCTGAATTTACAGGACATCCGTTAATAGTATGATGCGCTAATTGTTGAGATATATTCCAATACATATGTTTGAAGTTTGAACGACAAACAACTGTTTCTTTAGCCTTTTTAGGCTGTATTGCAACCTCTAAATTAATATCGAAACTCTTTTTGCCTTTAGTTTGTAAATAAGGCATTTGAGGTTTTATAGGTTTTGGTCCTTGAACTCTGTAAGGCTCCAAAGCATCCAAAGTTACAATCCATGGTGACATAGAAGATGCAAAGTTTTTAGATAAAAAAGGCCCTAAAGGCGCATATTCCCAACTTTGAATATCTCTCGCACTCCAGTCGTTAAAAAGAACTAAACCAAAAATATATTCTTCGGCTTCATTTACAGGAATCGGTTCCCCCAAATCGTTAGCATCTGTTGTTATAAATGCCATTTCCAATTCAAAATCAATAAGTTTTGAAGGGCCAAAAACAGGTTCCTTAGCATCTGGAGGTAATGTTTGTCCTTGTGGTCTGTGAATCGGAATACCAGAAGGGATTATAGACGAACTTCTACCGTGATACCCAATAGGTATATGTAACCAGTTTGGAAGTAAAGGTTCTTCAGTCCCTCTAAACATAGTCCCAAGATTGGTTGCATGTTCTATACTTGAGTAAAAATCGGTATAATCTCCAATTTCTATAGGGAGTTGCATTTCAATTTCATCTAAACGAAAAAGAACAACTTCCTTATGTTGTTTATTATTTTTTAAAGTTTCGTTATCCGCATCAAAAATTTCAGCGATTTTATTACGTACAGCACGCCAAGTTTTTCTACCGTCGGCAATAAAATCGTTTAAAGTATCTTGAAGGAATATATCGTCTGTAAGAGGAATGTCTTTAAAATAACCCAATTGATGCAATGCACCAAGGTCGATCGCCGTATCTCCAATTCGAGTTCCTATAGTAATAATGTCGTCTCGAGTAAGAAAAACACCGAAAGGAATATTCTGTATAGGGAAATCCGAATTTTTGTCAACATGTAACCATGTCTTACGATCGGGATTGTTTGCTGATATTTGCATAGCGTAATTGTTAATTAATTGTTTAATAAATTATATTCAAATATATGTTTTTTGATGTATTTAACTAATCTATTTGTTATTTTTGACTAATTTTTAACGATAATTATAATGATGCAACGCGACGAACAAATTTTTGAATTAATAGAAGCTGAAAAACAACGCCAACTACATGGTTTAGAATTAATTGCTTCAGAAAACTTTGTTAGCGACCAAGTAATGGAAGCTGCAGGTTCTGTTTTAACTAATAAATATGCTGAAGGCTATCCTGGTAAGCGCTACTATGGTGGTTGCGAGATTGTCGATGAAGTTGAACAAATCGCCATTGATCGTGCAAAAGCACTTTTTGGAGCTGCTTATGTAAATGTTCAGCCACACTCTGGTAGTCAGGCAAACACGGCTGTTTTTGCAGCATGTTTAAAACCTGGAGATAAAATTTTAGGTTTCGACTTATCTCACGGTGGGCACTTAACACACGGTTCTCCAGTAAACTTTTCAGGTAAATTATATAATCCTTCATTTTACGGTGTAGAAAAAGAAACAGGAGTTTTAAACTACGATAAAATTCAAGAGGTCGCTACAAAAGAGCAACCAAAATTAATTATTGCTGGAGCTTCAGCGTATTCACGTGATATTGATTTTAAACGTTTCCGTGTTATTGCAGATAGTGTTGGTGCAATTTTAATGGCCGATATTTCTCATCCTGCAGGTTTAATTGCAAAAGGTATATTAAACGATCCAATTCCTCATTGTCATGTGGTAACAACGACAACGCATAAAACGTTAAGAGGACCAAGAGGTGGAATGATTATGATGGGTGAAGATTTCGATAATCCTTTTGGTATTACACTTAAAAACGGAAACAAAAGAAAAATGTCTTCTTTATTCGATTCTGCTGTATTCCCAGGAAACCAAGGTGGACCATTAGAGCATATTATCGCTGCTAAAGCGATTGCTTTTGGTGAAGCCCTTACAGATAACTACCTTACTTATATGTTACAAGTTAAGAAAAATGCATCTGCTATGGCCGACGCTTTTGTAGCAAAAGGATATAATATTATTTCTGGAGGTACAGATAATCATATGATGCTTATCGATCTAAGAAATAAAAATGTTTCAGGAAAACAAGCTGAAGAAGCCTTAGTAAAAGCAGATATTACTGTGAATAAAAACATGGTGCCTTTCGATGATAAATCTCCATTTGTAACATCTGGTATCCGTATTGGAGCTGCTGCAATTACAACAAGAGGTTTAAAAGAAAGCGATATGCAAACTATTGTAGATTTAGTCGATGAGGTTATTGTGAACTTAGAAGACGACGCTATTTTAGAAGGTGTTGGAACTAAAGTGAATGCACTTATGGCCGATAGACCATTATTCGTATTCTAATCTGTACACTATAAATATTAAAAAAGGCTGCCAATTGGTAGCCTTTTTAGTTTTAAGTATTTTCAATATTAGAAAAGAGCATCGTAATCGTATTTAATACGATACTACCTTCTATTTATACTGACATAAATAAGACGTTTGCTCAGATACCTTAACTTGAAACGTTTTATTAGCTTCTATCTGGTAAGCTTCTCCTGCTTTAAAGGTTTCCCAAGTGCTAGATTCTGGTAATAATACTGTCATTGAACCTTCTATAACATTCATAGTTTCATGTTTGTTGGTAGCAAATTCGTAGGTTCCTGCTTCCATAACTCCTAAAGTAGATGCTCCGGTTGCCGATTGGTAGGCTAAAGATTTTACATTACCTTCAAAATAGGTGTTGCTTGATATCATAATATTTGGTTTTAATGAATGTTAAAAGTATAACAATGCTTTATAAAGGACAAGTAAGTGGAGATAAACCCTTAAAATTCTATAGGAATAGAAAATGAAAAATCGCCTAAAAATTTCTTTTTAGACGATTTCTCTCGGTTAATGGTACATTTGGGAATGAATTAATCGTTGAAATAGAATCCGTTTGGAGCTATACCAACGGTATAAGATATTAATGGAGTACCCGTTAATGTGTATTCGTAAGTTGTTCCTGCTGAAGCAAAATCACCAGCATCTGCGATGTAAATTGTATCATCCTCTACAGCAAAACCGTACATAGCACCATACTCAGAAGTAGATGTATATTCTAATATCTTAGAAGGTGTTGTACCTGTTATACCTAATTGATATACAGAAGTTGCATCTGTAAAATACAAGATATCGTCTTCAATATTTAATTGTTTTGGAGAAGATAAGTCTAAAGGGATGGTTTCTGTAATTTCTTTTGAAGATGTACTAATCTTAAAAACAGAAGCACCATCAGTATAACTGTTTGTTAAAACATAAAGCACATCATCTTCTTCAACTAAAGAATTAGGAGAATTTCCAGCTCCTAAATCAACAACGGTAGTTTCGCTTGTATTAGGATTTAAAATAGTTACAGCATTTCCATTACCATAATAACCGTTAGCGAAATAAAGCATACCATCTTCTTCAATAACACGTTCAGCATTTTTCATTGGAAAAGTAGATGTTGAATAATCTGATAAATTAATTACAGTTACAAAATCGTCAGTACCATCGTCCCAGCCATTTGAGTTTGTTACATATGCATTACCATTTGCAATAGCACCATATCTAGGCGCAGTAAGATTCGTTGAAATAGTTGCTACATATTCAAGAGTATAACGGTCTACAACAGTTATTTGATTGGAAGAACCTGCTATAATATATGCGTTATAATCATCGAAAAACATACTTTGTAAAGCATCTCCAATTTCAGGAGCAGTAGGATTTACAGTAGCATAAGCATCAGATTCGTTAAGTTCATTTTCTCCAATAAAAGAAATTCCGGAAGTTCCCACATTTCCAAATTGTCCTTCATTTAAAACAAAATATCCATCTTCATAATCTCCTTTTGGTACATCTGGAATATCATCGTCATTATCGGTGCTACATGAGCTAAAAAGTGCCGCACTTGCGAATACAAAAGCTAAAAGTTTGTGTGTCTGTTTCATAGTAAAATAGTTATATATTAATGTTTAAATAAATTGAATAATTTCGTCCTGGCATATATCTGCTGCTAACACTTTTGTAGTTTTCGTTCCAGAGATTATTAACTTTTCCGCCTAAAGTAAAGGTGTCACAAAAGGTGTAATCTATTCCGATATTAGAGATTTGATAGCCGTCTAATTCGTATTTCGGATTATTATCGGTAGTGGTGAATACGCTGCCTACATACATCCACTGGTAAAATGCCGATATGTTTTTAAAATTGTAACCTAAACTCGCCGTCACCTTATTATAAGGTACATATATTAGTTGTTTATTGGTGGCTTGATTTTCCGAAACTGTATAGGCGTAAGTACTATTTAAAGTTATACGATGTGCGTTAAATGTTCTTGCATATTGAAATAGTGCCTCTAAACCGTAAGTAATAACATGGTCGGTATTAACGGGTTGCCAATTCGATCCGTTCGGTAACCACCGAATCATATCTGTAATGTCGTTATAATATGCCGTAACAGTGAGGTTGGTGTTTTTTAACGTCAAATGATTACCAATTTCCGCCTGATACGATGTTTCTGGTTTTAAATCTGGGTTTCCACTGCCTTCCCAATACAGATCGTTGAAGGTTGGAATTCTGAAATTTTTTGAACCATTAATCGTAATAGAGTAGGGTTTAGTAATTTGGAATTCTAACCCCAAACTATATAAAAACGGACTGTTATACTCGCTCGTTATGTCTTGTCTTAGCCCTAATTCGTATAAAAACCAGATGTTAAATTGATGTTTAAATAATAAATTAAAACTACCAATCTCTCTTTTTTCGTCTGCTATGCTAGAGCCTTCACCTTTATTCTGTGTTGCTTCTGCTATAGTATTTATGGTTATATCTTTAGACGGAGCATAAGTAAAATCGTATTTTGCAATGATAGAATTTACATATCCAAACGTATACAAATCAGAATTCACATTTCCGAAATATTTATAATCTTCGGTTAGGTATGCTAATTTTAATTTTGAAGTGATTTTATTATAAAATCCATCCCATTCTATTAAATTTCGAGTGTTAAAATCTTGATATTTTGTAGGTGTTTCATTTGGAAGTATCAATGAAAAATGACGTTCGCCATCAAATGCATAGCTGTAGAATTTCAGAATATTTTTTTCATTTAATCTATAACTCAAGTTCGCATTTAGGCTTGTGTTATAATAGGCGCCGTTTAGGTTGTAATTATCAGAATCAACAAAATCGTAATCGTTATCAGAACTGTTTCTACTCACACCAATATTGGCGCTTAAATCCTTAGCAACAATATTTCCGGTGTAATTAATCTGTATGGTATTATAACTTCCGTAACTACTATTTATGGTATTTTGAAAGCCTTCAGTATAATCGAAATTATTGTTTAAATGAATACTTCCTCCAATAGCACCACTACCATAAATTACACTGCCACCACCACTTCTCACGCTAATCGAATTAAAATCTGAAGTATTTATAGTATTAAAATCTGCTTGACCGTTAAGCTGAGAATTAATGTTTATCCCATTCCAAATCACAGCAGTTTGTTGTGCTGTCGTGCCTCGAAATGAAGGTGAAGACACCATGCCTAAACCGTTTTCTTTAAAATAAATAGGCGTGTTATAGTTTAATAAAGATGTTAATGAAGGCTGATTTATAGTAATAATGCTATCCGATAATACAAAAACAGTTTGTGAATTGCTAAAGGTGCCTAACTGAGAATCGGCTGTAATTAAAACTTCATCTAATTTTTGAATAGAATCCATTTGCGCAACGAGAATCGTTGGAACACATATAAAAAAGAATAAGGATACTATTAGTTTTATTTTCATATATCTTAAGACCTTTTGCCCGAAAGTCAATTATTTATGCTGAATTTGGCAGGTCTCCTGACTCTCGTCTTGTTATTCACCTTCCCGATTTTAAAAATAATCAGTGGTATATTGAAGTTTTAATAACAAGCATTTTGCAAAGCAAAACTAAGATTACAGTTGCGGGAACAGTTTGAGATTTTAACTCAATTCCCATTTAATCCATCATTTTAAATGATATGAACCAAAATTCGCTGCAAAAATAAGGTTTTTATTATGATTGGAATATAAAACCTAGTTTTTTTGTAGAGTAAGTTGTATTTCTATTAAGAAATTCTATCAAAAATCTAACATTTTTATTTCGTCTGAAAATTATATGCTTACATTTGAACTGTTTTAAATGTTAAAATTTGTATTATATTTCAGAATTTTGACACCCATTATAAACTCATTTTAAATAGCTATTAAATGAAGTCTTTTCAGTTAAAATCTTTAGTATTAATACTTCTAGTAATCGCTTTTAGTTGTAAAAACGAATCTAAAGGTGTTAAAGAAATTCAGGAACAAAGTGTCGAATTGCCTTTAAAACATGCTAAAGGATTTTCGGTTATATCTTACAAAAATTATAAAGTTTTAGAAATTTATAGTCCGTGGCCAAAAGCCGATAAGACGTTTAAATTTGCTTTAGTCGATAAAGACAAAAAAGACAGTATTTCTCTAGATTCAGATGACTTTGATGCTATTATCCCAATTCCAGTTGAAAGCATTGTAGTAACATCTACAACGCATTTACCAGGCTTAGAATTATTAGGTGAGGAGCAAAAGTTGGTTGGTTTTCCTGGCACCCAATATGTGTCTTCAGAAAAAATAAGAACACGAATTGATAATGAAAAGATTCGTGAACTTGGAAAAAATGAAGGCATAAATACAGAAGTGTTACTAGAACTACATCCTGATGCTGTAATAGCTTTTGGTGTCGATGGCAATAACAGTTCTTTGGAAATGGTTAAAAAAGCAAATATTCCAGTGATTTATAATGGAGACTGGGTTGAAGAATCTCCGTTAGCAAAGGCAGAATGGATTAAATTATTTGGTGTGCTTTTTAATAAAGAAGATCAAGCAGAAACTGTTTATAATGGTATTGAAACTGAATATTTAAAAGCCAAAACTTTGGCTGAAAATGTAGAAATTAAACCTAGTGTTTTTAGTGGGGCAATGTATAAAGATGTTTGGTATATGCCAAATGGAACAAGTTCTGAAGCACAACTTTTAAAAGATGCAAACGCTAATTATCTTTGGAAAAACACCCAAGGTTCTGGAAGTTTAGCTTTAAATTTCGAAACGGTTTTTAATAAAGCTAAAGCGGCTAATATTTGGATTAACCCTTCAATTTATGTGAGTTTAAAAGATTTGGAAAAAGCCAATATTCATTACACAAAATTTAATGCCTTTACACAGCAAAACGTCTATACAATGGCAAACACTAAAGGGGAAACCGGAGGGGTTTTGTATTTCGAACTAGGGCAAGCAAGACCTGATTTAGTTCTTAAAGATTTGATTAAAATTTGTCATCCAGAATTACTTCAAGACTATGAATTATTCTTTTTTAAAAAGCTACATTAATTGCAAAATCAACAGTCATATAAGTCCGCTTTTATAATACTCATTGTAGTGTTGCTATGTTGTTTTTTTATCAACATTAGTTTGGGGTCGGTGTCTATTCCGCTTCATGGTGTTTTCGAAAGTATTTTCGGAAATCCGGACAATGAGTCTTGGAGTTATATCATTCAGAATTATAGATTACCAAAAGCGATTACTGCTATATTAGTCGGTTCTGGTTTGGGTATTTCTGGACTTTTAATGCAAACACTTTTTCGAAATCCGTTAGCAGGACCTTTTGTGTTGGGAATTAGCTCTGGCGCTAGTTTAGGAGTCGCATTGGTTATTTTAGGATCAGGGCTTTTTGGCGGAGCATTTGCAATATTACTTACTTCTAAATGGAGTGTGGTTATCGCCGCGAGTTTAGGAAGTTTTTTAGTGCTTCTAGCAGTTTTAATTGTATCGTCCAGAGTGCGAGATACTATGGCTATTTTAATTATCGGACTTATGTTTGCAAGTATAACAGGTGCTATTGTTGGTGTGTTATCTTACTTTAGCTCGGCCGAACAATTACAACGTTATGTGTTCTGGGGTTTTGGTAGTTTAGGAAATTTATCTTGGCAAGAATTAGCAATTTTTGGTGTGATATATAGTATTGGATTGTTGTTAAGTTTAGCCTCAATAAAAGCATTAAACACATTGTTATTAGGCGATAATTATGCAAAAAGTTTAGGATTGAATATAAAACAAAGCCGCTTATTTATTATAGTTGCAACAAGTTTATTGGCAGGAACAATAACCGCGTTTGCAGGTCCAATAGCATTTATTGGGTTGGCAATTCCACATTTAACTCGTTTGGTTTTTAATACCTCTAATCATAAAATATTATTACCTGCAGTGGTGTTATTTGGTGGTATTATTATGCTGATTTGCGATACCATTGCTCAAATCCCGAATAGTGATTATACCTTACCTATTAATGCGATTACCTCTTTAGTAGGTGCTCCAATAGTAATTTGGTTGTTGGTTAGAAAACGAAATTTGATGTTTTAAGATGAAGGAAATTAATAAACATATCATTTTAAGAACCGAAGATTTAACTATTGGTTACCGTTCTAAAAAGGACGAACATGTGATCTCGAAGCATATAAATATTTCTCTGGGAAAAGGTGAACTTATAGGTTTAGTTGGTGGAAACGGAATTGGTAAATCGACAATGTTACGAACGCTAACAAATACACAAGACGCATTAAGCGGAAAGGTTTTTATTAATAATAAAGATGTTACAACTTTTGATGCTTTAGAATTGGCTCAAGTATTAAGTATTGTATTTACCGAAAAATTAACTTCGAAAAACTTATCGGTGTTTGAATTGGTAGCATTAGGCAGGCAACCTTATACGAATTGGATCGGAACCTTATCTGATTCAGATTTAGAGAAAGTAAACCATGCGTTGAAATTAACCAATATCGAAACTTTAAAATATAAAAAGTGTTTTGAATTGAGCGACGGACAGCTTCAAAAAGTGATGATTTCTCGTGCGTTAGCTCAAGATACCGATTTAATTATTTTAGACGAGCCAACGACACATTTAGACATGTATCATAAGGCATATACGTTAAAACTGCTTCAAAAACTTGCTAAAGAAACAGGTAAAACCATTTTGTTTTCGTCTCACGAAATAGACTTGGCTATTCAACTTTGTGATAAAATGATAGTGATGACACCGGCGAATGTTGTTTCAGATTCGCCTTGTAACCTAATTCAGCAAGGTGTGTTTAGTACTTTATTTCCTGCAGATTTAATTCAGTTTGATTCAGAAACTGGAAGTTTTCGTGTGAATAAATAAAATAGGTTCTTTAAATTTTGTAAATTTAAGATGTTTATTTATAGCTCTTTACTACCTTTTTTAATTGAATTTTCATGTTATGGTTTAATTTTTATTAAACAAGATGGTTATGAAAACAACATTAAATCTTCTGATTTTTTCAATATTTACGTGTGCTATTTTTTATTTCTTTTATAGTTTTGGGGATGATAAATTTGATTATTCTAAAAAAATAGGTGCAAATGCCATTGGCTGTACGTCTACTAATTTCTTATTATCAGATGTTGATTCTACAAAACAGATTGCACCGTTGTTTGAAAATATCGGAAATCACAGTTATAAAGTTAGCACAACAAACGATTTAGCTCAACGTTTTTTTAATCAAGGCTTAAGTTTAACTTACGCTTTTAATCATGCCGAAGCCCATCGTTCTTTTATGGAGGCATCGCGATTAGATCCTGATTTAGCTATGGCGTATTGGGGGCAAGCCTATACTTTAGGCCCAAATATAAATGATCCAGAACCCACAGAAGATAGAAAAGAGAGCTATAATAAAGCGATGCTAAAAGCCAATAAACATATTGCTGGTACTACAAAAAAAGAGCGAGATTTAATACAAGCTTTAGGTTATAGATACTCCAACGATTTTAGTACACCTGTAGAAGAATTAAATTTAGAGTACATGATTGCGATGGCAAAGGTCGTAAAGAAATATCCTAAAGATCCTGATATCCTAACATTGTATGCGGCTTCGGTTATGAATACAGCGAGATGGAATTATTGGGATAAGAATGGCAATCCGATGCCAAATATAAAGGATGCTAAAGAAGCTTTAGAGTTTGCCATGAAGGAGAATCCAAATCATCCAGGAGCGCATCATTATTATATTCATATGGTAGAACTTCCAACTCCAGAATTAGCTGTCCCTAGTGCAGAGATATTAGGAGAACTAATGCCAGGTGCTGGACATATAGTGCACATGCCATCGCATATTTATATACGGGTAGGTAGATATAAAGATGCGGTAGAAGTAAATAAAAAAGCCATTTTAGCAGATGAAGATTATATTTCTCAGTGTTTTTCTCAAGGTATTTATCCATTAGGTTATTATCCGCATAACATTCATTTTTTATGGTCTGCAGCTAGTTTATTAGGAGATAGTAAAACCGCTATTGATGCAGCTAAGAAGACTGCAGAAAAAGTTCCAGTTGGAGAAATGGAAGCGCTTCATTTTCTTCAAAATTTTGCAGCTACACCATTATTAGCTTATGTTCGATTTGGAAAATGGAATGATATTTTAACGTACCCAAAACCAAATGACGATATAAAATATCTAAAGCTTATTTGGCATTATGCTAGAGGGATTGCTTTTATTAAAAAACACAACATACCTGAAGCTAAAGAAGAATTAGAAGCTATTAAAACCTATACTACAGATCCAGATATGGAAACTATTAAGGCTTCAGGATTCGATAACGGAACTGCAATTTCAAAATTAGCTTATGAAGTAGTTTCCGGAGAATTAGCAAATGAACAAGGTGATTTTAAGGAAGCAATTGCTCACTTGGAGCAAGCCGTAATATTAGAAGATAACCTTATTTATAATGAACCTTCTGCATGGTATATTCCACCAAGACAAAATTTAGGAGCAGTATTAATGAATGCTAATCAATTTGAAAAGGCAGAAGTAGTTTATAAAGAAGATTTGAACAAATTAAGACAAAATGGTTGGTCTTTAATGGGATTATCTAAGAGCCTTTCTGAACAAGGTAAAACAATTGAAGCCGAAAAGATAAAAACAGAGTTTGATAAGGCCTGGCAATATTCAGATATAACGATAGAGAATTCTGTTTTATAAATTTTTAGAATTTTTATCTTAAGTATACGTTCTATTTTTTACGTAATACCTTTATATTTGGGTAAACTACAGTAAATGAACGATACGATTATATTGTTAGTCTCTATAGGAGTTTCCTCTATTGTAGGAACTTTTATAGGCTTTACAATTTCAAAACTAAAAAGTAAAGGTGAATACAGTCGAGTAGAAGAACGTAATTCGCAATTGCTTCGGCAGTTTACAGAATTTAAAACTGATACCATTTCTCAAAATTTAAAACAAGACGAAGCATTTAAATTTCAGTTAGAATCTCTTCAAAAAAATACTTCAAATATTGAACGTGACAGAGAAGAAATCCGAAGAGAAAAAGATTTTTTAAACACAGAATTAACACGTAGAAATTCTGAATATGAAAACCTTCAGCAGCAAAACTTTCAGCGCGATAAAGATTTGGTGAAGCAACAAGAGCAGCTTCGTAAAGATTTTGAGTTGCTTGCAAGCAAGATTCTAGAAGAAAAATCTGAAAAATTCACCCTTCAGAATAAAGAAAATATCAAAAATATTTTACATCCGCTTCAGGAAAAGATTCAAGGTTTTGAGAAAAAAGTAGACGATTCTCAGAAAGAAAGTATTAGTATGCATTCTGCCTTAAAAGAACAATTATTAGGACTGAAAGATTTAAACCAACAAATGACTAAAGAGGCTACGAATCTTACTAGAGCTTTAAAAGGGGATAGTAAAATGCAAGGGAATTGGGGCGAGTTGGTACTAGAACGTGTGTTAGAAAAGTCAGGTTTAGAGAAGGATCGCGAGTATTTTGTGCAACAACATTTTACACGCCCAGATGGGACTCGGGTGTTACCAGATGTGGTGTTGCATTTGCCAGATAATAAGCGTATGATTATCGATTCGAAAGTATCATTAACCGATTATGAACGTTTTGTAAATGCAGAAGAAGACCTTCGTGCTTTGTTTCTAAAAGCACATGTAAATTCTATTCGTAGACACGTGGACCAGCTTTCTGCCAAAAATTATCAGGATCTGTACGATATGCAGTCTCTAGATTTTGTCTTGCTTTTTATTCCTATAGAGCCTGCATTCGCAGTAGCAATAAACGAAGATAATACACTTTATAATAAAGCATTCGAGAAGAATATTGTTATTGTTACACCTACGACTTTGCTTGCAACATTACGTACTATAGACAGTATGTGGAATAACGAAAAACAGCAACGTAATGCACTCGAAATTGCTAAACTTGCTGGGTCACTTTACGATAAATTTGAAGGACTTGTAAAAGATCTTACTGGTGTTGGTAAGAAAATAGACGATGCTAAAAAGGATTATTCAGCTGCAATGAACAAATTAGTCGATGGGCGAGGTAATTTAATTACGAGTGTAGAAAAACTTAAAAAAATGGGAGCCAAAGCCAAAAAGGCACTTCCAGAATCTATATTAGAACGCGCTTCCGAAGAAGAGGAATAAAAAAAGCAGCTTATCTAAGCTGCTTTTTTTTGTATTTATTATTCATGATTTAGAATGTTTCAAAATCATCTTTTGTTGTCGTTGGCTTTTCATAATCTTCAATTTGAACTTTATCATATGTAAATAGATTTGCTACTATTAAAACAAAGCCCAACATTAAAAGTGTAACCACTACAAAGTTGTCTAAAATATCTAACATGCCTGAAATAGAAAATCCGAAAGAGACCGCAATAGTTAATATAAATGAAGTTTTATCTGAAAGCATATAAATTTTAATTTTCTAAATCCTTTTCTAAATCCCAGTGTAATTACTAGGCGTAATGTCTTTTAATTCTGATTTGATATCGTCTGATACCTCTAAGGTATCGATAAAATTTGAAATAGACAATTGGTTAATTCTTTCATTTGTACGTGTTAAGCCTTTTAAAGCTTCATAAGGATTAGGATATCCTTCACGGCGTAAAATAGTCTGAATAGCCTCGGCAACTACAGCCCAGTTATTTTCTAAATCTTGAGCAAATTTCTCTTTGTTTAAAAGTAATTTGTTTAGTCCTTTTAAAGTCGATTCAAATCCGATTAATGTGTGTCCGAAAGGGACACCAACATTTCTTAAAACCGTACTATCTGTTAAGTCACGTTGTAATCTTGATACTGGTAATTTTGAAGAAAGATATTCAAATATAGCATTTGCCATACCTAAGTTTCCTTCACTATTTTCAAAATCGATTGGATTTACTTTATGTGGCATAGCAGAACTTCCAACTTCACCTTCCTTAATACGTTGTTTAAAATAATCCATTGAAACGTACGTCCAAATGTCACGATCTAAATCGATTAAAATGTTATTTATACGTTTTATGTTATCAAACAAAGCAGCCATATGGTCGTAATGTTCAATCTGTGTTGTTGGAAACGAATGGTGTAAACCTAAAATATCTTGTACAAAGCTGTTTCCAAATTGTTTCCAATTAATATGCTTGTACGCCACATTATGTGCGTTGTAATTCCCTGTAGCACCACCAAATTTTGCAGCGTGTGGTACAGTTTGTAAAAATTTAAATTGTTCATTTAATCTTACAACGAAAACTTCAATTTCTTTTCCTAAACGTGTTGGAGAAGCAGGCTGTCCATGGGTTCTTGCCAACATAGGTATGTCGCTCCACTCTACAGATAAATCCTGTAATTTATTTTTTAAAGCAAGTAACTTCGGTATATAAACCTCGTTTAATGCTTCTTTAATACTTAACGGTATTGCTGTATTATTAATGTCTTGAGATGTTAATCCGAAATGAATAAATTCTTTAAATTCTGAAATATTTAAAGCATCGAATTTTTCTTTTATGAAATACTCAACAGCTTTAACATCATGATTAGTTACACTTTCAATTTTTTTAATTGCTAAAGCATCTTCCGTAGAAAATGATTTATAAATCTCACGTAAGTCACCATAAAGCGCACTGTTAAAATCTTTAAGCTGTGGCAATGGGATTTCGCAAAGTGCAATAAAATATTCTATTTCTACTTGAACTCTATATTTTATTAAAGCTTCTTCCGAAAAATAAGGGGCTAACGAACTTGTTTTGCTTCTGTAACGACCATCAATTGGCGAAATAGCATTAAGTGTTGATATTGACATGTGTTGTGAATTTTTTTAAAGCGCAAATATACGCATTTCGTTGTCTTTTAAAGCCGATATTTTAAAAGGATTTCATTAAATCTATCGATTTTTCAGATTTCATTTTTTCTTGTTAATGTACTTTAAAATATGCCGAGCTCGTGCTTTAAATCCTGAACTTTGTATTTGGAAATCACGTCTTAAAATAACCTCCAATTCTGGATGTATCCATAGAAATTCTTTACCAAATAAATATAAAGCATTCATGGCATATGCTTTTGGTGCAATTTTTTCGTCGTTAATTAAATAGTCAAAACACACAGAGATAATACGTTCTTTGTATTCTAGCTTGAGTGCTTTTTTTAAAGTTGGATTTTCGATATTATCGTTAGCCTTTGCTAAATATTCACATATTTTTGCAACAGGTCGAACAGCAGAGTCTAAATGAACGGTATGTATTTTAGATGTAAACATGTCTAAATAGGGAAGTAGTGCGTTTAAATTTTTGCCACACATAAATTCTAAAACCCAAGCAGCTTTACATGATATTTTATCTTCAGTTTTAAAGAGTACTTCTATAACATTCGGAATAAATTCTGGATGACTTAAAACCAGATTAGCATAATACAAACGTTTTTCACGGGAGTGATTTACATAATTTAATTGCTCATAAAGTTGTTCTGTAGTCACTTAATTGTTATACTTTTAATTATTAAATTTAAATAAATGAAAACTCTTAAAAAAATATTGATACTGCTTTTTGTCGTGTTTATAATTGCTCAATTTTTTGGGCCTGAAAAAAACACTGGAGATTTAACATCTGTAGAACCTTTTCTTACTGAAACTAATCCGCCAGAACATGTTGCAGCTATTTTAAAAGAAAGCTGTTACGATTGCCATAGTAGTCATACGAGATATCCTTGGTATAATAATCTAACTCCGGTTAACTATTGGATGGCTGAACATGTAAATGATGGTAAAAAGCATTTTGATTTTAGCAAATGGGAGAGTTATTCTGTGAAGAAAAAAGACCATAAATTTGAAGAATTAATTGAAATGGTAGTCGATAAAGAAATGCCTTTAGAGTCTTATACTTGGGCGCACAGCGAAGCTAAACTTTCAGATTCTGATATTGAATCTATAAAAGAATGGGCAGAAAATGTTCGTATTAAATTGACTTTAATACCGAAGCCAGAATAATTTATGACCAACGTATTAATTATTGGTTTTGTATGGCCAGAGCCAAAATCATCGGCTGCAGGTAGTCGAATGATGCAGCTTATAGAAGCATTTCAACTACAAAATTATCAAATTACATTTTCAAGTCCGAGTAGTAAAAGTGAACAAAGTGCCGATTTAAAAGCATTAGGAATAGATGAAAAAAATATTGAGCTGAATCAGTCTAGTTTCGATGCATTTATAACGCATTTACAACCCAATATTGTGCTTTTCGATAGGTTTCTAATGGAAGAACAGTTTGGATGGCGGGTTACAGAACATTGCCCGAATGCTCTGAAAATTTTAGATACAGAAGATTTACATTGTTTAAGAAAAGGTCGTCAGCAAGCGTATAAAGATAAAGTTGAATTTACTGACGAATATTTGTTTAACGACATTGCAAAACGTGAAATTGCAAGTGTTTATAGATGTGATATGAGCCTTATGATCTCTGAAGTTGAGATAGAAATTTTAACTAAAAAATTTAATGTGCCTTCAAACGTATTGCTGTATTTGCCATTTATGTTAGAAGGTGCTTCAGAAGATAGTCAAAGTCAATTACCGAAATTTAACGACCGTCAACATTTTGTAACCATTGGTAATTTTTTACACGAACCCAATTATCAATCGGTTTTGTATTTAAAACAAACCCTTTGGCCGCTAATAAAAACGAAATTACCAAATGCAGAACTTCATATATATGGATCGTATGCATCGCAAAAAGTAAATCAATTGCATCAACCCAAAGATAAATTCTTTATAAAAGGTTTTGCTGAAGATGTAAATGAAGTGATGAGAAACGCAAAAGTATGTGTGGCACCCTTAGTTTTTGGCGCGGGATTAAAAGGGAAATTGGTAGATGCTATGACAAACGGTACACCTTGTGCGATGTCTTCAATCGCTGCCGAGGGTATGTTTGGAAATCTAGAATTAAATGGTTTTATAGAAGATGATGCTGAGCAATTTGCATTTAAAATTTCAGAATTATATACTACAGAAGCCCTTTGGAATGAAAAACAGCACTTCGGATTTAAAAGTTTAAATTCACGCTTTAATAAAACCTATTTTCAACAGCAGTTTTTGGAGCATATAGAAGAACTTCAAAATCATTTAAAATCACATCGTTTACATAATTTTATGGGGGCTATGTTGCAACATCACAGTATGCAAAGCACCAAATTTATGTCACGTTGGATAGAAGAAAAAAATAAAAACACCAGTAGTTTCTAGCTATGAATTGGACTTTAATTTTACAGCTTTCCTATATTATAATCGTAGCCATAGTGTGCCTGCGTATTATTTACGATACTAATCATATTACTAAAACGCTATCGTATTTATTGCTAGTTGTATTTGTGCCATTTATTGGAATTATATTCTATTTTTCGTTTGGAATGAATTATAGAACCCGAAAGATTTATAGTAAAAAGCTTTTTAGTAATATAAAATTCGAAAAACAATTAGAGATAAAATTAGAGCAATATGCCAAACGAATTATAAAGAATAAAGGAGAACTTTTATCATCTAATGAAAGGCTTGTTCATTTATTATTTAAAGAAATATCGAGTCCGTTAACAAATAGTAATGAAGTTGATTTATTGATTAATGGTGAAAATAAATTTCCTGAAGTTTACAAAGCTATCGAAGCAGCAAAACATCATATTCATATAGAATATTACATTTTTACAGACGATGTTGTTGGGAAAAAGATAGAAGAACTTTTAATTAAAAAATCTAAAGAAGGTGTTCAAATTAAGTTTATGTACGACGATTATGGTAGTAGCTCTATTCGTAAAAGTTTGGTGTATCGGTTAAGAGATGCGGGAATTGAAGCCTATCCGTTTTATAAGATTAAATTAATTTATTTAGCGAATCGGATGAATTATCGCAACCACCGTAAAATTATTGTAATCGATGGTCGTGTTGGTTTCGTTGGCGGAATAAATGTGAGCGATAAATATATAAATGAAATCACCACCGATCCATTTACATACTGGAGAGATACCCATTTAAAGATTCATGGGCCTGCGGTATGGTATTTACAATATCTATTTTTATGTGACTGGAATTTTTGTGCAAATTGTGAAATTGAACCTGAAGGTGATTTATTTCCCGACTTAGATACTTTTAAAACCAAAACTAATATAGCCGTTCAAATTGCTGCTAGCGGCCCCGATTCTGGTACGCCAACCATTTTGTATTCTTTATTGCAGGCGATTAGTTTAGCAGAGTACGAAGTGTTAATTACCACTCCTTATTTTGTTCCAAACGAAAGTATTATGGATGCCTTATGTATTGCGGCTATGAGCGGTGTTAAAGTTAAACTATTGGTGCCTTGGTCTTCAGATTCTCGATTAGTTAATGCAGCTGCCAGTTCGTATTACGAAGAATTACTTAAAGCTGGTGTACGAATATTTCGATATAAAAAAGGTTTTATACATGCTAAAACCATGGCCATAGACGATGAAATTGCAATTGTTGGTTCTGCAAATATGGATATGAGAAGTTTCGATTTAAACTTTGAAGTAAATGCAATTGTCTATGATCGAGGTGTTAATAAGAAACTTAAAGATGCGTATTATAACGACTTAAATGGCGCTGAAGAAATTGATTTAAAACGTTGGCAGGAACGTTCTTGGTATCATGAACTTTCAGAAAAATTAGCTAGATTATTATCTCCTTTACTTTAATTAAAATGACCTATTTACGTCTTAAATTTTGAATTCTACTATATAAGGTAGGATGTGAATAATGCATAAATACGTAAGCAGGATGCGGTGTTAAGTTGCTTAAACTTGTTTTAGATAGTTTCTTTAAAGATGTAATTAATGCTTTAGAATTGTAAGTGTTTTTAGCATAATCGTCTGCTTGATATTCGAATTTTCTAGAAAACACATTCATAATTAAACTTGTAAGTTCGCTAATTGGGCTATACAGTAATCCGAAAGCAATAAGCCCCACATGAAAACTAGGAATGTCTACTCCAATAGCTTGAGACAATAACGGATTAGATATAAATAAAGACAAAACAAATAGTGTCAATCCAGTAAGTAATATTGAAGTCACTAAGTTGAAAATAATATGTTTCTTTTTGTAATGCCCAACCTCATGAGCAAGAACTGCAACAATTTCATCTTCATTTAAATCGTTAATTAAAGTATCGTAAAGTGTCACCCGTTTTTCACTTCCAAAGCCAGAGAAATAGGCATTTGCTTTGGTACTACGTTTAGAGCCATCAATAACAAAAATATTATCTAATTTAAATCCTACATTTTTTGCATATTCCGAAATTTTATCTCGTAACGTTCCTGCTTCTAAAGGGGTTTGTTTATTAAACATTGGCACGATTAATTTTGCGTAAAACATGTTCATTAACAAGCTAAATATGGCAATTAAAGCCCAAGCGTATAACCAAAAATGTTCACCTGAGATTTCGTAAAACCAAATTATTAGCGCTAAAATTCCACCTCCAATTGCAGCCATCATGAGCCAACCTTTTAATTTGTCTATAAAAAATGTCGCCTTAGTTGTTTTGTTAAATCCGAATTGCTCTTCAATGATAAAGGTTTGGTAATAAGAAAAAGGAGTTGTTAATATGTCGCTTCCAATCATTATAATACCAAAGAATATAAGTGCAATTACAATAGAATTATCACTGAAGTTTCTTGCAAAATTATCTATATATTCAAATCCATCTAATCCCAAAAAGGCTAAAGTTAGTAGGATTGAAAAGGAAGATGTTAATAAATCAAATTTATAATTAGTTGTTTTATAACGCTGAGATTTTTTATACTCTTCATCATCGTATACATCTTGCAGTTCTGCAGGAAGTGCATCATTAAAATGTTTAGCATTTAGTGCATCAAGAACTTTATCGACTATAAAATCGATGATAATGATGGCAATAATGATATAAAATAGAGTCGTAGAAGTCATAAAAAAAGAAGTAATTATTCTGAAAAAATTAAGCGAATTGTCGCTGACGTTTGGCTTCGAAAACTAAAATTCCTGCGGCTACAGAAACATTCATAGAATCGATTTCACCTTGCATTGGAATAATAATGTTTTGAGTCGCATGGTCGCGCCATTCCTGACTTAAACCTGTGGCTTCGGTTCCGACGACTAAAGCAGTAGCCACTGTGAAATCTTGTGTATGGTATGGTTTTGAAGCTTGTAAAGCGGCACAGAAAATATTAATGTTCTTAAATTTTAAAAATGAAATTATGTCTTCGGTACTTCCAGAAGCGACTTGGTTTGTAAATACACAACCCACACTAGAACGAATAATATTTGGATTGTATAAATCGGTTTTAGGATTTGCAATAATAAAAGCATCTGCATTTGCAGCGTCGGCAGTACGTAATAAAGCACCAATGTTTCCAGGTTTTTCTGGAGCTTCAGCAATTAAAATTAAGGGATTGGGTTTGTCGAAAACCAAATCTGTTAGGCCTAAAGTTTTCATTTTGGCAACGGCTAAAACACCTTCGGTTGTGTCTCGATAGGCTAATTTTTGATACACATCTTTAGAGACTTCAATAACTTGAGTGTTGGGTGTTGTTAACAATTCAATGTCAATATTTTCAATTAAATCTCTACAATACAAAAGTGTTACAATCTCGTAATGTCCTTTTAATGCTAGAGACAATTCACGCTGACCTTCAATTAAAAATAAACCTGATTTTTTACGTTCACGAGATTTCTCTTTTAATTGAACCAATTGTTTGATGTAACTATTCTGAATGCTTGTAATCTCTTTCATAACCTAAAAAAAACAAAAGTAAATGTTTTAGATGTAATTAATAGCATTAGAACGCGTCAAAGGCTATAAACATTAAAACACTATGAAAAATACGTTACTACTTTTATCAATTTTGGCTTTCGCATCTTGTAAGCAATCTACCGAAAAGAAAATTACAGAACAGATTTCTACAGAGGAAGTCATAACTGAAAAAAATGAGTCTAAAAGCTATCCGGAGAACATCGCAAATGTATTTGAAGCTCACGGCGGTTTGGACACTTGGAATGCGATGCAAACTTTAGCGTTTACGATGCAAAAACCAGAAGGTGCAGAAGTAACAACTACCGATTTAAAAAGTAGAAAGGCACAGGTTGATATGGCAAATCACGTGTTAGGTTTTAATGGGAACGATGTGTGGTTAGAATCTAAGAATACTACAGAATACAAAGGGAAACCTAAGTTTTATTATAATTTAATGTTCTATTTCTATGCGATGCCTTTTGTATTATCTGATGATGGAATTACTTATAGAGAAGCAGAACCTTTACTTTTTGAAGGTGTGGAATATCCTGGAATTCAGATATCTTATGATGCAGGAGTAGGGGAATCATCAGATGATGAATACATTATTTATTATGATGCTAAAACGAATGAAATGACTTGGTTAGCGTATACAATGACGTTTTTTGCTAAAGAGAAAAGTAAGAAATTTAGCTATATAAAATATGGGAATTGGCAAGATGTAAACGGTGTGAAATTACCGAAATCAATACAATGGTATAATGTGGTAGATGGCAAACCTGTAGATGTGAAAAAAGAAGTTGAGTTTTCTGAGGTAAACATATCTAAGGACAAGCAAGACGCTTCATTTTATGAGGTTCCAGAAGGTGCTGAAACAATAGAATAATTTATTATAAAACACCAATAAGCAAAAAATGTTAACAGAGCGGTTGATTCCGCGGTGTTAACATTTTTTGTATTAAACTGGGTTTTTCTGAAAATAATTCACCAAAAGCGCCACCACATAACTGTAACTTTCCATGCCACCTTTCTGATTATTAGCTTCTAAATACGAGTTATAACTCATCTTAAAAAGAGGTTCTAATGGGTTTTGATAATCCTCCCAAAAGATTCGTGTTTCATCATAATTTTTTAAAATTCCAATGTTTACTGTTGCGACAATAGTTTCATACTGCTCTGGGTCACGACGGTAAACTTCATTTAAACAATGACGTAATCCGAATGCATATCCTGAGTATTTCATATAAATATCGTCGTTATTTATAGTTGCTAAACACCCTATAAAATTTGCTTCGTTTTCGGCAGCATAACCTAATTGATGTGCCATTTCGTGTGCAGATGTTGTTGGGAATTTATATGTCGGAATTAAATAATCTACTTGTGCTTCATTTGTTAGCGGATTTAAATACCCGCTAAAACCCATATAAGTAAGAGGTATACTAAATAGTGATTTTTTAATACTTCGTGGCTGATATTCTAAATGCGGATATTGTGCTTCCAGATTTTTATAACCCGATTCTGAACGCTTCATAATTTCCGATTTACTGTAAGGCATCTCTACTTTTAGCGTATCGTTTTTAGTGATTTCATACTGGAGGGAATTCGTTTTATCAATCAATAATTTGGTTATAGAAATAAGTTGTTCTGAAGTATAATCTGCTTCTAAATTTAAATTCTGATGGAGTGGTAATCTGTAATAATTCATACCCCAAAATAAATAGAACGCAAAATACAATAAAGTAACAGCCGATAAGATATCGATAAGCCAGTCTTGAGTGTCTGTTAAAAATCGTTTTCTGTTCACAATTGCCCATCGTATAATATAAACGATACCAAAGGCATATATAAAATCGCCAAAGGAAAAAGGAATCCATCCTAAGCCATATCTTAAACTTTTAGAAATTATGGGGTAAATTCCATTGCTGTAATAATGTTCTATAATCTCAGGATAATTCGATAAGAAATTCACAAGGAAATAGACAGGAATCAATGAAAAAGCTAGATATGTTTTTGGGTTTTTAAGCATGGTTCAAAAATAGGTAAATGTTTGTAAAAGGTTGTTGCTAATATGTACCTTTGTGCAACATTATAAAACGAAATTATGAATTCAGAAATAAGAGCACTAGAACCAAAAGCCCTTTGGAACAAATTTGCAGATTTAAATGCTGTCCCAAGAGCATCGAAAAAAGAAGAGCAAGTGATTGCCTTTATGAAAGATTTTGGAACGTCTTTAGGATTGGAAACTATTGAAGATGAAGTTGGAAATGTAATAATTAAAAAACCGGCAAGTGCTGGGATGGAAGATAGAGCACCAATCGTAATGCAGTCGCATTTAGATATGGTTCATCAAAAAAACAGTAATACAGTATTCGATTTTGCCACCCAAGGTATCGAGATGCTAGTAGATGGAGATTGGGTTCGCGCAAATGGTACAACTTTAGGAGCAGATAATGGTTTAGGAGTCGCTACAATTATGGCTATTCTTGAAAGTAATGAAATTGCACATCCAGCGATAGAAGCGTTATTTACTATTGATGAAGAAACTGGAATGACAGGTGCTCAAGGTTTAAAAGGTGGTGTTTTAGAAGGAAAAATACTTTTAAATTTAGATACTGAAGAAGATGATGAAATAGGCGTAGGTTGTGCAGGAGGAATTGATGTTACGGCAACTAGAACGTATGAAGAAGAAGAAACTCCTGAGTTTAAATTAGGATATAAAATAACAGTTAACGGCTTACAAGGTGGACATTCAGGAATGCAAATTCATGAAGGTTTAGGAAATGCAAATAAGATTTTAAACCGTATGTTATTTGATGGTTTTGAAAATTTCGGATTGCGTATCTCTGAAATTGATGGTGGAAGTTTACGTAACGCTATTCCACGTGAAAGTTTTGCTATTGTAGCTATAGATTCTATTCATCAAGATGCTTTTGAATTAGAAATGAGTCAGCTAACGGCTACTATTCAAGAGGAATTAAGAACCATGGAACCAGACTTAAACGTGTTAGTTGAAGCGATTGAATTGCCAAAAACTATTATGGATTTAGGTGTACAAGAAGGATTTACAAGAGCATTGTATGCTGCACATAATGGTGTGTTTCGTATGAGTGCAGATATACCTGAATTGGTAGAAACATCTAATAATGTTGCACGAGTAATTGTAAAAGACGGACATATAAAAGTGGGATGCTTAACGCGTTCTTCTGTAGAAAGTTCTAAAATTGATTTAGCAAATACATTACGTTCTGCTTTTGAATTAACAGGATGTGAGGTAGAATGCTCTGGCGATTATCCAGGATGGGAACCAAAAATGGATTCATCAATTTTAAAAGTCTTAGATGCGACTTACGAAAAGTTACACGGAGAAAAGGCCCATGTTGCGGCATGTCACGCAGGATTAGAATGTGGAATTATTGGTTCTAATTATCCAGAAATGGAAATGATTAGTTTTGGACCGACCATTAAAGGAGCACATTCTCCAGACGAGCGTGCTAGTATTTCTTCAGTTCAGAAATATTGGAAATTTGTTCTTGAAATTTTAAAAGAAATTCCTAAAAAATAGGAAAGTTTATATATGAAAAAAGCCGCTAATTATAGCGGCCTTTTTTATGGGTAAATGTGAAACATTTCTATACTTATTCTGCAACACCAACAATTTCTAAATCGAAAATTAAGTTCGTGTTTGGAGCAATCACTGGAGGTGCACCTCTTTCTCCGTAAGCTAAAGCTGAAGGAATGTAAACTCTAACTTTATCTCCTATATTCATGTTTAACATCGCTTCTCTAAATCCAGGGATTAAGCCAGCAGTCTCGTTATAAATCATAGGGAATGGTTGGTAGCCACCTTGTTGATCTCTTTGTGCGTTATACACTCCAAATTCTTTAGCAACTTCAACATAATTAGAATCAAATAAAGAACCGTCTTCTAAATATCCTGCATAATTAATAAGTACACTATCTGTAGAGCCTGGTGTAACACCGTCACCTTCACTAATAACAGACATTCCTAAACCTGTAGGTAATGTTTTCATGTTAGCTTTTAATGCTTTATCGTTTTCTAAAAATGCAGCTTTAGCGTCAGTTAATTTTTGCTCAGCTTCTTCTTCTTTACGTTCTATTTCAGCAAAACTGTCTAAGAAAACAGCATTAGCATCAAACTTTTTCGCTGCAGCACCTTTTCTAATAATTATTACAGATTCGATAACAACATCTTCAAGAGGCTTGTCGTTTCCATCTCTTTCTACATTAGAAATAGAATCTTGAACATCAAGACCTAAAACCAATTCACCAAAAACAGTATGTCTGTTATCTAAGTTAGGTGTTGCATCTTCAGTAATAAAAAACTGACTTCCGTTAGAACCAGGACCTGCATTAGCCATAGATAAAATTCCTGAGCCATCATGTTTTAACTCCTCGTTAAATTCATCTGCAAATTTATATCCTGGGCCACCTGTTCCTGTTCCGGTTGGGTCTCCACTTTGAATCATAAATCCATCAATAACGCGATGAAAAATGATGCCATCGTAGAAATGTTTACCTTTAAAAGTACTATCTACCATGGTATTTGTACCTTCTGCAAGCGAAATAAAATTGGCTACGGTAACTGGAGCTTTTTCAAACTCGAGGTTGGCAACCATAATTCCTTTATTAGTAATAATCTCAGCATACATTCCGTCTTCTAAATCAGGATATTTATCGTTGCAAGCTGTAAAACTTACCAAAAGAGTAAGCAAAAATAATTTTGTTGATTGTTTAAATAATTTCATTTTGTAATATTAATTTTCGGTTATTGAATGAATTTTTACTTCACAAATAAGAGGTGTATTTGTGTTTATTTTATTTTGATCGCCATAATAGCCATAGGCTTTTGCCGAAGGAAATAAGAAGGTTGCTGTTTCTCCAGCTTTCATTAATTTTAAACCTTCACGCAAGCCGGTAAACAGTTCCTGTTTGTCCATTATATACGTGTCGGGTTTTGTTTCGGCATAGGTGTAAACCATATCTCCATTTATGGTTTTAACGTTGTAATCAAAGTTTACAACATCTCCAAAATCAGGTTGTGGTAAAGAATCTGCTTCTTTTTTAGTATTAAATGTGTACCAAAATCCATTTTGAGAAACCAAGTAAACCTGGTCTGGATTAGCATCCATAATTTCTTGGAAACGCATTTTCTCGTTTTCGTATAATTTAATGTTTCGCGCTATAGACTCATCTACAAACGAACCACTTTTTACCGATATTGGTCGTCTGGCTTCCGGAGATTTACAGCTTATAATACTGAAAATAACCAAACAACATAAACCTATTTTTTTCATGAGGTTAATTCATTTTTATGGCTTGGTAATATACTAATAAATTTTTCAACGGTTTCAGTTAAATTTAAATCGCTTTTTCCACCGGCAGCATTGGTATGTCCTCCACCTTCAAAATATTGTCTAGAAAATTCATTCACAGAAAAGTCTCCTTTAGAGCGTAATGATATTTTTATAATGTTCTCTTTTTTATGTTCGATAAAAATCGCTGCAAAAATAATATTATTTAGTGATAAACCATAATTTACAAAGCCTTCAGTATCTCCTTTTTTGAAATCGAATTGATTTAATTCATCTTGAGAAAGCGTAATGTAAGCTGTTCGTAATTCAGGAATCACCTTTAAATTCTTTAAAGCACATCCTAAAAGTTGAAGTTTTGCGAAACTATTGGTATCGTAAATGGCATTATGTATTTCGGCATTATTAGCGCCACATTCAATTAATTTTCCAACAACACTATGTGTTTGACTGGTTGTTGAAGGAAATCTGAAGGAGCCTGTATCTGTCATAATTCCTGTGTATAAACAGGTAGCAATATCTGCTGTAACTAGGTTTTCATCACCTAACATCTTAATAAATATATACACCATTTCGCAGGTAGAGCTCATACTAACATCAGAAAACATGTATTTTGCATAGTCGTCTGGTTGTTGATGGTGATCTATCATTATTTTAATTGCTTGGCTTTCACCAATACGATCTCCCATGTTCCCGACACGGTGCAACGCATTAAAATCTAATGTAAAAATAAGGTCTGCATTCTGTAATAATGTATTACAACGTTCTGTTTCAGATTCGTATTTCAAAACGGTATCGTCGCCTGGTAACCACTTTAAAAAGTCTGGATAATCGTTAGGAGACATGACAATAGCGTCATGATTAAGTGCTTTTAAATAATGATATAGTGCTAGGGTAGAACCCATAGCATCGCCATCTGGATTTTTGTGAGGTACAATAATAATCTGTTTTGGCGTGCTTAAAAGCGCTTGAATTTGGGTGATTTCTGCTGTTGTCATAAGACGCGAAGATACAATTTTTTAATATGCGATTATATTGTATTTCTTAAGAAATGCATTACTTTTGGCGTAAATTTAAAAAAACAAATGGCAACAAATAGAACATTTACAATGCTTAAGCCAGATGCGGTTGAAAACGGACACATTGGGGCAATTTTAGAAAAGATCAACGCTTCAGGATTTAGAATCGTTGCATTAAAATTAACGCAAATGACAATTGCTGATGCTCAAGAGTTTTATGCAATTCACAACGAAAGACCTTTCTTTGGAGAATTAGTTGAATTCATGACTCGAGGACCAATCGTAGCAGCGATCTTAGAAAAAGAAAATGCAGTTGAAGATTTTAGAACACTTATTGGTGCTACTAATCCTGCAGAAGCTGCAGAAGGAACGATTCGTAAATTGTTTGCTGCTTCAATTGGAGAAAATGCAGTACACGGTAGTGATAGTGACGATAACGCAGCTATTGAGAGTGCTTTCCATTTCTCAGGAAGAGAGATGTTTTAACACTGTACATTTACAATATAATTAAAGCCTGTAAAATTTTTACAGGCTTTCTTATTTATAAATGGTTTAAAAATTTGAATCCATTTAAAGATTTATTTAATTTGTCCTTATGGAATTGCTGAATTTACCTAAACAGCCAAGTGTAATAGTTTCTTATCTTAGGGTAGGTAAACTACTTTACTATGCACTATTTCTTTTTCTTTTAGAATCTTGGATATATTGGGTACAGTTAAAAGCTTCTTTTTTACAACCTAATTTATGGATCCAAGGGTTTTGGTTATGGTGTTTTCTGTTTTCTTTTGTACATATATTTTTAGTATTAATGGATGGTTGGTCGCGTTTTCAAAATTATAAACGCGCTAAAGATCAGTTTTTCGAATATGGTTTCAGAAAACGTATTGCTGCTAATTATATCGTTTCAAAATGTCAGCGTGAAGCTGCTTTAGTTGCTGCTAGCGAATTGGGAATAGAAGATAAAGTCGTTAATTATTATAACCAACATGGCGTAAAATGGTTTCATTATCTACCGTATTTTATGGTTATAGACCCTTTGTTTTTCTTAAGAAAAACATTTTGGTCGCGTACTTTTTTGGAACGCAGTTATATCTCTAAATATAACTATAAGGAACTTCAACTCGAATTAACTTCATGATATTATCGGCAACAGATTTATGTAAATCGTACGGAAAATTACAGGTTTTAAAAGCGGTGAACATTAAATGTAAAGCGGGGGAAATTTGTGGTGTGCTGGGTGCAAATGGAGCAGGGAAAACAACGCTGTTTAAGATTATTTTAGGTTTAGTGAAACCACAGTCCGGTACAGTAACTTTGCAAGCTAAAGGAGTGAAGCCCATTGGAGGAATTATTGAAAAACCTGCGTTGTACGAGTATTTAAATGCTTACGAGAATATACATTTATTCTGTAAAATTCAGGGGTTAAAACTTTCGAAAACAGATATTCAAACCCGTTTATTACAAGTAGGATTACCGCTGGATAGAACAGATCCTGTTCAGAATTATTCTATGGGAATGAAACAACGTTTGGGTATTGCAATTGCCTTACTTAACAATCCCAAATGTTTGGTTTTAGACGAACCCTTTTCAGGATTAGATCCGTTAGGTATTTCAGCATTACGAAAATTAATTATTGATTTAGCCGAAAAAGAGCATCTTGCTATTTTAATTTCATCTCATATTATTGAAGAGCTTAGTAAAATTTGTAACAGCATGTATGTAATGAAAAATGGTAAAATTATAAAATCAGGTTTTGCTCAAGATATCATTCTAGAAAACACCAATAGTTATAGTTTTAGTGCATCTAATATTAAATTGTCTGAAGCTTTAAAAAAATACAATGTAATTTTTAAAGGTGAAATTGCTCATGTTGCAATTACCACAAATCAAGTTCCAAAACTTATTCAGGAATTATCTGAAGAGCAGATTTTTATAACCTCTTGCGTACCCGAATTAGATATGGATAAATTGTTTCAATACCCTTGATCATGCTAGCATTAATTTCTTCAGAATTTTATAAACTTTATAAGCAAAGTAAAACGTATTATGCCCTCGCAGCACTTTTTATTATTGAAGCTGTGGTATTGGTAAGTGCATATTTTCAAGGCACTAATATTATAGATATTCTATTAGATAACTTAAAGCAAACTTTTTATTTTGAAGGGACTTTACTTAACGGAAACCTTTTAGTGTACCTTATTTTAAATACGTTATGGTTTCATTTGCCTTTAATTTTAATGATTATTGTTTCAGGAACTTTAACTACAGAATATAAAGATAGAACGTTGCAGGCCGTGATGTTGCAGCCTATTAGTAAATGGAAATTTATAACAAGTAAGTATATAGTCGCGATTATTTTTACTTTAATAGTAGTATTTTTTGTAGCACTTTCTGCATTTGTATTGTCGTACGGCATTTTTGGAAAAGGAGATTTAATCGTGTATTTAAACGCTTTAAATTTCTTTGAACAAACAGACGCTTTTTACCGTTTAAAATGGGCCTTTCTATCTGGTGCATTTTCTATGGTTTTCTTTTCTGTTACCAGTTTAACCATTGCTGTGTTTTTTAAGGAAGCTACCAAAACGTGGATTGTTTCAGCATTTTTTTTAATACTTTCCAATATTTTATTGAAGGTAGATTTTGGAATCGATTGGTTTAACCGCTTATTTTTTGCCAAGTTAAACGATACTTGGCAGTACTTTTTTTATACTGAAATTCATTGGGACGCTATATTTCAAAACACATTGTTATTAACGATTTATATCGGATTGATTATGGGGATTGGTATTTATGTTTTCAATAAAAAAGATATTGGATGATACGATTTTTACTTTTATTTCTTGGTGTTTCTACCGTTTTTGCACAAGATATTGATACGGACTTATTAGCTGTTAAATCACGAATGGATGCTATAGAAGCTTTTTCAGTAGATATCCAATTGGATGTTGATGTTAGTTTTATAAATATGCCAACTAAACATGCTAAAATGATTTATAGTAAAGGTGAACAACCAAAATTTTCATCATCAGATTTCGTTATGATTCCTAGGCGTGGTTTAGATTTCTCGCTTCAACAATTATTCGAATATCCATTTATTACGGTAGATCGTGGTGAAGAAACGAGAGATGGATTTACATATAAAGCTATAAATATAATACCTACTGATACACGTGCCGATTTTTCTATCGCTACATTATTAATAGATACAACACGTGTTAGAATTGCCGAATCTGAAATAAATACAAAAAAAAATGGTACCTATATCTTGGTATTTCAATTTGAAAAAGAAGACTCTTTATTACCTGAATTAGTAGATGTGAATTTTGAAATAGAACGCATAAAAATCCCCTTGAATTATATGGGAAAAGACACGTCTATCGATAGAAAACAAATTAAAGAAGAAGGTGTGAAAACGGGGAAAATCACCTTAATAATGACGAATTATAATATCGAATCTTTATAGCTTTTCGAGTTCTAATTGGTAGTCGTATTGTAAATCTTCGTGTAAAGTTGAAATACTCTTTTTAATACTTTCTATTGTTCTGTTATATAAATTCATAAGTGTAACGTTGTTTTTTATGGACGGCTTAAAAGCTTTTAACTCCGAACAGAAAAAAAGTAATAACTCGACTTCAGTTTCTTTTTTTCCAGAATAACGAGCATATGTTTTAAGTTGTCTTAAAATTTTACGCACACTCTTTTTTATATAATGAAAACTAATGGTGTTAATAGTTTCAAACTGTTCTGTAATCTCAATTTTAATGTGATTTATATAATCCGATTCATTATAAGATTCGAATAATAAATAGGTGAGGAGCTCTTTATTTTCTTTCTTAAATTTAGATAGTCGTAAGCATAAATCTATAAGTTCAGCTGGTGTCTGATCTTGTAATTCTACTTTTATTTGTCTTACTGTTGCTGCTTTCATTTATACGTTATAATGCTCTCGTATTATAGTACGAACTTTTATTAATCTGTAAACACCTATTGCTAATAGTACTGGAGCAATAATTAATAACACAATGCCAAACCATTCCATTTGCACAAACATATGTAATTTAATAATGGTTAATCCTGTTCCTAAAAACACCATAAATGTTCTGAAATAAGCTAGAAATGTACGTTCGTTAGCCAATTTTGTGCGTTCTATTGCTAACCAGTCTCTAGTTATTAAAGCAGGAGGTGTGTCTATATCTTTTTCTTTTACCATAGTTGATGTACTTCAGGTTTTATAAGGGTTTCGTAAACGGTATTCATTTTATCAATGTCTTGTGTTGTCAGTTTTGGTAAATCGAAAACAGACAAGTTAGAACGTACATGTTCTGTTTTACTTGCTCCAGGAATAACACAGCTAATGTCCTTAAAACTCAAAATCCATTGTAAAGCTAAAGGTGCTAAATTGGTTGTATTTGGAAAAATTTCTTTTAAAGCCTCAACAGCTTTTAAGCCTTGTTCATATCGAATTCCAGAGAACGTTTCTCCTTTATCAAAGGCTTCACCATTTCTATTGAAATTTCTATGATCGTCTGGAGAAAAAGAAGTTTCTTTTGTGAATTTACCCGTTAAGAGACCGCTTGCCAATGGTACTCTTGCTATAATTCCAACATTGCGTTTTGCAGCTTCTTTAAATAATAATTCGGATGGACGTTGACGAAATAGATTGAAAACAATTTGAACAGAAGCGACATTGTTAAACTCCAATGCTTTTAATCCTTCTTCAATTTTTTCTACACTTACTCCAAGATTCAATATTTTACCTTGATCTTTCAGTCTGTCGAATACTTCGAAAATTTCTGGACGATAGAATACTTCCGTAGGTGGACAATGTAACTGAACTAAGTCTAGGCATTCTAAACCTGTACGTTTTAAGCTGTCTTCTACAAATTGTTGAATGACTTTTGGCGTATACCCTTCATTGGTGTGTGGATTTATTTGTCTACCACATTTTGTAGCCACATAAATACGTTCTGATCTAGAACGCACTACACGACCAACAGCTGTTTCACTTAAGCCATTATCGTAAACATCTGCAGTATCTATAAAGTTTACACCTGCATCTATAGCGGTATTTAATAAATGGTCTGCAGAAGAGTCATTAAAAGGTGATCCCCATTTCCCTCCAACTTGCCATGTTCCTAAAGAGATTTCTGAAATTTTAAAATTTGTTTTACCTAGTGTGCGATAGTTCATGTTTTGAAATTAGATAATAAGTAGTTAAAGATAGTAAATTGAAAAATGAGTTTATAAAAAAAGCCCAACCTTTCGATTGAGCTTTTAAATATATTAAGTGAAGCAGAAATTAGTTCTGTTTCATAGCTGCATCAGCTTCTACCATGTTTTTCATTTCCTTTTCTACCATTTCGTAGAATTGGTCAATTTTAGGAAGTACTACAATACGAGTACGTCTGTTTGTTGCTCTGTTCTCTGCAGTATCATTGTCTACTAAAGGAACATAATGACTTCTACCAGCTGCAATTAATTGATTAGGATTAACATCTAATTCTTGTAATACACGAACAACAGAAGTTGCACGTTTTACACTTAAATCCCAGTTGTCTTCAAGAACACCACCTTTTTTATAAGGTACGTTATCTGTATGTCCTTCAACCATACATTCGAAATTTGGCTTGCTATTTACCACTTTAGCTACTTTAGCTAAAACGCTTTTAGCTTTGTCTGTTACGATGTAACTTCCGCTTTTAAATAATAATTTATCAGCAATAGAAATAAATACTACACCCTTTTCAACATTAATTTCAATGTCTGGATCGTTAATACCTACTTCACGTTTTAAACTAGTAACGACTGCTAAAGTAACACTATCTTTTCTCGTTAATGCATCTTGTAATCTTGTAATTTTAAGGTCTTTTTCTTTTAAGCTTTCTAAAGATCTCTCTAAGTTTTCAGCACCTTTTTGAGTAAGTGTTGTTAAGTTTCCTTTAGTGTCAATTAAATCTGTAATTTGATCTTTTAAAGCTTCTGCTCGTGCTGAAGCAGCTGCTTTTTCTGTTAAACAACTATTCAGTTTAACTGTTGCTGTATTTAATAGGTCTTGAGTTTCTTGTTGCTTAGATTCTAAAGCTGCATAATCTTTTTTAGATACACATGATGATAAAAGGAGTAAAGCAGCGGCACTGCTTAAAATTAGTTTCTTCATAATAATTCTTAAATTATATTTAAACATATCAAAAATATGAAAAAAATAATGTTAAAATAGGCTTTAACAAAACTTTTACTAACTATTTTATAAATCGCTAAATTTTTGTTTCTTTTTAATAAAATAATCATAAACAATAGATCTCGTTTTAAAGTAATTAGGCTTCTGTACTAGCGTTTTCCGTTGTTTTAATATTCTTGATACTTGACTATAAAAACTAAAATGTGCACGAATTATTGCGAAGAAGTGATTAAATTTTAAGCTGAATAAAAAATGTAGTCCTGCTAAACCATCTAAAAGCATTCTAGTGAAGATAATAGCGAACACATTACCGCTAGCATTCTTTACTAAAGTGAATAAACTATTCCTGAAATTCAGATACGTTTTCTTCGGATTTGAAGCATTTAAAGTCGCACCTCCAACATGAAATACTTCAGATGTTGGAATACATTTTATATTATACTCTAAATTTTTAGCACGCCAACATAAATCAATCTCTTCCATATGTGCGAAAAAAGCATTGTCGAACCCATTTAAGGTTTTAAAAACATTTGCTTTTATAAATAAACACGCTCCTGTTGCCCAATCAATTTCTAAATTAGAATCGTACTGTCCAAGATCTTTTTCTAAAGTATCAAAAATACGTCCGCGACAGAACGGATAACCATACCTGTCTATAAATCCTCCAGATGCACCTGCATATTCAAAAGAACTCTTGTTTTTATAATCTAATATTTTTGGTTGAATTATAGCTGTATTAGAATCTTCATTAAATGCCGATTTAATAGGAGTAAGCCAATTAGGCGTAACTTCGATGTCGTTATTAAGCAAACAGTATACATCTGCAGCGATGTGTTTTAATCCGTCGTTATATCCTTTTGCAAAGCCTCCGTTTTCCGTGTTTAAAATAATGTTTACTGTTGGAAATTGGTTTTTAAGCATGACTATTGAATCGTCTGTCGATGCATTATCAATCACATAAATATCAGTGTCTTCAGAATTTAAAATAACAGAAGGCAGAAACTGTTCAAGTAATTTTTTTCCGTTCCAATTTAATATAGCAATAGCAATTTTCATATACAGTTAAGCGTCGTAATTAGGGATGTCTTGTAGGAAATTATATTTTTCGGCTTTAAAATCCATCTGACAATAATAATGATTTAATCCGTTTGTCACCATCAAATAACTAGCGTTTAACGTTAAATTGTATCGCGCTATTTGGTCGAATGTCGTTTGTGTGATATTAATTTTTGGAGCTTTACATTCTACAATAACATGAATACTTCCGTCTGAATTAAAAATTACAATATCGTAGCGTTTACGTAAGTTGTTTACAATTAATTCTTTTTCTACATTGATTAACGATTTCGGGTAGCCTTTAACTTGTATTAAATAGTGCACACAATGTTGACGTACCCATTCTTCGGGTTGAAGAATCACAAATTTTTTACGAATATCATCGAAAATAGAAATTTTATTTTCGCTATTTTTGAATCGAAATAAAAACTTCGGAAAGTTTAGTTCTTGCATTGTTAGTTCTTGAATTTTCAAAGGTAGATTTCAAAATTCAAAAACCAAATTCCAAGAGGGTAATTTTGGAATAATCCTAGATAGTTTACAGTTTGGACGAGATAAAACAATTAGTTGCCGATATAAAGCAGAAAAAATTAAAACCTATTTATCTATTAATGGGAGAAGAGACCTATTATATAGATAAGATCTCTGATTATATAGAAGCACATGTTTTAAGTGAAGAAGAAAAAGGGTTTAACCAAATGGTATTATATGGTCGCGATGTTACTGTAGAAGATATTGTTGGGCATGCTAAACGTTACCCTATGATGGCCGAATACCAAGTAATCATTGTAAAAGAAGCTCAAGATTTATCGCGTACCATTGATAAATTAGCAGATTATGCTAAAAACCCACAACCATCTACAATTTTAGTTCTGAATTATAAATATAAATCGGTAGATAAACGTAAATCTGTTTATAAAACAATTAAAAAAGCAGGTGTAGTTTTTGAAAGTAAAAAACTTTACGAAAATCAGGTTGCCGATTGGATTCGACGCATTTTAGCTCCGAAATCGTATAGCATTACACCCAAAGCTGCTCAGATGTTAGTGGAGTTTTTAGGAAACGATTTGAGTAAAATTAATAATGAGTTAGTTAAGCTTCAGATTATTTTACCAAAAGATAGTCAAATTACACCCGAACATATTGAAGAAAATATCGGAATAAGCAAAGATTATAACAATTTTGAACTACGTAAAGCAGTAGGAGCAAGAGATGTTTTAAAGGCACAACGTATTGTTAAATATTTTGCCGAAAACCCTAGAGATAATCCTATGGTGGTTACCGTGTCTTTATTGTTTAGTTTCTTTTCTCAAATATTACTTATTCATGGTATGCAAGATAAGAATCCTAGAAGTGTAGCTTCTGCTCTTAAAATAAATCCATTTTTTGTAGATGAATATCTAGTTGCTGTAAGAAACTATCCCATGAAAAAAGTAAGTGCTAATATTTCTACACTTCGTGAATTTGATGTAAAAAGTAAAGGTGTAGGCTCTAATGCTGTACCTCAAGGCGATTTACTAAAAGAACTTTTGGTGCATTTAATGTTTTAGAAAAGAGAAAAGTGTTGGTTGGTATAAACCAAATACATTTTTTATTTACATAATCGTCAAGCTGAATTTTATCAGATTCCCACAAGAATTAGTATTCAATTAAATAAGGATTTACGTTTTTAAATCGATGAGATCTATAAACGAGTTCATGTTGACTTAAATAGTAAAAACTGTAGTCTTTTTATTAGTGTATGCTTTGCACGGTTTTTCCGATATAACTAAACTCGCTCTCTTCTAAAAAAGGTAATAACAAACAACCCAAGCGCAATAAACATACTAATCCTAGCAATATAATCGCCGGCTTGTACATAAAACGTGATATTTGTATTTACTGGTATTTCAGCTTTTAAACTTCCTTGCTCATTATATGCTAACGTTTGTAAAAGTTCTCCTTTCGGACTTATAAATGCCGAAATTCCAGTGTTAGCACTTCTCGCAATAGCACGGCGAGTTTCTATCGCTCGTAATCTCGCATAACTTAAATGTTGCTTATGGCCTTGGGTATCTCCCCACCATGCATCATTTGTCATAATCGCTAAAACATTGGCGCCTTCTCTTACATATCCAGTTACAAATTCACCATAAACAGATTCGTAACAAATTACCGGAGCAACTTTATATTCTGTGTTTTTTATATTGAAAGCAGAACGTTCGTTTTGTGTTGTTTTCATAGCTACTGTCCCGCCAAGGTCCAACATAGCATCTCCAATTAGTGGTTTTAAAACACTTTGATAGGGGAAGTTTTCTACTCCAACAACCAATTTCGACTTATGATAAATTAAAGGTTCTTTATCAGAATTAATCATTGCTGCAGAGTTATAAAAATCTACCCAAAGATGATCGTTATATTGATTTGAAGTTGGTAATATATCCTCGATATTGGTGTGCTTTTCGAAGAATTGCAATCCGAGTAAATAGTTTAAATTCGGATATTTATAAAGAAAAGCTTTCGCTTGGAAAAATTCAGAACTTCTGTTAAAACTTGGTAAATCTACACCATAATCTTCGGCTAAAACCGTCTCAGGAGTAACTAAAAGATTCGTTTCTTGCGTCACACTTTCTTCAGCTAAATTCTTTAATAATTCACCAACCTTTTTATTTGTAGCATTGTATTTCTCACTGTAAGGATCTATGTTTGGCTGAAGAACAACCGCTTCAATAGTATTGGATTCTGGTGTATAAGTGTAATAACGCACGATAGAAAATGCAATTGGAATACAAACTAAAGCTGTAGTTTGTATGGCAACACGTTTCAAAATTCCTTGATCCGATGTTTTGAAAAAGTTTATAAGAGCTTTAAAAAGAATTACATTCACTAACCAAATCCAAAGTGTGCCACCAAAAGTTCCAGTAAATTCATACCATTGAATCCATTTTGGATGATCTGAAAAGGCATTACCTAAATTCAACCAAGGCCATGAGAATTCCCATCCCAGGTGTATTTTTTCAAAACAAATCCAAAGTGTAATTAAAAAAATAAGCGATTTGTTTAAAGTTGTCCGTTTTGCAACAGCTTGATAGATTAAAATAAGGAAAGCCATTAAAAGACTATTTACTAAAACAGCAAAGCAAGCTCCAAACATATCGGCATATTGTAGCCAATTGGTGGTAATAAAATTCCAAATAAAGAAGGATAAATACGATAAAGCAAATAATCGCCACCCTTTGTATTTTAAAGTTTTGTGCTCCTTAATATCGTGTGCGACATAAAGTAAGGGAATAAAAGCGACAAATAATAAGACAGGGAAACCGTAAGTAGGCCAGCCAAAGGCTAATAATAATCCCGTTGCGAGGGCTAATAAAAGGTGTTTCACAGTGTTAAAATCGAATTTAAAAAGGACTGTTTCATCCTATTGATTAGTGTCTAAAGATACTAAAATCCAATTTTAAAGAAAACACATTTGAATATAAAGCGACACTTTGGTCTCCAATATCTGTAAATGCATAATCTATTTGAATGCCTTGGTATCTAAAACCTACGCCAAAGCTAGGCTGAAAGCTGACTTGTTCTGTATAATCTATTTGTAATTCATTTTGGAAATTACCTACTCCACCTCGTAAATATACCATGTCTAAATATCCAAATTGAAATCCTAGAGATGGATTTATACTCATAAAACTTGTCGAAATAATATCGTTATTCTCTTCGAAACGCATTTGTAAATCAATAGCTGTTACTAATTTATAATCGCGACTAAAGTTGAAGGTTTTAGAAACTCCTAATTGTAATTTAGGAATTGTAATTTCTGTAGTTTCTGGTAACTCTTGATTTTCTTCACCAATGGCATCCTGAATGGTTTGAAATTTATCTTCATCTATCTGCCATGCATTAAAAGTGGTTGTAATATCTCTGGCCATTAAACCGAAGTTCCAGGAATCGTGTTCGTATTGAATTCCTGCATCTAAACCAAAACCCCAAGAATTTGCAAAATCTCCTATAATTCTTCTAATTACTTTAGCATTCACACCATAACTGAAACCTTCCATAAATGTTGGTTGTCTGGCATAGGAAAATGTTACACCATAATCTGCGGTAGAGAATAACTGAATTCTGTCGTAGTTAATATTTCCTTCGTCGTCTATTAACTGTGTTGTATCTAAAATGTCATCAACACCAAATCTAATCAAAGATATACCCATGGCACTTCTGTCGTCTATAGGCATCCCGAAAGCAACATAATCGTAATTGGCAATATTTGCAAAATAACTGGAGTGCATTAATGAAAGCTGATTGTCTTCTAAATGCACCAACCCTGCTGGATTCCAATAGCCAGAATTTACATCGGCAGTTTGTGCCGTAACCGCCTGACTCATACCCAATGCAGCAGCATCGACCCCGATATTCATGAATTCGTTAGAGTATTTTCTTGCAACTTGGCTAAAAACCGAAGCGGTAAGTAATACGAATAGGGAAGTTAAAAATATCCTCAATGCTAATTTTTTACAAATATGCAGATAATTTAATTGGGTTAAAAACTTTATTTATGGCATTATATTGAGTCGAAATCCCCATTTAAAGTTGCTGTGCTTATTTGGTGTCATAGTAGTTAACTTAAAAAATGGTGGCTTATTGTGTAATTTTTGTAAATGGTCTTGTTTAAGACCGCATTTCTTTAGTATTTTTACATAAACAAATTACTGTATGTCTATTAAGAATTATGTGCCAAATGCACTGACTTTATTAAATTTATTTTGTGGTTGTATCGCCGTTATATTTGCGACTCACAATCATTTTATAGCCGCAGCTGCCTTTGTGTTTGGAGGTATATTTTTTGACTTTTTCGACGGGTTTGCTGCACGAAAACTTAAAGTGTCTTCAGATTTAGGTTTGCAATTAGACTCTTTAGCCGATATGGTTACAAGTGGATTGGTTCCAGGTATTGTAATGTATAAGTTATTGAGCTTAAGTATTCAAAAACCTGAATTGTCTACAAGTGAAGGGGCTTGGAATGCTTTTTTTAGTGGTGACGCTATTATGCCAGCTTTCTTACCAATTATAGGGTTTTTAATTACGTTATCTTCTGCATACCGTTTGGCTAAATTTAATTTAGATGAAGAGCAACAAGATTATTTTAAAGGGCTGCCAACACCAGCAAATACCTTATTAATTATATCACTACCATTAATTATGGAATTACAACATAACGATATGATGAACGCTATAATTATGAATCAAGGATTTTTAATAGCTCTAACCATAACAAGTACTATTTTATTAAATGCACCAATCGTGTTGTTCGCTCTGAAATTTAAAACATGGGCTTTTAAACCGAATGCCATTCGCTATGTATTTCTTATAATAAGTGTTTTATTGCTTATCTTCTTACAGTTTGCCGCGATTCCATTAATTATTCTAATTTATGTAGTAATGTCTATGCTAGATGTTGTGATGAAGGGATCTTATTAGTTTTGGTAGCTGTTGTTGCTAGATATTATTAAAGAAGTTCAGAGTTGAGTTTGTGTTAGGGATCAGATTTTTATAATCTAATAATTCAATCGGAAGTATTTACTTCTAAATTAGGCAAGGTAGCTGTAGCATCTGATAGGTTAGAAGCATAATTGATGTTTTTTCTAGGAATAATATAAAAAGATGATTTTTAAAAGGCAATACTCACAAGATTAATTAGAATTACGAGTGATAATAAGCTTTTCTGAAGTAACGAAATTTCAATTTTTAAACTGATTTATACACAGCAGAATTATATAACTTATAATATTTATGTGCTACTTACCAATTTAGTAGAAGAGAGAATCTTAGTAATAATCAACCTATTATTTAGATGTTCACTTATACATTGAAAGAGCCTCCAATTAAAAGATAATTTAATCAGACCTTCATAAGTTATTGAAACAAAATAGGTTTAATAATATGATACGGTTCTGATTGAAAAGTAAAATGCATTATAATCTAAAAATCCAATTTCTTTTTACGTAACTCGAAGTTCTGTCCTAAGTAAACTTTACGAACCATTTCGTCTTCAGCAAGTTCTTCTGGTTTTCCTGCTTTCAAAATGCCACCTTCAAACATTAAATAGGTGCGATCTGTAATGGCTAAAGTTTCTTGAACGTTATGGTCTGTAATTAATATACCAATGTTCTTTTTTGTAAGTTGAGCGACAATACGCTGAATATCTTCAACTGCAACAGGATCTACACCAGCAAAAGGCTCATCTAATAAAATAAAATTAGGATCGGTTGCTAAAGCACGTGCAATTTCTGTACGTCTACGTTCCCCTCCAGATAATAAATCACCACGGTTTGTGCGAATATGCCCCAAACTGAATTCTTCAATAAGCGATTCCATTTTCATGAGTTGCTCCTTTTTTGTCAACTTAGTCAATTGTAAAACGCTTAAAATATTATCTTCTATACTCAGTTTTCTAAACACAGAAGCTTCTTGAGCCAGATACCCAATTCCGTTTTGTGCCCGTTTATACATCGGGTATTTCGTAATTTCTTTATTATCTAAATAGATGGTTCCGCCATTAGGTTTTACCAAGCCAACAATCATGTAAAAAGATGTGGTTTTTCCAGCTCCATTTGGACCTAGTAAGCCCACGATTTCACCTTGGTTAACCTCTAAAGATACATCTTTTACGACTTTTCGTCCGTTATAGGACTTCATTAAATGTTCAGCTTTTAATTTCACGTTTTGACGTTTTTTTTAATCTGATTTAGAAATACAGAAGTGCTAAAATACTAAAATAGTAGCACTTTCTGTTAGTGATTATTCTACTTTAAATTATGCTTCCGAAGCTTCTAATTCATCCCAAAATTCATATGCACGACGCAAATGAGGAATAACTATAGTTCCGCCAACTAGTGTTGCAATACTTAATGCTTCGACAATTTCAGCTCTAGATAATCCGGATTTGTAAGCCGTTTCTAGATGATATTTTACACAATCGTCGCAACGTAACACGGTTGAGGCCACAAGTCCTAAAAGTTCTTTAGTCTTAACGTCTAACGCTCCTGCTTGATATGCATTCGTGTCTAAATTAAAAATTCGTTTTATAACCTTATTATCATCACTCAAAATGCGTTCATTCATTTTGGCTCTATACTCATTAAACTCTGTGATATTATTTGACATTTTTTAAAGCTTTAGATTTTTTACGTTCTTTTCTAGTTACAAACTGGGCAATAAAAATACTCACCTCATATAAAATTAATACAGGGATTGCAACAATTATTTGACTTGCAATATCCGGAGGTGTAATTACAGCCGAAACAACAAGTACTATTACAAGTGCATATTTTCTGTATTTTTTAAGGAATTCGGGAGTTATAATTCCCACTTTCGCTAAGAAATATATAATGATAGGAAGTTCGAAAATGATACCACAGGCAATTACCGAAGAGCGAATTAAACTAATGTAACTACTTAAATCGAAATCGTTATGTACTTTTTCACTGACTTGATAGGTTCCTAAGAAATTAATAGATAACGGACAAATTACGTAGTATCCGAAAAGGACTCCTAAAAAGAAAAGTATAGATGAAATAAAGATAAAACCTCTAGAATTATTTCGTTCACTAGGATGCATTCCTGGACTAATAAAGCGCCATAATTCATAAAGAATATATGGAAATGCAATAATGAAACCAGCGGTTATGGCAGTCCATATATGTGCCGAAAATTGTCCAGCCATTGTTCTACTTTGTATTTCGAAAGCTGCTTCGTTAAAGCAGAAACTATCATCCAACCCTAAATAGTTAGAGACTCTACATAGAATATCGTAAGTAAAGAAACTCGGTTTTGTTGGTCCAAAAATAAGCGTATCAAAAATAAACCCTTTGGCTATAAAAGCAATTACAGCAGCAATCATAACAGCTAAAGTTGCTCTAATTAAATGCCATCTTAATTCTTCAAGATGGTCTAGAAACGACATCTCGTTTACATTCTTACTTTGTGCCATTATATAATACCTTCTTTTATTAAATCGTGAATATGAACTACACCGGCGTAAGAATTATCGTCTTTACACACGAGAAGCTGAGAAATATCGTTAGTTTCCATAAGTTCTAAAGCCTCAATAGCCATGGCATTTTCGTTTATTGTTTTAGGTGAAACTCCCATAATATCTTTAGCGGTTAAACTCATAAAATTATCGGTCTTAGTAAGCATACGTCTTAAATCTCCATCAGTAATAATACCTACAACTTTATGGTCTTCAATAACTGCTGTCACACCAAGCATGTTTTTAGAGATATCCATAATAACCTCTTTAATATTAGTGTCTGGATGTACTTCTGGTTTATTGTTTGCACTAGAAATATCGAAAACACGCAAATATAGCTTTTTACCCAATGCGCCACCAGGATGATATTTAGCAAAATCACCACTAGAAAATCCGCGTATTTCTAAAAGGCAAACAGCTAAAGCATCTCCCATAACTAATTGTGCCGTTGTACTTGTTGTAGGTGCTAAATTTAACGGACATGCTTCTTTTTCGACATAAGTGTTTAAAAAATAATCACAATGCTGTCCTAAAAAAGAATCTTTATTCCCAGTTATTGCAATTATTTTGTTTTTAGCGCTCTTAATCAATGGGATAAGCACTTTTATTTCAGGAGTGTTTCCACTTTTAGAAATACATATTACAGTGTCGTCTTTTAAAATAAGACCTAAATCCCCATGTATTGCCTCTGCAGCATGCATAAAAATAGCAGGTGTTCCAGTCGAATTTAATGTAGCAACTATCTTATTGGCTATAATGGCGCTTTTCCCGATTCCAGTGATAATAACCCGGCCTTTTGATTTGTAAATAAGCTCTACTACATTGACAAAGTCGTCATTTATATAGGATTTTAAATTCAAGATAGCTTGACCTTCTAACTCAAACACTTGATTTGCAGAGTTTATGATGGCATGATGTTTATTCAAAATTTAATATTTTTTTAGGTTGATGCTTTAAAGATTTTATTACCTTTAAACTTATACGAACTTTTTATAAATAATTTCGATAAGTCTTGGTTGCAAAACTAACGAAAAAATTAATGAAGGCTCTCTAAATACAACGAATTAACTAATAGCTTATGTTTTTTTCGGTGTATTAAAAGTGTAAATAAAAATATAAACAGTACATGTCAAAAGTTGAAATTAACTTGCATTCTGCACTTAAAGAACATTTTGGATTTAACGCATTTAAAGGTTTACAAGAATCGGTTGTAGAAAGCATCCTAGGAGGTAAAAATACATTCGTTATAATGCCTACCGGAGGCGGAAAGTCTTTGTGCTACCAACTCCCCGCATTAATGCAAGAAGGAACAGCGATTATTGTTTCGCCATTAATCGCCCTAATGAAAAACCAAGTAGATGCCATTCGTGGAATCTCCAACGTAGAAGGTATTGCTCACGTTTTAAATTCTTCGCTTAATAAGACTGAAATTAAACGTGTGAAACAGGATATTACAGACGGGGTTACAAAATTACTCTATGTAGCGCCTGAATCTTTAACAAAGGAAGAAAATGTTGAGTTTTTACGATCTGTAAAAATCTCCTTTATGGCTATCGATGAGGCTCATTGTATTAGTGAATGGGGACACGATTTTAGGCCAGAATACCGTAATTTAAGACAAATTATTCAACGTATAGACGATACTATTCCTATAATAGGTTTAACCGCAACCGCGACACCTAAGGTACAGGAAGATATTCTTAAAAATCTTGGTATTAATGACGCAGTTACTTTTAAAGCGTCCTTTAATAGACCCAATTTATATTACGAAGTACGCCCAAAAACAAAACAAGTAGATAGCGATATTATTCGATTTGTAAAGCAAAACGATGGAAAGTCCGGGATTATTTATTGTCTTAGCAGAAAACGCGTAGAAGAATTAGCTCAGGTACTTCAGGTTAATGGCGTTAAGGCTTTACCATATCATGCTGGTTTAGATGCAAAAACACGTGTGAAACATCAGGATATGTTCCTTATGGAAGATGTCGATGTTATTGTAGCAACCATTGCTTTTGGAATGGGAATAGATAAACCCGATGTACGATTTGTAATTCATCACGATATCCCTAAAAGTATAGAAAGTTATTATCAAGAAACAGGTCGTGCTGGTCGAGATGGAGGAGAAGGCCACTGTTTGGCTTATTACTCCTATAAAGATATAGAAAAACTTGAGAAATTCATGTCAGGAAAACCTGTGGCCGAACAAGAAATTGGTCATGCGTTGTTGCAAGAAGTTGTAGCTTTTGCAGAAACTTCGATTTCTAGACGTAAGTTTATTCTACATTATTTTGGAGAAGAATTCGATTCTGAAACTGGAGATGGTGGAGATATGGATGATAATGTTCGTTTTCCAAAAAAACAATCAGAAGCAAAAGATGATGCCGTTATACTTTTAAAGATAGTAAGTAAAACCAAAGAGAAGTATAAGTCTAAAGATTTAGTTAGTGTTGTTATAGGAAAAACTAATGCGATGATTAAATCTCATAAAACAGACGAGCAACCTTTTTTCGGTCAAGGTAGTCATCAAGAAGATAAATATTGGATGGCATTATTACGTCAAGTTTTAGTTGCAGGATATTTAAAGAAAGACATTGAAACTTATGGTGTTCTAAAAATAACAGATGCAGGTAAAAATTTCATAAAGTCACCAAGCTCGTTTATGATGACAGAAGACCATGTGTTTAATAGTGCACAGGAAGAAAGTGCTATGGCTTCTATAAAAAGTGGAGGAGGAGCTACAGATGAAGCTCTAATGCGCTTATTGAAAGATTTACGTAAAGCGAATGCTAAGAAATTAGGTGTACCACCGTTTGTAATTTTTCAAGATCCATCATTAGAGGATATGGCTTTAAAATATCCAATGACGGTTGCCGAATTGTCTAATGTTCATGGTGTAGGAGAAGGTAAGGCTAAAAAATATGGATCCGATTTTGTGAGTTTAATTTCTAAATACGTGGAGGATAATGATATAGTACGTCCAGACGATTTGGTTGTTAAATCTACTGGAATGAATTCCGCATTAAAACTTTATATAATCCAAAACGTTGATAGAAAATTACCGTTGGATGATATAGCTTCAGCAAAAGGTATGGAGATGGGGGATTTTATTAAAGAAATGGAAGCCATTGTGTTCTCTGGAACAAAATTAAATTTAGATTATTGGATTGACGAAATTCTAGACGAAGAACAGCAGGAGGAAATACATGATTATTTCATGGAATCTGAAACAGATAAGATTGACTTGGCTATTGAAGAATTTGATGGTGATTACGACGATGAAGAATTACGTTTATATCGAATCAAATTTATTAGTGAAGTCGCGAATTAATTTTGATGATAGTATTGTGACCTAGAATAATTGGGTTTTAAAATTTATATATAATAAGGTAGTGGTTTTAGTTCACTACCTTTTTTGTTTTCAAACTGTTTATGTCCATTTACGAAGTCTTTTATTATTGGGTAAGGATGCTAAACAGAGATTTTATGGTGTAATGAATAGGTAATGCTGAAACAATTCTTTATAAATAAGAGCTCTATGATGTAGGAGGGATGATCCAGTGTCTTTAAATAATAGGTTTGCAGTTGTGAAATTGGAGATACCTTATATATAGAGTGAGCAAAAGGCTCTATATAATAGGAGTAATTAATTAGACCTTTCTAGACTATATATGAATGAAAAGTAGAGATCTCCAGAATAAGTAGATGCTATTTAAAATAAACCCACACATAACCATCTAATAACAATGCCTTTACATATTATTTCAAAATAATCTTATAAAACATTAGATTACTAATAAAGAAAGGGTGTATATTTGCACCCGCTTAGCGAGTCAACTACGGTAGTTAGCAAGGCAAGATGTTCATTAACAAGTTATTATTATCGGGTTTAGATTAGTTTTTAAAAAAGAGAAATAAAAGCACGTTATTAAACAAAAAGGTTGTAAGTTTGCAACCGCTAAAAACGGCAACGTTTTTAGGGTAAAAAGTTCTTTGAGTGTTGATTTGGTTTGGATGGGAAAGCTTGCAAAAGCGGTCTTAAAAAAAATCAAATAAACATTGCGAGATTAAAAAAAGGGTTTTATATTTGCACCCGCTTAACGAGGCAACGAGTTAAGATAAAAAAAGAAAA